>CADAAF010000184.1 GCA_902785805.1 uncultured Bacteroidales bacterium | reverse complement strand
CATAGTTACGGTTGGTTTTGGAATAGTCATCGTTGAGAGAGTCAAGGGCATCGATATTGTTGTACTCAACGTTAGCGGCATCCAGAACGGCTTTAAAGGCGTTGGTGTTTGTGCCGTTGTCCATTACCCATTGTTCGATGTTGATGGACTGCGTGAGGTAGCTCTTGCTCATATCTGCGGAGTAGTTGACAGCTACGGTTTTGCTGAGTTCGCCGATCGTAAGGCTGATGTTGGCAGAAGCAGCCTCTACATCCACAGCACTTGCGTAAGCGACCGTGATCTCTGCATTCAGTTTGCCATCCTCGCCTACGGTAACAGAAGTCGGGTTAACGGTCAGACCGGCTACGGTTGGAACGGTCAGGTTATAGATACCCGGAGTGAGGTTTTTACCTGTGAATTTAACGGTAGTCTCATCTGACGGTTTAGCCGCTGTAGCTGCTAAAGTCAAACTCTCTTTGTTGACCTTCAGTTCCGGATCCGTGGAAGGTTCGCCTACAGAATAAGTAATCGTGTATTCCAAGTTGGCCTGTGTTCCGGTTCCGCTGAATACGAAAACAATGCTGGAGGTGGCATTTACGTTATAATCAAAAGATACGCTGCTGGATTTGGAAGGAAGATTAACGGCAGTTGCCTGGATATCAACGCCATCTACGAGAACTTGCGTGATTGTGGAAGTCTTACTGTTGTCGTTTACGTGACCGCAGAAAGCAATATTCTCAATGATATAACCATCCGTTACTACGAATTCAACTGCATTAGCAATGTCTCCGACCGGTTTGTTGAGACGGAATTTAATACCTTTGGTCTGCATGTCTCCGGCTTTGGTTCCACCAACTCCGGCAATGTAATCACCAGCGATAGAATAACTGGTACCGGTAATGGCTTCACTGGATGTCGCACTGGACGGATGTGTTTCTGTTTCTGCCATCAGGCTCATACTTGCCATCACAGCAGCAACTAATGTGAAAAATTTTTTCATGTGTTTTGT
Organism: uncultured Bacteroidales bacterium; assembly: GCA_902785805.1. Classification (GTDB taxonomy): domain Bacteria; phylum Bacteroidota; class Bacteroidia; order Bacteroidales; family Paludibacteraceae; genus Colicola. The sequence goes on along the minus strand of CADAAF010000184.1, from coordinate 1,397 downwards.
TTTTTAGTTAAACGAAAAGTTGGTTTTTAAATATATAGTGTTGTCTAAAAAAAAAAAAAAAAAACTCGGCAAAGATACTATATATTTCGCACATGTGCAAATAATAAGGTGTAAAATAATAAGGTGTAAATTTTAGGTTTTCTGCAAATTTCGTCAATTTTTACACATACAAATTTGCACATGTCAAATAAAAGCAGTACCTTTGCACGCTCAATATAAAATAGAACATTAAAGAATTGTATAAAATGAAACGATTATTTTCAATTGTAGTACTCTGCGGTTTTGTATTAGTCGCAAATGCTGTACCCGCTCGTCGCGGATGGCAAACACGCACACAAGCGGATGGAACAACCATCGAAATTCAACAAGTGGGTGATGAGTTTTATCATTACATGATTAATCGTGACGGAAAAGAGGTACGTGAGATCAACGGAATGTATGTCGAAGTTGGTGAAGCTCCAACGGCAGACGTCGCGAAAGCACGTCGTGCGAAAGGTGTAGCACGTCGTCAACGCAAGGATGTGGGTGTCACCCCGAATCTCGCGCCCAAAGGGGTCGTTATTTTGGTGAACTTCAGCGACAAGTCCATGCAATCCGGTCATACCCAGGCTACCTTTGACGAGCTCAGGTCAGTATTTTGCAGATCAATCCAACGGAGCATATCGTCCGCAGTTTGATGTCTTTGGTCCTGTGACTTTGAGCCGCAATGTGGCCTATTATGGAACCGATAAATCCGGTCAGAAAGAGGGTGATGATCAACATGCTACCGATGCTGTTGTTGAGGGTTGCCGCTTAGCGGACGAGCAATTCAATATCAATTGGGCAGACTATGACTCCGATAACGATGGATACGTAGATTTCGTCTATGTCATCTATGCCGGTAAGGGTCAAGCAGACGGTGGTACTTCCGAGACCATCTGGCCACATAACTGGGAAGTAAGTTCTGCTATCAGCTATGGTTCTTGCACCTATACAAGCGCACAGCGTACGCTTGGCGGTAAGAAGATCGAGAACTACGCCATGTCGGGTGAAATGTCCGGTAATAGTTTGGGCGGTATTGGTACGCTCTGTCATGAGTTCGGTCACGTAATGGGTTTGCCTGATTTCTATGACACCAACTACGGTACCAACTATGAACAGTGTCTTACTCCTAGCGATTGGGATGTAATGGACGGCGGTGCGTACGGCGGTGACGGTCACTGCCCGCCTAACTACAGCCCGTGGGAGAAAGAGTTCTTCGGCTGGCATACTACCGTTAACTTGGGTAATGAAGGTCAGAACGTAACGCTCTATGCAAACGGAACGGAGAATTATCAGGCGTATCAGATCACCTCAAACGGAAACTATGTCGGTCCGACGACGGCTGGTCTGCGCTATTATATTGAAAACCGCCAGGC
>CADAAF010000183.1:1507-2519 GCA_902785805.1 uncultured Bacteroidales bacterium | reverse complement strand
CGTAGGAGATAAGAGCCATATTGGCGTTACCGTAGAGGGCAGACGAAACGCGGTTGTTGTCCTCGGTAGGCATACACTCGACAAGGTGTTCGGCGCAGCAGATGGCTCCCACACCGGGACCGCCACCACCGTGAGGCGATGCGAACGACTTATGCAAGTTGAGGTGGCAAACGTCAGCCCCTATAAATCCGGGATTGGTATAGCCGATCTGGGCGTTCATATTCGCGCCGTCCATATAGACTTGACCGCCGTTCTTGTGAATAATCTCGCACATCTCGCGGATAGCCATCTCAAAGATACCGTGGGTGGAAGGATAGGTAATCATACAGCCTGCCAGCACGTCTTTGTTGGCTTCGGCTTTCTCGCGCCAGTCGTTAAGGTCGGTATTGCCGTTCTCATCGCACTTGATGACTACGGGCGTGAAACCTGCCTGTACGCACGAAGCGGGGTTTGTACCATGTGCCGATGCGGGAATGAGCAGCACCGTACGGTTGTCCTGTCCCTTGCGGTGCAGGTACTCGCGAATGGTCACCAGACCTGTATATTCGCCGGCAGCACCGCTGGTGGGTTGCAGGTTGCAAGCAGCAAAGCCTGTAATAGAAGCCAACTGGTTCTGCAGTTCGTCCAGCATCTCGTTGAAGCCTTCCGTCTGGTCTTGAGGAGCCAGTGGGTGAACAGCCATCCAACCCGGCATCGTGATAGGCATCATAGCCGCAGCAGGATTCAGTTTCATGGTACAACTGCCAAGCGGTATCATCGTATGAGTAAGGCTGATATCCTTGCGGTCAAGACGCTTGATATAGCGCATCATCTCTGTCTCGGTGTGGTATTTCTTGAATACCTCAGCTTGCATATAATCCACATCGCGGACGCGGCTCTCGTCAATAGCCCATAGCCCCATAAACGCATCTTCCGACTGCTCGTATTGCGGTTGGTTACCGGTCAGTTCGGCAAAGAGGTCGATGAGGTTATTCATATCGTCCAGCGTCACAGTCTCATCAAGGCTGATACC
>CADAAF010000183.1:0-1486 GCA_902785805.1 uncultured Bacteroidales bacterium | reverse complement strand
TCTTGCAGTGCGTGTACGTCTTTGACGTGGAAACGGAGGGTATCGAAGAACTCGGTGTTGTCCTGCTGTATGCCGTAAGCCTGCATCAGTTCGTTGAGATAAACAGCGCGTCCGTGAATACCTTCGGCTATCTCGCGAATGCCTTCTGCACCGTGATATACGCCGTAGAAGCCTGCCATCATTGCGCAGAGAGCCTCAGCGGTACAGATATTGGAAGTGGCTTTTTCGCGTTTGATGTGTTGTTCGCGGGTCTGCAAAGCGAGACGGTATGCGGGGTGGTCGTAGGTGTCTTTGCTCAGGCCGATTATACGTCCGGGCATATCGCGCTTGAACTCGTCGCGGGTAGCCATATAACCTGCGGTCGGACCGCCGAAGCCCATCGGAAGGCCGAAACGTTGTGCCGTTCCGCACATGATGTCGGCATCCAACGGACGAAGCAATGCCATTGCCATCAGGTCGGCTACTATGGTCACTTTCATTCCAGCCTTGTGGCAATCGTCAATGAAGCCGGCATAGTCCTCTATGCTACCGTCCGAATTGGGCAGTTGGACAAGCGCACCGAAATACTCGGCGGACGGCTCGAATGAAGCGTAGTTGCCTACCACGATGTCTATACCTTGACCTTTGGCGCGGGTGTGGAGAACGCTCATTGTGTTCTCAAACACTTTCTCGTCCACGAACACTTTCCTTACGTTGTTCTTCACCTGTTCGCGCGTACGGAGGTTGCGCATCATAGTCACGGCTTCGGCTGCTGAAGTGGCTTCGTCCAGCAGGGAGCAGTTAGCGAGGGGCAGACCGGTCAGGTCGCTTACCATCGTCTGGAATGTGAACAATGCTTCCAAACGGCCTTGGCTTACCTCGGCTTGGTAAGGGGTGTAAGAGGTGTACCATACGGGGTTCTCAAGCACGTTGCGGGCTATCACGGCGGGGGTGATTGTACCGTACCAGCCGCGACCTATCAGGCTCTTGTAGGGCATATTCTCGGCTGCCATGTCAGCTATGCTGTCCAAGTGTTCTTGTTCTGTCAGAGGCTCATCCAGATCCAAAGGCTCTTTCAGCAGGATGTCTTTCGGCATTGTCTGCTCGATAAGCTGTTCAACCGACTCAACGCCCACCTCGGCAAGCATCTCTTTCTTCTCTTCTTCACTGAGACCGATATGTCTCTTGTTCAGATAATTGACTTTCATAGTTGTTCTATATTTGTATTTCTGTTTATTGTCATTTGTTTCAGTCCAGACAGGCATCGAGGTTCTTCTCGATGGTCTCGCGGTCAAGGTGTTGCCCGATGAAGACTAATTTCTGCATTCGGTCGCCGTATTTGTCGTCCCAATCGCGGCGAAGTATTGGGTCTTGGGCCATCATCTGCATCAACTCTTCCTTGGGCATTGTGGCGTAAAACTCGCCGGCCTGCTTGAGGTTGAACTGTCGGCCTGCCTGCTCAAAGAGATAGCACATATCCGGCTCGTTGGAGAAGTAGCACATTCCC
>CADAAF010000182.1 GCA_902785805.1 uncultured Bacteroidales bacterium | reverse complement strand
CTAACAATTCAAAACATCTAAACACACAAGATTATGGCACATAAGAAAGGTGTCGGTAGTTCAAAGAACGGCCGTGAATCAGAAAGCAAACGTTTAGGCGTTAAGATATTTGGCGGACAAATGGCAAAAGCCGGAAACATCATCGTTCGTCAGCGTGGTACAGTTCACAACCCCGGTGAGAATATGGGTATGGGAAGCGACCATACACTGTATGCACTTACCGACGGCGTGGTAACATTCACTCGCAAACGCAACAACAAGTCGTTTGTCAGCATTCAACCTGTACAAGGCTAAACTATGCTCACTTTACGTCAAATCCTTGCTGACAAAGATGCCATCATTGCCGGCTTGGAGAAGAAACATTTCAATAACGCTCGCGAGATTATCGAGAGCGTTATTGCTATAGACCAAGAGCGTAAGTCTGCACAGCAGAAGAAAGACAATGCTTCGCAGCAGATGAACGCCTTGTCAAAGTCTATCGGCGCACTGATGGCAAAGGGCGAACGCGAACAAGCCGAACAAGTAAAAGCACAAACAGCCCAACTCAAAGAAGACATACGGACCTACGAAGGCGAAATGGCGCAAGCAGAAGACCGCCTTCGCACCACTCTTCTTGCTGTACCCAATGTCCCCTACTCTATTGTACCCGACGGTGCAACGGCAGACGACAATCTTGCTGTCAAAGTAGGCGGGTGGCAGGCAGGCAACGGTGTGGAGGTACTGTGTCAAGACAATGACAAAGCATTTGCCGCAGAGGGGGCTTCCATTGCTCTGCGCGACTGGAAAGAGACCTATAATCCGCAGGCACAATCCGAACTGATTCCCCATTGGGACTTGGCAAAAAAGTATCACTTGATAGATTTTGACCTGGGTGTGAAGATCTCCGGTGCGGGTTTCCCTGTCTATACGGGTCAAGGCGCACACCTGCAACGTGCCCTTATCCAGTTCTTCCTTGACGAGGCGACCAAGGCAGGATATACAGAGATTATGCCTCCTACAGTAGTGAACGCGGCATCGGGTTACGGTACGGGACAACTGCCCGACAAAGAGGGGCAGATGTACCATGCCGAAGTGGATGACTTGTATTTGATACCTACTGCCGAAGTGCCTGTGACGAATCTGTATCGCGATGAGATAGTGGACGAGAAGCAGTTGCCTGTCAAGATGTGTGCTTATACCGAGTGTTTCCGTCGCGAGGCAGGCAGTTACGGCAAGGACGTGCGCGGACTGAACCGTCTGCATGAGTTCTCAAAGATAGAGATAGTGCGTATCGATACGCCTGAACATAGTGCACAGAGCCATCGGGAGATGCTCGACCACGTTGAGTCACTGCTCAAGAAACTGGAACTACCCTATCGTATTCTGCGTCTGTCGGGTGGCGATATGAGTTTCACAGCGGCATTGTGCTACGACTTCGAGGTATATTCATTAGCACAGCAACGCTGGTTGGAAGTCAGCTCAACCAGCAATTTCGATACGTATCAGGCTAACCGTCTTCACTGCCGCTATCGCGATGCAGACAAGAAAGTGCAGTTGGCACATACGCTTAACGGTTCGGCATTGGCATTGCCCCGTATAATGGCGGCTCTGTTAGAGAACAACCAAACACCGGAAGGCATTATGCTACCGAAAGCGTTGCAACCCTATTTCGGAAGCGACAGAATACAATAAGCGACAGAATACAATAAGCGACCGAATACAATAAACTGACTGCTTGTTCAGTTCAAGTTCAGTTTAGTTAAGTACAACAATCAAGCGGGTTTGCCCTTACTACAAGAGCAAACCCGCTTGATTATGTTCGTTATTCCGAAATATAAAGTCGCCCCTATTTGTCTTTCTCCCGCATGAGGCGACTTCTTTCAATGCCTGTGCGTTCATTCGCAAAGTCTTTAATAGTTCCTTTTGTTCAGCAGTTATACGGTAACTCTCGGTGGCTTTTTGGATAGCCTTGTTGTGCGTCCATGGATATATTGCAAGCGCTGTGGCAAAGAACCATGCCTGCATCATGCGGATGTAATACTCGTCGCTCTTAACAGAAGCGACCCATTCCAAGTACTCTTGCTTAAACTCCCCATCCAAGTAATAGCGCATCAACATCCCCATTCCGAAGCGGACGGTATAAGTGTGCCTACTCTTCAACCACTTGCGGATATAGGGCAATAGTTCGTGTGTATGTCTCTTAAAGCATTTAGGCGATAACTGATCGCAGGTAGCCCAGTTATCCACATACGGCAGGAACAACTCCAGATTAGCGATACAGGTGTTGAAATCTTTCTCTTCCGACAGGATGAACGCGTGCAGTTGGTTCTCGTCAAAATAGCGATGCGGCAAGGCTTGTATGAACTCTTGCGCAGCAGGAGTCTTACTGACTTGCTTCGCCATTTTGCGCAAGTCCGGTGTCCTAACGCCGATAATAGCTTCTCGAGGAATATTCGGCAGCAACTTGCTTTGGAAGTCAGCATACGCCTTGTCTTGTAAAGCAAAGAGTTGAGCGGTAATATCTACGCTATTTGTTTCCATTAAATCCAATCGGTAAAAACCGGCCTGTGCGACGGCAATAAGA
>CADAAF010000181.1 GCA_902785805.1 uncultured Bacteroidales bacterium | reverse complement strand
GCGGTTTGAGGCGGACGGCATCGTGTTTATTGAGCCAAGCGAACACTTGTTCGACTTCAATAACCCGTTGGGCGCATGCCCTACTTGCGGCGGATACGGCAACGTGACAGGTATAGACCCCGACTTGGTGGTACCCGACAAATCCAAATCCGTCTATGAAGGTGCAATAGCCTGCTGGCGCGGCGAAAAAATGAGTCAGTGGAACGATGAACTGCTATATAGTGCTTCGGAATTCAATTTTCCTATTCATACGCCCTATTATGCCCTGACACAAGAGCAAAAAGACCTGCTTTGGAAAGGCAACCGCTATTTTCACGGACTGAATGACTTTTTCCGCGAATTGGAGTCGAAGCAATATAGCAAATTGCAGTACCGCGTAATGCTGGCTCGCTATCGCGGCAAGAGTATCTGTCCCGACTGTATGGGTATGCGCCTGCGCAAAGAGGCAACCTACGTACAAGTAGGCGGCAAGTCCATCACCGACCTCTGCCGGATGCCCATCAGTGAACTCAAAGTGTGGTTTGACAATCTCATTCTTAATTCGACCGACCAACAGACTGCCGACCGCCTGCTGCAAGAAATCAAGAATCGGCTTACTTTTATGCACGATGTAGGGCTGAACTACCTGACGCTCAACCGAATGAGCAACACTCTGTCCGGCGGCGAGAGTCAGCGCATCAACCTTGCCAAGTCGTTAGGCAGCAGTTTGGTAGGGTCATTGTATGTATTAGACGAGCCAAGTATCGGACTGCATCCGCGAGATACGCATCGCCTTATTCACGTGCTCCAACAGATGCGCGACTTGGGCAATACGATTGTGGTTGTAGAGCACGATGACGAGATACAGCGTGCCGCAGACCATATCGTGGAGATAGGTCCGGGAGCCGGTACGAACGGCGGCAAGATTACCTATGAAGGCAAGCCGCAATTGGAGAAATTCACCTACGACAACCTCAAGAACCTGACCGTCCGTTTTCCGCTTGGCGTGATGACCGTTGTGACGGGCGTTTCGGGCAGCGGCAAATCGTCGTTGGTAAGCAAGGTGCTCTACCCTGCTCTCAAAAAGCATTACGATGGTGTAGCCGAACGAACAGGCGACTTCGGACGCTTGCAAGGCAGCCTGCACCTACTCAAAGACATAGAGTTCATTGACCAAAACCCGCTTTCCCGCTCATCGCGCTCCAATCCCGTTACGTACTTGAAGGCCTACGATGAGATACGCCGTCTGTTTGCCTCGCAACAACTATCGCTTCAGATGGGATTCACACCCGCGCATTTCTCCTTCAACACTCCCGGAGGTCGCTGCGAGGAGTGTCAAGGAGAAGGTACTATCACCATCTCGATGCAGTTTATGGCTGACATTGTGATGGAATGTGAACACTGTCACGGCAAGCGATTCAAGCAAGATATTTTGGATGTACATTATAGAGGTAAGAATATCTATGATGTTCTTCAGATGACTGTCAACGAAGCCATTGACTTCTTCTCTGAGGATGTTTCTTGCAACCGCATTGTACAACGTCTTCGTCCGCTGCAAGACGTAGGTATCGGCTACCTACGTTTAGGGCAATCGTCCTCTACCCTGTCCGGCGGTGAAAGTCAGCGTGTTAAATTGGCTTCTTTCTTGGCAGAAGAGAATAGCCTTCCGACGATGTTCGTCTTCGATGAGCCGACCACAGGTCTGCACCATACAGACATACGCGTGCTGCTTTTGGCGATGAACCGCTTGATTTCGCGCGGACATACCGTACTCATCATAGAGCATAACCCCGAGATTATTCTTTCAGCCGACCATGTCATCGACCTCGGTCCCGAAGGTGGTAATGAGGGCGGACAGATTGTGGCAACCGGCACACCCGAAGACATAATGAACTGCGAAAAGAGTTATACAGGTCAGTGCCTCAAGCAGATAATAGAAAACGCCGAAATCAGGCGAGGCGATATACCGATGTAGATAAAAAATGATAAGCGTAGAACACCTCTCCATAGAATTTTCTTCGCGTCCCGTGTTGGACGACATCTCTTTCCTGATTCACAAGAAAGACCGCATTGCGCTTGTGGGCAAGAACGGAGCCGGCAAAACGACTCTACTCCGATTGTTGGCAGGCGAGTATGAACCGTCTGCCGGACATATATCCCGCGACAGCGACATCCAAATCGGCTACCTGCCGCAAGTGATGCTTTTCACAGACAACCGCACGCTCAAAGAGGAGGTAATGACTATTTTCCGAGGCGAAGACGAAGCGCGTTTTGTCGCAGAGATGGACAAGACCTTAATCGGTTTAGGCTTTGAGCGAAAGGATTTTGAGCGTGCTTGCAGCGAGTTTTCCGGCGGCTGGCGAATGCGTATTGAATTGGCGAAGATTCTGCTTCGTCATCCCGACTTGCTCCTGTTAGACGAGCCTACTAATCACCTTGATATAGAGAGTATTCAGTGGTTGGAAGAGTTCTTGGCGCAGAGTCCGAGTGCCGTGCTGTTGGTCAGCCACGACCGCGCTTTTCTCGACCATGCCACCAACCGCACCATCGACCAGTTCATCAACGATGGCTGGAACAACCTGACCGGCTTCAAGTTCTGATTGCCGTAAGACTCGTGGTTGACATCTCTCCACACCTTGTTGGGATTGAGGTTGATGATGTTCGGACGGGTGATACGGCTGCTGAGACTCCAGCTGAAGGCGTGCGACTGGCTGGGGTTGTATCCGACACGGAGCGAGGGGAACAGTTTCCCGTAGTCAGTATGGCTCTCATTTGCTATTGGCTTATTTTCGCCCTTGGTCCATGTATGCTCATAGCGTCCTCCGAGATTCACGGACCATGCCCTGCCGAATGTCCTGTCGTATTCCAGATAGCCTGCCAGCACCTGTTCATCGTAGGTGGCAGAGACCCTATCGTACGACACACTGGACCCCGTATAAGACAGACCCAGAAGACTACGGGTATAGGCATACTGACTGCCAAGCCGAAAGCCTTTGTAACTGACATCAACCTTTGCGGAGTAGTTGTTAGCTATGGGCGAAACTTTTGCAGACGTTGAATCTGTAAAGGCTGTTTCCGACATATATATCGCTACTGAGGGAATGACGGGCATCTCCCATCCTCATCCTGTAGTAGTCGAGATTGCAGTCTACCTTGAGCCCCGTCTCCTGATTCCTGTATCCTGCATTGACATTCACAGCCCACGTCTTGGTGTCTTCCTGTCGTCGGGTCTGCGTGTCGATGTTGCTGACAGACAAGGGAGTCTTAGGCTGAAAGTCATAAAGACCGTCTATGGCCAGACGGCGCTCGCCGTCGGCATACATCACGTAAGTGCCGAGGGTCAGTTTGTCAGAAGCCTGGTAGTCGGCCTGCCAGCGCAGGGAGTAGTTGTCTTTCGAGATTCGCCCGTGGTCAATACCATAGCGGAGAACGTCGGTAAAGCGGATATCATTGGTTTCAACATAACGGGTGTTGTCC
>CADAAF010000180.1 GCA_902785805.1 uncultured Bacteroidales bacterium | reverse complement strand
ATTCCCGCCACGAACTTCAAGGCAGTTAATGCCACATTAACCACGCTACCCCATAGGGTGATTCGTATAATCTCTTTCTCTCGCGTCATCTGTTTTATTTCTTCTTATTATATTTCGCTTTGACAATCTCGTACGAATTGCGGATGAGGTCGTGTGTCAAGTCGTCCGGCGAAGTATGCGGGTCAAGACCTATCCAATGTTTCGGCGACTCGTTGTACGGATTACCGATACAATCGTATTGCGCCTTCAGTTCATCTATCCGTTCGGGCTGGCACTTGAGCGAAATAACCTGAAAATCATTCAAATCGAAGAAACAGAACATGTGCCCGCACACATAGAAAACCAGCACTCCTTCGCCGTTTTTGAATTTGACAAAAGGCAGTTTCTCTTCCACATCCGTGCCTAACGAAAGGCAATACTCGCGAATCTCTTCGACGTTCATAAACGAGGCTTCGTTGTTTGCAAGCGCAAAGGTACTGCTTTATTTCAAATATACAAATAGATTTGTGTGGAATTAAAAGCGCCCTCGTATTCGATGAATACTGCCATGAAGGGACCTTTTGAACAGCATTTGAACGGGAAATGAACGGGAAATGAACGACGAATGAACAGGAACGCAACCGCAATCGGTTGACTGACTAAACCTGAAAAAGGTTGACTCGATGACTGAGTTGTAATCTTACAAATCGCAAACTTTTGACCTGTACACCGTCTTCTATTTGCATTGAGCAGAGATCTGCTCGAAGGTGTTGATTCTGTTCTTGTCAAACGGGCGCGAGTGTCGGATATAGTTTTCCGAAAAGCCGTACATTACTCCGTGGTCGTTCTTTCCCTCCCACAGTACGGTTTGAGGCATATCCGAACACAAGGCGTAAAAAGCCTGCAATTTGTCCTCGCTTATGCCGTGCAACACTTGACTGCGGCGGTGACGTTCCGTCATCGGAATAACAGGCAAGTCCATCGTCAGCATACGGGTTCCTGCACGTTCGGAATAGGTGAACACATGCAACTGACTGACCTGCAGCGATTGGATAAATTCGACATACTGCTCCCAACGTTCCGTCGTCTCGCCCCGTACACCCACCATACAGTCCACTCCGATAAAGGCGTATGGCAGTACTTTGCGGATATATGCAACCCGCTCGCGGAACAAAGCCGTGTCGTAATGGCGGTTCATTATCCGCAGCACTTCATCAGAACCCGACTGCAAAGGGATATGGAAATGGGGGGCAATGTGTTTCGACTGCGCCACAAGGTCAATAATTTCGTATGAAAGCAGATTGGGTTCTACACTACCGATGCGCAAACGGTAGGTGTCATCATAAGGCAGAGTGTCCAATGCTTGCAGCAGGTCGATAAAACGCTCACCCGTAGTTCGTCCGAAGTCGCCTATATTGACGCCTGTCAGCACAATCTCTTTCGCTCCTTCGTTGAGAGCGGTCATAGCCTGCTCGCAGACGGAACGGATAGAGGGGTTGCGGCTTCGTCCGCGAGCGTAAGGAATGGCACAATACGTGCAGAAATAGTTGCAGCCGTCCTGTACTTTGAGGAAACAGCGTGTACGGTCATCCTTTGAGTAGGCAGGTTGGAACACATCTTCGCGCTTCTTTGCCACGCGGTCAACCTCCACCATATCGGCTATTTCCCGAGGGTGAAGACGGGCATAACATCCCGTCACCACTATCTTGGCATTGGGATTCTCGCGCCGCACACGATGGATTGCCTGACGGTCTTTCTGGTCGGCTGTATCGGTCACGGTACAAGTGTTCACAATGACGATGTCTGCTTGTTCTCCCTGCTTTGCACGCTCATAGCCGCGTCGAATGAGTTCATTCATCAGCGCACTTGACTCGGCAAAATTCAACTTGCAACCTAATGTGACGATACGAACTTTCAACTTTGTATTTCTCCGAACAGCGTAGTGAACTCCTTTGGTGCAGGGGCTGTGATTGTAAGCGGTTCTTTACGCACGGGGTGAATCAATGTTACAGAACGTGCATGGAGAGAAATACCTCCATCGGGATTGCTCCGCTTGGCACCATATTTCAAGTCACCCTTGATAGGGCATCCGATGGCAGCCAACTGACAGCGTATCTGATGATGTCGTCCTGTTTCCAATTGTAT
>CADAAF010000179.1 GCA_902785805.1 uncultured Bacteroidales bacterium | reverse complement strand
CCAGATCGTAGATGTTCCTTACCTTACCCTTGGCAAGTATCGGCTTGTCGATAAAATCAGTGTCTTTAATAAGCATATTCATATCCTCCGATGAATTATAAACTTCCTTTTGTGGAGATCACCTGACCCTCGAATCTCGGGTCAGCCTCGGTCGCCTGCCTCAGAGCTCTCGCGAGCGCCTTGAACATGGCTTCCGCCTTATGGTGATCGTTAGTTCCGTAAGGGCAGCCGATGTGGAGAGTTGGTTGAGCGCAGATGCTCCGAAGATTGTGGTAATAAGCAGTCCCAAGCCGACGTAGATGAGTACGATAGCCGTTCCGTAGAGCAGGGCATCGCGCTTACCGTGTATGCCGTTGTCGCGATGAAGGAAGAACGAGACGGTCATCGGGATAACCGGCCATACGCAGGGCGTGAAGATAGCCAATAAACCGCCTAACAAGCCAAGCAGGAAAATGGTCAACAGCGAGTGGGAGTCAGTGGACGATGCAGGTACAACAGGCGTATCTGCCGATGTACTGCTCCATACATAGACCTCCGGGGACAAGCATTGCAGGTCGTTGCAGGCTACATACCGAATGGTGTCATCGGGGCGGACAGTGAACGTATAAGTGCCGTAGTAATCCTCGCCCACCATACTGTCGCCTACGCTGATGAGGGTGAGATGCCACGACGAGTCCATCCTCGCGGTCAGTTCAACCTCATCTTCAGAAAGCCGCACCCCCGACCAATGAACAGGGGTCAGAATCTGTGCGGCAATAGTCAGCGGCAGACACAACAGGACAAAGGACAACCAACGGCGAAACATGGTCTATTCCATTTCGTTCACATCGCTCGGCATCCGCCAATCGCCCCGCGGAGAGAGACTGATACCAATCACTTTCGGTCCGTCCGGCTGGCACGAGCGTTTGAACTGCTGCGTATAGAAACGATGCCGGAAGACCTCAATCCAATGGCGAATCTCATCCTCCGAATAAGCATCCTCAAACGCCAACGAAGCCATGTAAGCCACCTTTTCAGCCGTGAAGCCGTACCGCAGGAAATGGTACATAAAGAAGTCGTGCAGTTCATACGGACCCACCTTATCCTCAGTGCGTTGGGCTATCTCGCCGTTCTCGTCAGTAGGCAGGAGCTCCGGAGAAATGGGTGTCTGAATGATATCCATCAGGATAGAGGTTATCTCCTCACTATACCAATAGTTGGCGGCATAGCGTATCTGGAATTGCACCATCGTTTTGGGTATGCCGGCATTGATGCCGTACATCGAAATATGGTCGCCGGCATAAGTCATCCACCCGAGTGCCAACTCGCTCATATCGCCCGTCCCGATGACGAGTCCGTTGCGTTCGTTAGCCAAGTCCATGAGAATGAGTGTGCGGATACGTGCCTGTGCGTTCTCGTAGGTGATGTCCTGCTCACCGGAATGGTTGATGTCCCGCAGATGCTGGGTGACACTATCACGAATAGGAATCTCTATCTGCGTAACACCTAAGAGCTCCATCAGCCTGACGGCATTATGGTAGGTGCGGTCGCTGGTGCCGAATCCGGGCATTGTGACACCTATAATGCGCTGACGGTCATATCCTAACAGGTCGGCCGTCTGTACAGCCACCAAGAGAGCCAGCGTGGAATCCAACCCGCCACTGATACCGATGACCAGTGATTCGGCATTGGTGTGTTCCCAGCGGTGCGCCAAGCCGTTGCATTGAATGGCGAAAGCGTCTGCCGAAAAAGCATCGCTGTCGGCAGGAGCGGGCAGGAACGGCGTACGCGAGAAATGGCGATGGACGGGTTCGGAATAGGCGTCCTCCTTTTCGATGGGAGCGACGTTCACCTTCCGATAGCGGCCGTGCTGGTCTTTGGTGAAATTGGTATTGCGCTGGCGGTCAATACGAAGACGCTCCACGTCAATCTCTTGAATGACCATCGAGGAGTTGTGCTGGAAGCGGTCGCCTTCCGACAATAGTTCGCCGTTCTCGGCAATGTACGTTGAGCCGGAGAAGACTATGTCCGAGGAGGACTCGCCAATGCCCGACGAGGTATAGACATATCCGCAATGGACACGTGCCGACTGCTGGGTAATCATCTGGCGACGGAAAGCGTGCTTGCCCGTTACGCAGTTGCTGGACGAGAGGTTGAAAATCAGTTCCGCACCCTGAATAGCCAACTGGGGAGACCACAAGTCTTCGCATATCTCCACACCAAAGCAACAGTTGCGGGTCATAAACAGGAGTTCGGGACCGAACGGTACATCTCCACACCATAGTTCGATGGTAGGAATACGAGGGATGAGGCCTTCGGCTGAATGTTGCAGAGCGGCACGTCCCGACGTGAACCATCGTTTCTCGTAGAACTCGCCGGTGTTAGGCAAGTTGACTTTGGGAACAACTCCCACCACATCGCCGTCCGTCATCACAAAGGCGCAGTTATAGAGGTTGTTATCTACTTTCAACGGCGCGCCGATAAGTACGATAATGGGCTTTTCGCGCGTGAAGTCGCATACGTCCTCCAAGCCTTTCAGGGTGTTCTGCTGCAGACGTTGTGTGAAGAACAAGTCTCCGCAGGTATATCCCGTCAAGGTCAGTTCGGGGAAGCAGATAATCTCTACGCCTTCCTCGATGGCCTCCGTTATCTGTTGTTTGACTTGCTCCACGTTATACGAGCAGTCCGCCACGCGCATCATCGGCACTGCTGCCGCTACGCGTACAAATCCAAAGTTGTCTTTCATACCTTTTGTGTTTGTTGCTTGCGTTGTGCTATCAATTGATAGTATCTATCCACAATTTTGTCATGATTGAGCAGTCCATATACCGCCACCAGTGCGGCTCC
>CADAAF010000178.1 GCA_902785805.1 uncultured Bacteroidales bacterium | reverse complement strand
TGAAGGGAATATGGGATCGAATAAATCCACATTGGACTATTATGACTATACATCGGCTACTTATCGCCGGACTATATACGCGGAAGCAAATCCGGATGTGCCGAAAGAGTTAGGCGATGTGGGGAATGACCTGCAGATATACGGTTCGCGTCTTTATGCGGTAATTAACTGCTCCAACAAAATTGAAGTCATGGATGCTAAGACTACCAAGAGAATAGGGCAGATAGATGTCCCTAATTGTCGTTATTTATGCTTTCACGGTCAATATGGGTATATTACTTCCTATGCCGGTCCGGTTTCTCTTGATGCCTCGCATGCGCAGATAGGATATGTAGCGCGTTTTGATACGGCTACATTGGAGATAACTGGCACATGTTTGGTAGGCTATCAACCGGATGAACTGGTTATTGTGGGTAATAAAATGTATGTCGCTAATTCAGGCGGATACATGGTACCGAACTATGAGAACACACTTAGTGTGATTAATATCACTACTTTTACGGAAGAAAAACGCATACCGGTTGCCATTAACTTACATCGTGTGAGGTTGGATAAAAACGGCCTTTTATGGGTCACTTCGAGAGGAGATTACTATGATGTGCCGGCGAAACTCTATTGCGTGGACCCTAAAACCGATCAAGTGATAGATGAACTCGATATAGCTGTTTCTAATCTTGATATCGTCGGTGATTCGCTCTATGCATGTGCTACAGCATGGAACTATGTCACGATGGAAAATTCAGTGTTGTATTCGATCGTGGATATCAATACGCACAAGGTGGTTTGTGATAACTTCATCACCGATGGAACGGATCAAAACATCAAGAAACCCTACGGAATCAAGGTGCACCCTCTTACACGCGATATTTATCTTACCGATGCCAAAAATTATGTCACACCGGGTACGCTCTATTGCTTCGCGCCTGACGGCACTATGCGCTGGTCTGTTCGAACAGGAGATATTCCTGCGCACTTTGCATTTTTAGAAATGCCTCGCGAATTGAGCCTAAACGGGGAAAAATAAAAAAAATAAGCAAAAATTGCATTTTTTATTTGCTTATATAAAAAAAAAGCAGTATCTTTGTACCCGCATTTAGATAAATGCCGACTATGGTTCTTCAAGGCGTTCCGTTTTGAAGATTAAAAGGGAAGGTTGTGCAAATCAACCGCTGTCCCGCAGCCGTAAGTCTCGACACCGAGTTCCAGTTCTCAATGGTCACTGTCATGCGACGGGAAGGCCGGAACAAGGGAGACAAGCCGGAAGACCTGCCATAACCGAACCGCTGATACTCTTGGCGCGGATACCAAGGTGTGGCACATGAGAACAAATGGTATATCAAACATTAATCATCAATTGTCAATTGTTGATAATCGCTTGTCTGTGATCAATTGTCAATTGTCAGTTATTATGAAGCGTTATGTATTTATCGCAGCTCTTTATGCTGTGTCTTTTTCTGCTCTTTCTCCCGCGCACGCGCAGAGTCCTTATATCTCGCGCGTGTGGGAGTATTGTCCCGCCCCCGGACAGTTTGTCAACGAATTACCCGAATACGAAGACGGAGATGACGCGGACTCTATGTGCCGCAAAGCCGGAGAGTATATTTGCGGTACGACTCGCAGCGATATTACCCTCGGAGGGTGGGGAGGATACGTAGTGGTCGGTTTCGACCATATGATTGTGAATGTGGCGGGTGAATACGATTTCCGCATATGGGGCAATGCTTTCTATGCGGACGTGAACCATCCGGAGAACGGAGGCAGTTCGGAACCGGGCATTATTTCTGTCAGTTATGATGCCAACGGGAACGGTCAGCCGGACGATAAATGGTACGAGATAGCAGGCTCCGAATACAGCCGTTCTACCCGTAATTATGAGATTACCTATTTCCGTACTCCGGCTGACCATGTGAAAACGCCCAAGATGTCGGAAGATCTGGTGGATACTACCTATATCAAATGGCGCGATAAAAACGGCACAACAGGCTATTTGGCAAAGAACCGTTATCATTCACAGGACTACTACCCCAAATGGGTAACGGCAGACAAAGTGACATATTCCGGTACGCTTCTTCCGGATAATGCCGTCCCGTATAAAGAGACCGGTCAGACCAGATATATCATGTCTAAATGCGGTTAATCTGCCCGGTATTCATTTCGTCAAAATACAGACGGGCGTCAATCAGCAGTGCGGATGGATAGGTGAGTTGTCAACAGAAGTGAGTGGGGGTGAAGACCTCCATCCGGATGTGACGACCGACATAGAAATAGTCGAAAGTCGAAAGTCAAAAGTCGAATGCTTTAAGATTCTAAAAGACGGACATATTTATATCATTATTAACAACCAAATTAAATACGTATTATGAAAAGAAGATTCCTTCTATTCGCCGCATTAGCCCTAACGTGGTTAGGCGGCACAGCTGTAGCAGAGGATTATAACATGCCACAGTGGGGCTATGTGACAAAAACGGTCACAAAAGGAAGTCCCATTACGTTCTATGACAATGCCGGAACAGGCAGTTTCGCATCGTCAACATTCAATTCTCAATCAGCGGTTGTCTTTCAACCCGCGACAGAGGGTTATGCCATCAAAGTAACATTTGAAAGTTTGGAGTTGTATAATTACAATCACAATGCAACAACTGCATGGAAATGTTATTTGAAAGTTTATGATGGTACGTTCGCAGAGAGTTCCATGTCTAAATGGCCTACATCAGGAAGTTCTGTTAACGAATTTCCGGACAACGCTCAAATCGTAGCTTATTACAAAGGAGAAGATGTCATCAATCCTATGCCGACACTCACCTCTGGAGCTGCTGATGGTTCATTATCCTTCTGCTTTTATGCAAAAGACCCTTCTTCCACTGCTTCTCCGGGATGGAAAGCTACCGTAGAAGAAGTGTTGCTTGAGACAATGACCGTCAAATCAGCTGCTGGTAACAACAGTTTCGTGAATGGCGAAGTATGGGCAGGTAAAGCCAATGTCGGTGTTGCCGGTTTCGGTATCACGACAGAAGGTTACTCCTCGCCGGACAAACTGAGTTCGTTCACCTTCACGTGCAGCAACGAGGCTATGCTTGACCCGACGACCCTCAAACTCTATGCCGGACAAGCGGCTTCGGTGGCTGGTCTTGCAGAGATAGCCGGTACGATTACCGAGAACGCCGGTGTCTATACCTACACATTGACCACTCCGCAGGCATTGGGTAACGGTGCCAACAACTTCTGCTTGGGCGGTGACATCCTTGCTGCTGCCGCTTTCAATACAACAACGGCAGTGAACATTACAGGCATTGCTACCGTAGGCAATTTCACTACGTTCACTCCGGCTACGCCTACCACGCTCACCGTACAACCGATGTACCTTATGGCTAAGGATGCCACGTACGATATTGATCAACCGACTCAATTCTATGACGATGGTGGTAAAGAGGGTAAACGCAGTAACAGTTTCACGGGACACACTACTTTCCGCCCGACTACAAGCGGTAAAAAAGTGCAGATCAATTTTAGTACCATCTCTTTGTTTTATAATTCTTCTGCAGTAGGTGTTGGAAGCCAAGATGTATTAAAAATCTACAACGGAACGAGTGTTAACGAAGCAAATCTCCTTTACACGGTGGAAGCTGCTTCTATGAGCAATCTGCTTATTAAGAGTACCAGCGATGACGGTGCGCTGACTGTTTATCTGGCTACCAAAACTCCGTCCGAGACTATGAAAGGCGACGGTTGGGAAGCAGTCGTCAGTGAGTTCACGCCGCAAGCCATGACAATAACAGGCGCGCAAGTAACAAAGAATACGCTGACTGCGTGTGCAGCACAGACAGGTGTACAGTTGCTTGGCTTTAATATACAAACAGTGAATACAGAACCGGCATTGGCACTGAAATCGCTCACGCTCAACGCAGGAGAGACCGCTGCACAAATCAAGAACGCCAAAGTATATTATACCGGTGTAAGCAATCAGTTTGCTACCACTACGCAAGTGGCAACGACAGCAGTTAGTGCGGCGGAGATTGTGCTCACGGCAGGAACAGCGCAGACGCTCCGCGATGGAGATAACTGGTTCTGGGTAGTATTGGATATTGCAGACAAAGCCGCAAACGGTACTTCCGCTAATGTGCAATTAACCAAAGTAAGCTTTGCCGATAACAGCGAATATACGACATTCAGTAACCCTGAAGGTGGGATCACTATCAACAATGTCATCTGTTCGACCGAAGGAACCAAGACGTATGACATCTTTGATACATGGCAATTCACGCACACGAGATACAGCCAGTACAGCGATAATTA
>CADAAF010000177.1 GCA_902785805.1 uncultured Bacteroidales bacterium | reverse complement strand
AGTTTGTCCTGTGGGACATTGTCGAAGAACTTTTCGAGGTCGATGTCCACGATGTACGTGTATCCGTCATTGAGGTATTCGAGCAGTTTGATGACTGCCTGCTGTGCTCTGCGCTTTGGTCTGAAGCCATAGCTGTAGTCGCTGAATAGCGGTTCCACTATTGGCGTCAGTCTTTGCGCTATCGCCTGCTCAATGATTCTGTCCACCACACTCGGTATCCCGAGGTTACGCACTCCGCCGTTCGGCTTGGGTATCTCTACCCTTCGTACCGGCTGAGGTTTGTATTTGCGGTTTCGGATCCGTTCGCGGATATCCTCCCAGTTCTCTATGAGATATTGTTTGACCTCGCCAGTCGTTATCCCGTCCACTCCGCTTGCGCCTTTGTTTGCGACTACCCGCTTGTACGCTCGCATCATGTTGTTCCTTGAGAGTATCTCCTCTAAGAGTTGCGACATAGATTTGTCTCCTTTCCTTCCTTCGCTCTCGTATCCTTACTCCTACCTCCTGTGAGTCGTTCGCTCCGTTACGTCTTCGCTACTACTGCTCTCGTCGGATACGGATACTTGCCTTGAGAGTTCCATTTGACTATTGGATTGTTCGGTCCTTCGCTCCATCTCCATTACAGAGACTTCCACGCTACTATGACCTTGGCTGACTTCTCACGGTTCGTTGTTACTGCGGATTTCTCCGTCCGTGAGACCTCACGGGATAAGCTCGCCAATCTTTCCTCGTCTACCTGCCTAATCTACGCATACGGGTTACGGCCAACCTTTTGGACTTCACGACTACGTGCTCGCTTATCCGCCGTATGTGCCTTGGTATTAGGTTTCTGTTCGTCAGGCTACGATTTCGCTATCCCTTCTTCTCGCCCAAACCTCACGGTTTGAACCTTGGGAGTCGCTATGGGGTTCGTCGTTGGCTACGCCCCGCGTGGACTTTCACCACAGATTGACGGCATGCCCGTCATACACGAAAAGACCGCATCGGCGGATTATCGCGATGCGGTCTTTTCATAAAAGAGTTCAGTTGGGATAAAAACTATTGACAAACTTGTTTTTTCTTAACTCGGTTTTCCTAATTGGATGCGCCTAATTGGATGCGCCACCAGAAGTTTCGTCTTCGGAATCATTCTCCGGTTCTGCTTCCGATTGTATCACGCCGTCCTCGTCAACGGTTACCCCGTCAAAAGCTGCGTCTTCCAATTCCAGATCCGGATCCTCTGCCGGCGCACTGTAGCGTTTCCGCTTCTTCATGCTGTCGATGAGTGTCCGCATCTCCTTTTCTCCGAAGGTCAGCCCCTTTGACATTCTACTGTGTTGAGGATCCCATTCACGTATGTCATAACGTGCCGGCCCCTGATTCCAGCGAACTAAATTAATTTCTTTCGTCCACCCGGTTGAATACGTCGAGAGCACTCCGATCTTTTCGACGATTTCAAAACTGACTTCATTATCATCGTGATTCATAGGCATATATGTATCTCCTTTCCGCGCATGGATACTTATAGTTACACTCATCTCCACGCGCAATACCTCTTTCGGAAGATATTCTATCAAAATTGGTAAAATATGTCAACCATTATTTTCCATTTCTATGATTTCCGCCAACAAAGGGGCGGTGAGATCGGTTCTTCGGAGTGGTCCTTCTGCACCGTGCTTTGTGGCGGCACATATTTCTGCATTTTAGAAAAAATCTGAGCCGTCCACGGACGTTCCCCCTATGCAAACGCAAAACCCAAGTTGCCTTTATGAAATGATACGGTGTATCCTCGTGGACAAAACTCATGAACGCAGAAAAAAGCTCGAACATAAAAAAGACCCTTGCAGCAGATTTTCTCTGCTGCAGGGCCCAACATTGATCGCTTCCTATCGGCACAGGGTGATGTGTCTTGTTTTACTTACATTCCAGTAGCATGGTGTGATCCAGGTGTGGAAGCCACTGTAGTATGAATATGGCTGAAGCGTAACTTTGTATTTCGTGTTCTTCCCAAGTTTGAGCTTATAGCTGCTTCCTCCATCCCATGTACAACGCTTATATACTTTCCCGCTCTTTGCATAACGAACGGTTATAGTGTAGCTTGCGTACATTTTCTTTGTCCACATTCCAGTGATGGTTCCTTTGGACTGGGTGAACTTGATGCTCTGTCCGGTAATAAAGCCTTTGCCTGTTGTTACAGTGAATGTTTTCGTGTATTTTGAGTTACCGCTGATATTGCTGCATGTATTTGCGGCGCTCGCTGTCAGCGGCATCATCGCAAAGACTGCTACACACATTGCTATAATCAATACTTTAATCTTACTCTTCTTCATGATCGTGCTCCTTCTGTTTATTGTTCTTTCCCCTTCTTGAGTCAAGTGTAGCATCACGACCTTTCAAATGTTTCAAAAAAAACA
>CADAAF010000176.1 GCA_902785805.1 uncultured Bacteroidales bacterium | reverse complement strand
TTTTTTTAATGTTGATACTTCGTAGGTTAATTGCGCATTGGCTTGCTCTAGTTGCTCTATCTGTATGAGCGCATCGGGCTTGGGTGGCGGAACACCGCAGGAATCAGCGGTAAGGATGATGTCCTGGCGATATGCAGCAGAAGAGAGATTGTAATACAACTCGTTCCCTTCACCTATTATCAGTCCACGCAAGTCGTGCGCCAGTTGATAAACGGGTTCCGGCAGCCCTTCGATGCAGGAGAGCGTGACGCAGGTGGTGGCAAAGGTGCAGACGACAGCTGGTTGAGAGTTGCCAAGCCTATTGCGCACCCAGCCGGAGTAGTATTCAACCCCATTGAGGTTCCACGGGTCTTGCAAGATCTGCTCACAGAGGTTGTCAGCCAGCACAATGCTGTCGAGGAGTTCAAAGTTGATACCTCCGTACTCCTCACACATATCCATGCAAATCCGATAGCACAAACCACAAACAGGGTTACGCTCAAAGAGCGCAACCTGCCGACGCGAGAGCGTAGCATATTGGTTGTGTTCACCATTCATAGATATGTGCGCGTTTCACTACATCATTGTTCTTTTCCCTTACTGTTTTTTTGTACCTTGATAGGCATGACTCCAATTTCGGCTGCAAAGATACTGCTTCTTACTGCCAAAACTCGTCAGTGACAATGGAAAAATAAAAAAAAGTGCGACGAAATCGCACTTTTCTCTTTCTTCGTCTATTTTCCCGGCATTTAATGCCGGTTTATATAGCGTTTATGCACCGCTCATTCATGTGCGGCTTCCCTTATACATACAATTTGCTCAACGCCTTTGCTTCGTCTGCAAACTTTTCCCGTAACGACTGCGGCGCCAATATCTCCAACTCGCTTCCGTACGTCCGTAACTGCTGTATGAAATCCAACGTCGGCGCAATGTACCACTCAAACACGCACGGCTCCACCTCTTCTTGACTGTGGTGCAAAGGCAGTGACCGCATATATTTCGCCGACAACGGTTGCACACGCGCACGGATGAACTCCGGCTTGTATTGTGGCCCGCAGAACACACCATAGAAATTGGCAAAATATGCTTGCGCATCAAAGTTCTTCGGACGTTTGAAATGTCGATCCAGCAACTCTGGATGATGCACGCGGTCAAGGGCATACATCTTCGGTTCTTTGGATGCCGGTTTGCCGGTATCGACCAGTTCTTCCACATACCCTAACATATACCAACGCTGCTTGAACACTTTTAGACACAGCGGCGCAAAGAAGAAGATATGCGGCGCTTCGGTGCTGTCAAAACGCAGGTGCGTCACATGCAGCATTCGGCTGTCACGGATGGCATCCACGATGGTTGTCAGGTACTCCGTACCGGCAGGAATAGGCTCGTATAGGATACAATCGCGCAACTCACGGCTGGCATCCAGCGACTGACTCATCGCGAACTGGCTCAGCAACCATTGTTTGGTCTGACTGTTGCTGTCGCTATCTTCGATGTAATAGACGCTCCCGTTGGCACGGTCGCATTTTATCTCGATGTCGAACAGCGACAGGATGTCGTTCTTGCACCGAAAGAACGTCCGTTCCGGGAACCGGCTCTCATGGTTCTCGTTATAAGACGAACTGACCCATTTGCGGTCGATGTCCTCTTTGGTTATCTTCCCCGCACTGCGGATTGTATCCACCAGCCAAATGTATTTGTTGTATTGTAATACGGACATAGGTTATACCTCTTGTTGAGTGGTTATTTCCATTTTGTAAACGACCATCTTCTCGCTTCGTTTCAAACATCCGAGTATTCCTCGGTAGTTGATTTTAGCGGCAGTGTGTCGGAATTTCCGACATACTGAATTTTGATCTAATTCTCCGCTTTCAAATATATTCCGCAGATGTTCAGTAATAGAGGAACGCCCTTTGTCAAAAAGCGTAGCTATCGCTTCTTGCGTCGCCCAAATCATTTCATCTTGATAATAAACCTGCACGCCTTGTGCCTTGTCTTCTGCTTGGAAGATCAAGAACTCCGCTGTTGAGTTGCGTATTTGTAATTGTTGTGCCATATGTTATTATTGTTTTTTCAGAATTATTTGCTCTCCGGCAGTATTAAAAGATCCCTTCAAATAAGTTAATCGTTTCAATGGGGGGCTGTTCTTCCCATGCAATAGACTCAGAAAAGAGATCAAGATATTGCTTGATGTTTTCTTTTGATAATCGTTCGTATAAGGATGGACTTAATCCCCATGTCTCAATTTGGGTTAATATACCGGTTAGTAAATA
The DNA here is from genome assembly GCA_902785805.1 of uncultured Bacteroidales bacterium. Lineage (GTDB taxonomy): Bacteria > Bacteroidota > Bacteroidia > Bacteroidales > Paludibacteraceae > Colicola. The sequence goes on along the minus strand of CADAAF010000176.1, from coordinate 259 downwards.
ACCCAATTGGCTTTTTTCTGCGTTCTCCCATCTCTTAATATATTCCGGCATATTGGGATTTACATGTTCTCTATGATAACCCATTACAATTCTTGTGCTATTCTCTAATGGAATAGCCAGAAAAATGAATATAGGTACTTTTTCTTCCTGAAGAATTTCACTCCCGGAAAATAAGTTTGTTACGGAAGCGGTGTATATCCCTTTGAGAGGGATTTCTAAAGTACTGAACACATAGTTTTCTGTCGTTCCATTTATATCC
>CADAAF010000175.1 GCA_902785805.1 uncultured Bacteroidales bacterium | reverse complement strand
TGCGGCATACGCGCCATAGTGCCGTCCTCGTTCATAATCTCAATGAGAGCCGCCGTGGGACGCATACCTGCGAGGCGCATCAAGTCAATCGAAGCCTCCGTATGTCCTGCGCGGCGCAACACGCCGCGAGACTTGGCATACAAGGGGTTGATATGTCCCGGACGGCCAAACGTGTCAGGCGTAGAAGCGGGGTCTGCCAAAGCGCGGATAGTGGCGGCGCGGTCGGCTGTGCTGACACCTGTGGTGCAACCCTCTATCTTGTCCACCGTGATGGTAAAAGGTGTTCCCAACATGGATGTGTTGTTAGCCACCTGGTGCATCAAGCCCAACTCGGCACAACGCTCCTCCAGCAAAGGCACACACAATACGCCGCGACCGTGTTGCAACATAAAATTCACCTTTTCCGGCGTTATCAGTTCGGCTGCAGTTATGAAGTCGCCTTCGTTCTCGCGATCCTCATCATCCACTACAATAACAAACTTGCCTTGACGGATGTCATCCAATGCATCTTCAATTCTGTCCATTCTCTTTATATAGTTTTTTAAGTTTATCCCTTATTTTTTCTGCTTCGCGAATCCACACTTCGGGGTTGAACAGTGCAGAGTCGGTCGTTGCCTTATAGGTCAGGAAAACACCTATAGGAAGCAACACAAACGATGAGAGCCACATCCCCTCCCATACAGGCCATAATGCTTCACGCGCCATCTTATAGCCGGCATTGTCAATGATATAATAGACAATGAACAACGCCACGGAAATAACTATCGGAGCACCCAAGCCGCCCTTGCGGATGATAGCACCCAACGGCGCACCGATAAAGAAGAATATCAGACAGGCAAAAGCCAGTGTGAACTTGCGGTGCAACTCAATAGCGTGTTTGCGCATATAACGCTGATAATCGTCTAACAAGATTGAGTTATACTGCACGAGGTCCTTATACCGCCTTGCCTGATCGATGGCGTGCTGCAAAGCCCTTTGGCGGTCGGATACCGAAAAGGATGCATACAGCGAGTCCACATCCAACGCCGCAAAGACCGTATCTTTGTCGGGATAGACAAACGGATTGATGTTCTCGCGTCCCAAGTAATGCTTTTGGTATAAATCTTCGCTCTGCTGCCTGCTCTTCTCCGCTGCCAACATGCCCACCGAATCAATCGAATGGACTAACGAGCGCACATCCTTGCTCACGTGCTGGTCGTTCAGAACCGACTCGTCGTAACGGGTGAACTCCGTGTCGAACTCAATGAGCAAGGTCTTGCGGCGGAACATCTCGCGGCGATAAGGCACGTTCTGCTGCGTACGGGTGGCACGCTGCTCCTCCTGACTGAGGTTCTCAAAACTCTCGCCTTGATACAACGTCAGTTGCAGGTACTTCTGGTCAGCCGTGGTACAGATTCTGCCCGAATCCGCCACCGTTACCGACGCATTCTGGAAGCCGTCCGAGTAGTCGTATATCATCAAGTCGCGCAACAATCCCGTGCGGGTGTTTTTCTTGCGCACATAGATGTTGTAGCCGTTGATGCCCGTATAGAACTCACCGGCAGGGATGTCCAACTCAGGCGACTTCTGCCGCAACGAAAAGACCAACGTCCAAAACTTGACCTGCGACTTGGGCAGCACGTTATTGGAGAAGAAGAACGCACCTATGCTGACCAATGCTATGAAGATAATCAACGGACGCATAATGCGGAACAGGCTGATACCCGCCGACTTCATGGCAGTGAGTTCAAACTTTTCGCCAAGATTACCGAAAGTCATCAGCGAAGCCAGCAGGATAGCCAGCGGCAAAGCCATCGGCACTACCGACAACAAGGCATAGAACAGGAACTCCATCAATATCCATATATCCACACCCTTGCCTACGATGTCGTTGATACGCATCCAGAGCAACTGCATCAACAGGATAAAACAGCAGATAAGAAACGTCAGGAAAAACAGCCCCATAAAATTGCGGAGCATATACCTGTCCAATTTCTTAATGCCCAAGCCGGGATGCATATCGCCCTCTTACGTTCAATACAAGTCCGTAAAAACCAAAGGAAGCAGGTCGGCAGCACTATGGAAGATATAGACGAACTCTTCCCCGTAGAGCAGGATCTCCATAGGCTGTCCGTAGCGATGCTCTGTCTCAACCATTACCTGACGACACCCCCCGCAAGGCGAGCCGGGACGGGCGGTAAAATGTCCGCCTGTAAAACAGGCTATAGCCAAAGCGGTAACCGCTTGGTCGGGATAATTGGCATTTGCCGCAAACAAGGTAGTGCGCTCCGCACACAAGCCGCTGGGATAAGCGGCGTTCTCCTGATTGCTGCCATAGACCATTTGTCCGTTTGCCAACCGCGCCGCCGCTCCTACCGAAAAACGGGAATAGGGGCTGTACGACTTACTTGTCATCTGCTTGGCTGCCGTTACCAATTCACGCTGACCGTCCGACAACTCGTCCCAAGTCAAACGAACGGCTTTGATTTGAAGTGTCTCTTCTTTCATAGCGTCCTTGTTGTTGTAAAAATCGCGCAAAAATACGAATATATATCGAAAGTAACAAGAATGGCCTAAAAAACAGGTGTT
>CADAAF010000174.1 GCA_902785805.1 uncultured Bacteroidales bacterium | reverse complement strand
TTTCCGCCTCGTGCCGAGGGAAGTATCTCATGGATGGCAGCCACCCATTCTCCTTCGTCATAATAACCATTCAGCGTATTCTTACGAATAGGCGCAGTACCCATACAAAGCGTCTGGTCTGTGATGTATTGCATGTCGATAGCAATCGGCATAACACCCTGTAGCGCGTAGTTGCTCAGGATAGAAATCTCATCACCTTCTTTTATATTGCTAATGTTCTTGAAAATCGGGTGATCAGCATGCTGGATTTTAATCTTGGTACCTTTAGCTTTGGAGTTTTTAGTAGAGTCAATAGCGCCGTTGCTGGGATCTCCCCAACCAAGCAGTCCTTCGCCCTTTGCGTATGTAAAGCCTTTCAGGTTTAATACCGATTGTTTAGCGCCATTCTCTTGGATAATCCGCTGTACTTCCGGGTTGTTTGCATCAACGTCTTCTGAGATCACCACCAACTTATAAACGGCATACTGATCGTCGGGGCGCAGGCCATCCTTTTTCGCCTTTCGTTCAATGGGGTTCCATCCATTGTCCTTTAGATAATTGCGCACACCGTCAGACTCGTACGCGTTCTCATTCTTGTAGAGGTATAGAACAGGATTAGTGCCGTAATCCAACTCGCGGACGGTTATTTTGCCGGTAATGGTGGTGTCTGTACCTTGTACGGTGATCGAATAAGGGTACTCGCCTGTTTGCGTCGGTGTACCGCCGATGAGGTACGTACCGTTATTGCCGTTTCCTATTATACCCGCAGGTGTTGTACCGGTCCAAGTCAAAATAACACTATCAGCAGAGAGTGCGTAGTATTTGAACTCGATTTGATCCATCTCCTCGTTCTGATAAACAGTAGCATTGGTTGATGTAACACTCTTGATATCTGTTTTGACAAAGAACTTACCGGTCAAACTGTTTTTCTTAACGTCATTGTAGTATGCTGCTATTTCATAGTTGTATTCACCCGCTTCGCAGTTAGCAATACCTCCAATGATGATAGTATCTTTAAGTTCACCAAGTCTCATCGTGGTGTCAATACCTGCTGGTTGAGCACCAATCCATGTCAATCTTGTCTCAGCGCCTGGAATATTATTGTATTTAGTGGAATAAACAATTGGTTGAATCGCGGTTGTTGCTAAAACGACTTGTGCCGAGTCATTACCCTTCTCTCGTTTGACACGCGGCTCTTGGGCTACACGAAGCGAGAAACCGCCAAAGAGACAATCGTCTCCACACTGAATCTTAATAACATGTTCACCTGTGGTAATGTCAAAACGACGGATAGTGGCACTTGTCGAAGGCACCATCGTTTGTTCTACATCATCAATCAGGACTTTGAATACTTTATGTTCTGACGGTTTAGAAGGATTGATTTTTTTGTCCATTCCATACAAAGAGAACTGGTCGTAACCTTGAATGTGTATCTCAACGGAATTGCTACTTTTCATGTTGTGGCATCTATCCGTGCTTTTATTAAACTCATCTTGGATAGCAAACCCCGTTCCTTTGTCATTACCTGTACCCTTAAACCACCCATCTATCGCTTCATAGGCATTGGAGGTTTCGTTCTTGGTAACACCATGTGATTTATCAATAGGGTTGACATGTATAGTGAGTTTGGTACCTCCATTGTCATATCGTCCGGCATAGAACACCTCGTATTCGCGTCCGCCAATAACTGATAGCTCGCCTCCATAGCCGCCTGCAATCTCTTTGGCTTCGTACACCTCCGGCCCGTGCAGAGTCAGTGTTGTAGAAGGCACAGGAGGGCCGGCCGTAACGGTTACCGAGCATGTAGCCGTTTTATTGCCATCCGTTGTGGTGACGGTGATTGTTGCCGTTCCGGCAGCAATAGCTGTTACATGACCATTGTTCACCTTGGCTACTGAAGGATCGGAACTGGTCCATGAGACGCTGGGGTCGGTAGCGTCCGCCGGCAAAACGGTAGCGTGCAAGTCTGCAGAACCGCCTAATTGAAGGTTTAGAGATGTCTTATCCAGACTTACGCTGCTCGGATGAACAACAGGTACTTCTGTGATCGTGACATTATATACGGTCACTTCGCCTGTTGGGGCGCTAAAGGTATATTCAACTGCTCCGTTGGAGAAGTTTTGTGCGCCTTGCGGAGTCCAAGAAGCAATGTTGTTTCCCGTGAAGGAAGGTGTGATAGCGGTCAAACCAGTACCTTGCGCTACTTTACCGGTGATGGTCTTATTGGCCTGATCGATAACGGCTTGTCCGGCTATATTCGTCCAAGAAGCGGTCTGTACTTTCGGATACGCAGAAGCCACCGAGAAATTGATGGTATAAGTCTTTGTTGTCGTACCATCTTCAGCGGTAACTAAGACAGAAGCAGAACCCGTGGGGCTTGTAGCTTGTGTTACTACGGCATTGGCGTTTGCGTCGTTAGGGGTAGCAGTAACCGTCGGAGCAGCAGTTGTTCCAGTCGGTAGTTCTACGTCATAAGTCGTGGTGTTGGGATCAAAACCCGGCACCGAAGTTCCATTATACGTCAATGACGAAAGGGTTGCGTCGGTTGAGGCAGGAGGAGGTCCAGCGGTAACCTGTATTTCGGCTAAATGATACGTGTTGCCTTCTCCGTAGGTTTTATTTTTTTCGTAAGCTGTACCGTTGAA
>CADAAF010000173.1 GCA_902785805.1 uncultured Bacteroidales bacterium | reverse complement strand
AACGCCTTCAGACATAGAGACGTATCTCGGCAAACCGCGTTATACGCGCGATATGTATGAGAACAACGACTACGTAGGGGTTGTTACCGGTTTGGCTTGGACGCAAGTCGGCGGCGAGATACTATTTATAGAGTCTTCCTTATCGCCTTCCAAGCAACCTACTCTCACCTTGACAGGTAATCTTGGCGATGTGATGAAAGAGAGTGCCACCATCGCTTTGGCGTACATCAAGTCGCATGCGGACGACTGGCACATTGCGCGTAAAGATATTGAAACACAATCTGTTCATATCCACGTACCCGAAGGAGCCATCCCCAAAGACGGACCGTCGGCAGGCATCACGATGACCACGGCACTTGTGTCGGCTTTCACCCGCCGCAAGGTGCGTCCGCGTATCGCAATGACGGGCGAGATGACGCTACGCGGCAAGGTGCTGCCCATCGGCGGCGTAAAAGAAAAAATCTTGGCAGCCAAGCGAGCGGGTATAACCGACTTGATTTTATGCAAGGACAACCAAAAAGACGTTGCCGAAATACCCGAACAGTACTTGTCGGGATTGACGTTCCACTACGTAAGCGATATTCACGAAGTGATTGATTATGCACTGCTTTAATCTTTAATCGTATGCCATTTACCCACCTCCACGTCCATAGCCACTACTCCATCTTGGATGGTATGTCCAAAGTGCCCGACCTTGTTGACAAATGCCTGCGCACCGGTATGACGGCTCTTGCCCTTACCGATCACGGCAATATGTACGGTATCAAGGAATTGTTGGATTACAGCAAGAAAGTCAATAAGAAAGCCCAAGAGGAAGCCGGCGACCCTACTCTGTGTGTCTTCAAACCCATCGTAGGTTGCGAGGTCTATTGCGCACGCAGGGGCAGAAAGAGCAAAACGAACGAAGAAGCCACTGCGCCTAACGGCAAGAAATACAACATCGACCGCTCCGGCTGGCACTTGATTCTGCTTGCCAAGAATATGCAAGGCTACCATAACCTCTGCCACTTGGTGAGCGAAGGTTTTATGGACGATGCCTACTACCATACGCCGCGTATCGACCACGATCTATTGGAACAATACCACGAAGGGCTGATTTGTTCGTCCGCCTGCTTGGCAGGTGAGGTGGCTCGCAAAATCAACTACGGCGATATACAGGGTGCAGAAGAGTCTGTACAATGGTTCAAAAGCCTGTTCGGGGACGATTATTACCTTGAGTTACAACGCCATCAGACCGATAAGCCCAACGGCAATCAGGATGTGTATCAGGCACAGATGAAGGTCAATCCCGTGCTGATTGACTTGGCACGCAAATACGATGTCAAACTCATAGCAACCAATGATGTACACTTCGTGGAAGAAGAACACGCCGAGGCACACGACCGACTGCTATGTATCAGTACGGGCGCGAAGTTCGATGACCCTGACCGCTTGCACTACACCAAGCAAGAATGGCTCAAGACACCCGAAGAGATGGCTGCTATCTTCGCTGACATCCCAGAAGCCATAGCCAATACACAGGAGATAGCCGACAAGGTGGAAGTGTATGATATTGACTCCGACCCGATTATGCCGAAGTTCTCTATCCCCGAATCCTTTGGTACAGAAGAGAGCTATCGGCAGCGTTTCACTGAGCAGCAACTCTTCGACGAGTTCACCCGCAATGAGAACGGCGAGGTGGTGATGGACGAGAAAGCCGCACAGAAGAAAGTGAAAAAAATGGGCGGTATCGACAAACTGTACCGCATCAAGTTGGAAGCCGACTACCTCGAGTACCTGACGATGCAAGGGGCGGAAAAAAGGTACGGAAAAGAGCGGCTCGAAACGGACGAAGAACTGAAAGAACGTATCCGCTTTGAGTTGCATACGATGAAGTCAATGGGGTTCCCGGGCTACTTTCTTATCGTGATGGACTTCATACGCGGTGCGCGCGAAGAATTGGGCGTGAGCGTAGGTCCGGGGCGTGGCAGTGCCGCCGGTAGCGTAGTGGCTTACTGCTTGCATATCACTGATTTAGACCCGCTTAAATACGACCTTCTGTTCGAGCGTTTCCTCAATCCCGACCGTATATCGCTGCCGGATATAGATACCGACTTTGACGATGCGGGGCGCGGTCGCGTCTTGGATTGGGTAAGCCAAAAATACGGCGAGACGCATGTGGCACATATTATCACCTACGGCGTGATGGCAGCCAAGTCCGCCATAGCCGATGTAGGGCGGTTGCACGGCATACCATTGCCTAAGGTCAATGAAATCAAATCGCTCATTCCCGACCGAGGATTCCCCGACAACGTGAAGGACGAGAAAGGCAAGTCGCCGAAAGTCAATCTGAAGAACTGCTACAAGTACGTGCCTGAACTGAAGAAGATGTACGAGGAGGGTGAACCCGAAATTCGTTCAATGCTGACCTATGCACAGCAGTTGGAAGGCACGATTCGTCAGGTAGGCATCCACGCCTGCGGTGTGATTATCGGAGCCGATGACTTGACTAAGTTTGCACCGCTCAGCAGCATCGAAGACAAGCAGGAGAAGAAACGCGTATTAGTAACTGAATACGACGGACACGTAGTGGAATCGGTAGGACTGATTAAGATGGACTTCCTCGGACTTAAGACACTGACTATCATACGT
>CADAAF010000172.1 GCA_902785805.1 uncultured Bacteroidales bacterium | reverse complement strand
CTAAAACTGAAAAAGGTTGGGAGATTGGTACAAAAATAGGCGAGATTGGTCTCGCCTATTTATTTTTTATCAGTTTGCTGATTATTTATGTTTTTATCAGTTTGCTGATTATTTCACTCTGCCGCCGAGAAGGTTGTATTCTTTCTCCTCGCGGATGATGATGAGTTGTCCTTGGCGCAGAACTTTACGTACGGTTTCGGCAGGCTGCTTGTCGTTGACTGCATCCCGGCTACGTGGGACATCGTCAAATGCTGATTCGCAGGTATAGAAAACAGAACCGTCATCCGTTGTAACCCGACAGAAATAGGTGCCGGTCAGTCCTTCTGGATTATAAAGTTGTTGTTCTGTCTTGCCGGGTATCAGTGCTCCGTTCTCAAACCATTGATATTTGACAAAGCGTTTGGATGAGTTGTCGATGAAGAGTACATCCTCCCACTTGCGATACATCAGGTGTGAGTCCGATATGCGGATGGTGAAGTCCTGTGAAGTGGTGCAAGCAGAGCCCTTGCGTCCGGTAATGACGGTTGCGTTATAATCCCCGGGTGACAGATTAGTCGGGCGTGCAAAAACAAGGTCCGTTCCTGAAACTGTTGCATCGTAATCGGTATTGTTGATTCGAACAACGAAAGAGTCGGGCGTCCCTGTATCGGGAGTGAAAGGCAGGAGGATTGTGTTTTCGTCATCACAGACAACAGAGCTGTTAGTCGTATGAATAGCGGGAAGCGTTTGTACGGTCAGTATGAGCGAATCGTATCCCAAAGCGAAAGTGTCAATACCTACTGGCGGTGTGATGATGTTAAATCCGTGCTTGGTATAACTCTCACCTTCGCAAATAGTCTCTATATACACGTTACAAGCAAAGCGTACAGGCGGAGTAAATGCGTCGGATGTTTTGGTGCACGCGGGAGTAGTCTCGAAGGCGGCGGTGATTGTTAGCGGAGTAGCGCCCGGATTGTGCATAGTGACGGTCGTCGTGGTCGTCGTACCGGTAGCGGGGATGGTGGTTGTCTTAGCTCCTTTATCGTCGTAAGTAAGGACGATATTATGCCCTGTAGCGTTATACGGAGTAGTGATGGTGACGGTGATGGTATAGTCATCGGCATTGCAGTCCACTTGTGCGGGAACGCCGCTAACGGATACGTTATTAATCACGGGCGAGAAAGGAGCTGCAGGGAGCGTGAACTCCTTAATACAACTGTTAGGTCCGTCGAACGATATGTGCAGTTTATGTGTCGCAAGTCCGTCTGCAGGAATATCCGCAAGGGTCAGTCCGGCAAGTGTCTGTTTGGTTTTATCGGCAACACTGTAAGTGCCCGTTTGTGCTGTCTGCCCGTCCACCCAGTAGGTAAGAGTGCCTTGCTGGTAAGTGTAATCAAGGTCAAAAGTGAGTGTGGTTGTCAAGTCTGAACAGGTGGGCGTAGTAAGTGTGAAGTTGTTTGCTTCGATTGCGGGGAAGCCCGGAATAACGGTCGTTGCTGTTTTCTTAGCAGTCGGCCATCCGGCGAAATAAACTTCCCAGTTGTGCGTCGGCTCTTTGGTGGAAATAGTAATCGTCTTGTCCAGCGAAGATGGCGTGTCGTATGGAGCCGTGACATCGTATGGGTATTCTGTGCCGGTTGTGAGGTCCTTGATGATGAGTTGTCCGTTAGGATTTTTGTAGTCCACGTGCATGGCTATCGTGTAGTAATCGCTGTCACAAGCCACTGGGAGCACCGTTGCTGTGAAAGCGTCTATCTTCGTTTCGTGGAAAGTGACAATAAACTTCTGTTGCGACTTGACCACTTTGGAAATACTACTGATAGCGTGGAACTGGATGTCATCCAACGCGAAGTCATTACCGATATCCAATACATTGGTGTTGAGATTGACAACAGAAATAGTCACATTATCGCAATCTTCGTCGGCATAGAAAGTCTCGGAGTGCTGGTGCCAGAGGTTATTTCTGAACTTGGTAGAACCAAGGTCAAGCACCGCGGATTCTTTCGTCTTTCCGTTATACTGAATGCGGAACTTAAACCGTGCGGCATTTTCCATTTCGCCGAAGTTATTGAGGTTGGCAGCCCAGAAAGAGAGTACGTAAGTAGTTCCTTTTTTGAGTTTGAGTGCGGGATTGGTAGCAGTAGTGGCGTACCACGCTCTCTTGTTACCTCCGGCGGTACCGGTTGCGGCATCAAACAAAGCGAAGTTATTGCCTTCGCGTGCTTTTATTTTAGCGAAGGTAGAGTGGAACATGTTTGCATTGCGCACGACGGCAAATCCGTTATGCAAAGGGTCTTGAGGTTTAGCGCGCAAAGAGCATGTGTCATAGAAGTGAATGTCCTGATCAGGATTTGTCTGCTGGTGAATGCCCCAATAGTTATAGTCGCTTATGTTGCTTTTCTGACCGTACTTGCCGTAATTGAATGTTTTGTCCTCATAATTGCCGTTAGACATCATGTCGTCCATCGTTCCGCTGATAGGATAGAACTCCTTATAGATATAAACGATTTGGGTGTCTTTGTTATACACAGGCAGTTGGTAGTTTTGGGCGGCACCTTTGACAGTATCTTTTCCTGCTAACCAGAAATAATCGTTTTTACTATCAGCACCAACGGGTGAGAGCGTTATGCTTGCGCCTGCAAGTGTGTCTTCGGTGACTGTTTCTACGGCTTGTGTGGCATCCGG
>CADAAF010000171.1 GCA_902785805.1 uncultured Bacteroidales bacterium | reverse complement strand
TGCTTACACCTTTACCACGTACAAGGAAGACAGTTGGGGCGAACCCTATTACTATTCATTTGTAGTAAGCGACGAGACGGAAAAGACCTCTACCGGTGTCGCCCAACCTTATCGCAGCACTTCGGGCGGAGCCTACGAGGGCGATAATTTTGCAGTTTGGTTTGCCGATTTCTATGGCAACAACAGCATCACCTTTGACCCTCAAATAGTTCCGGGCTTCTTCGTGAACAACAATGCCTACACGGTAGCCGCCTTTGTAGATGGCACACAGGCTCCCGCACGCGTGTTCACTCAAGAAGACCAACTGCTGCTTTACGTAATCGGGAAGAAAGATGGCATTGCGACAGACACCATTACCGTTGAATTGGCTTCCAACGGCAGATATATAGCCGACTGGACGTACGTGGATCTTCTCCCTCTGGGCGAGATAGACGAAGTGGAGTTCGCCATGTCCTCCACCGACCGCATATCCTACGACAACGGCGTAACCTACTACGATAACACCCCGACCTATATCTGCCTTGACAACTTCGGTGCGGAGATGCCGGAGGGTTACGTCGCTCCCGAAAAGGGCATCATCCCTGTACAGACGGCTCTTGACGAGGTATCGGATGGCGTGAAAGCCGAGAAAGTGCTGATGAACAATCGTCTGATGATTATTCGCGGCGGCGTGATGTACGACCTTCAAGGACGCAAGCAATAAACAGTGAGAAGAACAATCCTGACAGGATTGACAATAATTCTGTCGGCGTGGCATATAGGTGCCATACCGACAGATTCTTTGTTATTGGATTCTATAACCAAGCAGCTGACGATAGAGGAGGTGGAAGTGACCGCCCAACGCAAGACAGATAACATTATGCCTGTCCAAAGGCTGTCCGGCGAAAGACTGCAACAACTCAGCGTACAAAGTGTAGCGGACGCACTGCGCTACTTCTCCGGCGTACAAGTCAAAGACTACGGCGGCGTAGGCGGTATCAAGACAGTCGATATACGTTCGATGGGTTCACACCATTTAGGCGTTTTCTACGACGGGATAGAAATCGGCAATGCTCAAAACGGGACGGTCGATTTGGGCAAGTTCTCGATGGATAACTTGGAGGAAATCAGCCTTTACAACGGTCAGAAGAGTGAACTGCTGCAATCTGCCAAAGACTACGGTTCGGCAGGCACACTATACTTGCGCACCCGCCGCCCCGTCTTCAAAACCGACAAGCCGTACAATATACAGGTCGGTATGAAAGCCGGTACGTTCGGTCTGGCTAATCCGTCGGTTCTGTACGAACACAAGCTGACCGACAACCTGCATCTGAGCGCCAACGCCGAATACACATACGCCACAGGCCGATATCATTTCCGCATACACAAACTCAAACCCGATCACTCATTGGCATGGGATACAGTGGGCATCCGTCAGAACGGCGATGTACAATCATTCCGCGCCGAAGCGGGTCTGTTCGGCTACCTGCCACGGGGCAAATGGCACCTCAAAGGCTATTACTACCAATCGGAGAAAGGTATTCCACGCGCTATTATCCGAAACGTGTGGACCTCTTCACAACGCCAATGGGACCGAAACAGCTTCGTACAAGGCTCATTCCAAGACGAATGGGACTTAGGAGAACGCCGTATCGGAGATGGACACAGGACGCTCCGATGGTTAGTCAGCGGCAAATACAGCAACGACTATATGCGCTACCTCAACCCTGATACCACGTTGATGTATATTGACAACCAATTCACTCAACACGAGGTCTATCTTACCACATCACTGCAATACGACATATTTACGTGGTGGGGAGTATCGGTCAGCGGCGACTACCAGTTCAATTCCCTCTATGCCTCACTGGTACATTTCCCCTACCCCCGCCGCCACACAGGTTTAGTGGCAGCAGCAACAGCATGGCACTACAAGTGGATTCGCGCACAGGCTTCGCTGCTAAGCTCATCCGTGAAAGACGAAATCAAACGCAGCACCCAACAGACGCAACATGCCGCCGAACGACTGCAACGATTCACTCCCGCAGTGTTCCTCTCCTATCAACCGCTCCTCAAAGAAGAATTATACCTTCGTGCTTTCTACAAGAAAGTGTTCCGCATGCCCACCTTCAACGACCTTTACTACACCGACGTAGGCAATATCAGTCTGAAACCCGAAGATGCCACACAATACGATGCCGGAGTAGAATACACCAAGACTTTCACATTCGTCGGAGGTTTACGCAACCTGCAACTTAACGTGAAAGCCGACGGCTACTTCAACCAAGTCAATAACAAGATTGTAGCCATCCCCAAAGGCAACAGCCAGTACCGCTGGCAGATGATGAACCTCGGGTACGTAGAGATAAGCGGCGTGGATATCAATGCGAGCTTGACATTCACTTTTGCACACCATATAGAATGGAACACCCGTATGACATATACTTATCAGCGCGCCCGCGACCTCACTGATCCCAACGACCCGCTGACATACGGAGGACAGATTGCCTATATACCCCGCCATTCGGGTTCTGTAACCAGTTGTATCGCGTGGAATGACTGGTCACTCAATTACAGTTTTATCTATGTGGGCGAACGATACCATAATTCCGCCAATATACCAGTGAACTATGAGCCTTCTTGGTACACCCACGATGTGGCACTGGCTAAATTGTTCCGCTTCCGCGCATGGAACCTTTCCGCGTCCGTTGAAGTCAACAACCTGCTCAATCAGCAGTACGACATCATT
>CADAAF010000170.1 GCA_902785805.1 uncultured Bacteroidales bacterium | reverse complement strand
CATAGGTCCGCTTACCACTTGCATCGGCTCATCTCCTACGCGCCAGTTGGCAACCGTTATCTTATGCCCGTCGCTATAGCCGGTAGGGAAGAAAGCGGCATGCCATCCAAACATCCGTTCGGCAGTCAGTGGTTCCGCAAAAGCCTGCGTAGCCTGCATCATCGCGTTCACTACACCTTCCGTATAATGGTCGCTCCGTTCATTGCCTGCCGTTTCCAATCCCAGATGCCGTGCTACACTGCTTCGTACGCTATCTGCATTCAGCGTCACTCCTTCTATCCGCGATGAACCGATGATCTCTTGGGTGACAGCTTCCACTTGTTGCGAAAGGCCTTCGAAACCCAGCGCAAACATACGACCGAGCAACTGCCCTTGCAGCGTGTGAACCTCTCCCAACGTGGTCAGCAGGGCATCTGTGTTCCACTCAAAATGTGGAAACTGGTCATTTTGCCATATATAAACGGTATTCATAGTGTATTTGTTTTCTATTTAAGCAACAAAAACCGTGCCTAATCTCCGCATATTTGCGGTGAATGAGTCGTTTTTTCTCCGCAATGCTTTATATTTTGTAGTTTCTTTGCCCAAGGGCACGATCTGAAGGTATGGTGGTTTGTTATTTTACTCTTGTGCCTTGGGCGTTGAAGAGTTCATCTCCACGTTGGATGAAGAGTTGGCCGTTGATGATGAGTTTGTGGTTTGTAGTTTGTGATTTTTGATTGGTTTGACCGATAGAGGTCGGATCGTCCTTGAGAACAGCGTGAATGTCCAGATTGCCGATTAGGGCATCGGTGTTCTGCCAAGCGTCGCTATCCCAGCCAACGAAGATCTTGCCTGTAGGAATAGCAAAATCGGTAGGAGCCTCAATCAAATCGCCGCACTCTACGTTATTGAGTGTCTTAACGGCTGTTGCCTCCACATAGAATACGACGGTATATTGTCCCGTTCCCCATACTGGCCATACGTGCAGTTCGCTCGTCACGTTCGACAAGTCGCCGCCGTTCCAATCTGTAACCATCTCACAAGCGCGAGGATCCAGTTTAGCAGCTGCTACGACGCCATTGTCCACAGCACTCGTACCACGTACTTTCTCTACGCGGAGAATGCGGTTCGTATGTGCCAATGCATCTGCTTCTGTAGCATAGAAGCAAACATAGTATTTGGGCAGCTCCTGCTCAGAGTAAACAGCCTCGTATGTAGCATCTGCGGTTGCAGCTGCAATAGCAACATTCCAGTGGTCGAAGACGTACATATGCTCAGCTGTGTAATAGACTTCAGGCGTAGGAGCAATCGGCATCTCGCCCTGTTCTACTTGCTGAGTCGATTCGCCATCATGGTCCACGAAGGTGATAGTCCAACCGCCAATAGGACGGATATCCATTCCGGCCCAGGTAGCACTCTCTCTGTATGCTGTAACAGCGGTTTTAGGCACATAGAACTTAACGGTAGCTATTTCCGGAGTTGTATTGGAACTAATTTCAAGTCGGAGTTTATCAGCATTAGTTGTCTGAGTCGGATCTTGCGAGTCTCGTGCCATGTACACTTCTACCGGTTTGGTGGCTTTGATAATACAGGAGGTCAAGTTAGGCATTCCATAGAAAGACCTGTCTCCAATAGCTTCAAGGGATGCGGGTAGTACGATGGTTGTGAGGTTTTCACCGCCTTTAAGGTCTCCGCAGATAAAACGCGTTCCGTCTTTAATAAGCAGTGTATCTTTGCCGGCAGGTGCATTTTGGCGCAAAACGATATCACCTGTATACAATACATTATATGAGTCAAGTGGCATATCGTTGAAAAATTTGGTGTTCATCGCACCAATGTTATTACCCAGGCGCTCGTATTGGGAAGGATTCCAATTTACGATAGTTGCCATTTTGGTGTTGTTATTTAAGCTACCCGAGCAGATATATTTCAAAGTGGTTGGGAGAGTGATTGATTCCAGCTGATGCAAGTAGGATAAGTTATATCGAGGAATGGTCGTTATGCCCTCCGGTATGTTTACAGCAGTGAGCTTTGTGCACTCCTGGATGCTATTTTGTTCTAACTTCTGTACTGTATTCGGTAAACTGAGGGAGGTGATTCCGCACATACTGAATGCTCCGGATCCCAATGCTACGACCGTGTATGTTTCGTCAAAATAGTTTACTGTTTGAGAGATAGTAAGCGGTCCGCTATAGGATTTATCAATTGCTTGGCCGTACTTGGAGCCGTGGAAACCATTGAGTTCGCCTACTTGCACCGTCATATTGCCCGGCTCTTTGGTGAGCACTTTATACAATACGGACACACCTTCTACGGTATTGGCGCGGAACAAATCTCCCGGCACAAGGTTCTTCTTGATGTTAGCCGTCACAGTCGTGTCGCTGGTCACTTCGAGTACACGAGGATTGTACGTGTTGCCATCTGCCCAGCCCATGAACACACATCCTTCGTCGGGAGTAATAGTGACTTTCACCTGATTACAATTGGTCGTGTCGCTGAATACAACTGTTCCGTTCACAGCCTCCACATCGATGTCATAGAGCAGTTTGGCGGTAAGGGATTTAACATAAAAGAAGTCGTTGTCCGACGCGCCGACGAAGGTGCCGCTGGTATAGAAATCATAGTCTTGGCATCTGACAATGACATCCCCGGCAGGAGAATTGCGGTAATCCGGTCCCCAATCCGGTTGAACCTGACTATGGAAATAAATGGTTGCTTTACAACCTTCCATAGCGCGGTAAAGAGCACTTGTTGCCGTGGGTACAATATGCAGTTCACCGGATGTGAGGCCTAATGGCAGCGAAATT
>CADAAF010000169.1 GCA_902785805.1 uncultured Bacteroidales bacterium | reverse complement strand
ATGATCTCAAGGGCAAGACAGTCGTACTGTCCGGCTATGGCAACGTTGCCTGGGGTGCTGCCCGCAAGATCGCTGCATTAGGCGGCAAGGCTGTAACAATTTCCGGTCATAACGGCTATGTCTATGATCCGGATGGAATCGTAACAGAAGAAAAACTGAACTATCTGCTGGAGATGCGTGCATCCAGAAATGCGAATGTCAAGATGTATGCGGATAAGTTCGGCTGCCAGTTCTTCGAAGGCAAAAAGCCGTATGAAGTCAAGGCAGATGTATATATTCCGTGTGCGACCCAGAATGAAGTCGGCATGGCGGAAGCAGAGATGATCGTCGGCGCAGGTGCGAAGTACTACTTCGAGGGTGCCAATATGCCGGCAACCAATGAAGCAGTCAAGTATCTGCAGGACAACGGCGTCATCGTCGGTCCTGCAAAGGCTGCCAATGCGGGCGGTGTTGCGGTATCTGCGCTGGAAATGGCACAGAATGCCCAGCATTATGCATGGACAGCAGAAGAAGTGGATGAGAAACTGCATGGCATCATGAAGTCCATCCATGACAATTCCGCAAAATGCGCAGAAGAATACGGTCTTGGCTATGACCTGGTCAAGGGTGCCAATATCGCCGGCTTCCTGAAAGTCGCCGATGCCATGATGGCACAGGGCCTGTTCTGATTATTCCGTTATTTTCAGATACGGATCATTTCTCAGGTACTCTGATACTTCCTGTTTAAAGACAGATATGGCAGTTTCCCTGCTTTGTCTGTCTTTTTTGCAAGAGGTCAGAAAATCAATCTGTAACAGGGAGAAGGGAAATCTTCTCTTTTTTAATAGCATAGAGAATACAGAGCAGACGTTATATAAAAAAGACAGGGTTCTATAAATATAAGAAGCATGCATTACAGCGATAGCGGGTATTATGATGCACAAATAAATTTTTTGAAAAAAGTGAAAATAGTTGTAGACAAATAGTCTCAAAGCGATAAAATAAACAAGCTGCTTGAGAGAAGCCGGCATCGATTAAAAAAGTTTCTCAAAACTTTTGAAAAAAGATATTGACAAAGGAATCGAGCGGTGGTAATATCATAAAGCACGCTCGGTGAGAGTGATGCAGAGATCTTTGAAAACTGAACAGGAAAAAGACACAGAAAACGTCAATTAAGTTTATGGAAGAGACAGGTCTGGAAGACTTGTCAAAATAGAGTCAAATCAAATGGAGAGTTTGATCCTGGCTCAGGATGAACGCTGGCGGCGTGCCTAATACATGCAAGTCGATCGAGGGAGACACAGCTTGCTGAGTCGAACTAGAGGCGAACGGGTGAGTAATACATAAGCAACCTGCCCACGAAGACTGGGATAATCCCTGGAAACGGGGACTAAGACCGGATAGGTAACGGGACCGCATGGTCTTGTTATTAAAGGACAAAAACACTGGTGGATGGGCTTATGGCGCATTAGTTAGTTGGTGAGGTAACGGCCCACCAAGACGATGATGCGTAGCCGGCCTGAGAGGGTGAACGGCCACATTGGGACTGAGACACGGCCCAGACTCCTACGGGAGGCAGCAGTAGGGAATTTTCGGCAATGGGCGCAAGCCTGACCGAGCAACGCCGCGTGAGTGAAGACGGCCTTCGGGTTGTAAAGCTCTGTTGTAAGGGAAGAAATCTGAGGAGAGAATCCTTAGTTGACGGTACCTTACCAGAAAGCCACGGCTAACTACGTGCCAGCAGCCGCGGTAATACGTAGGTGGCGAGCGTTATCCGGAATTATTGGGCGTAAAGGGTGCGTAGGCGGTAAGTTAAGTTTATGGTGAAAGCGTGGGGCTCAACCCCATACAGCCATAGATACTGGCTAACTAGAGTACTGGAGAGGGAAGTGGAATTCCATGTGTAGCGGTAAAATGCGTAGATATATGGAGGAACACCAGAGGCGAAGGCGGCTTCCTAGACAGAGACTGACGCTCAGGCACGAAAGCGTGGGGAGCAAATAGGATTAGATACCCTAGTAGTCCACGCCCTAAACGATGATTACTAAATGTTGGGGAAACTCAGTGTTGCAGCTAACGCAATAAGTAATCCGCCTGGGGAGTATGCACGCAAGTGTGAAACTTAAAGGAATTGACGGGGCCCCGCACAAGCGGTGGAGTATGCGGTTTAATTCGACGCAACGCGAAGAACCTTACCAGGGCTTGACATCCCCTGCAAAACTATAGAGATATGGCAGAGGTTATCAGGGTGACAGGTGGTGCATGGTTGTCGTCAGCTCGTGTCGTGAGATGTTGGGTTAAGTCCCGCAACGAGCGCAACCCTTGTCTTTAGTTACCATCATTCAGTTGGGGACTCTAGAGAGACTGCCGGTGATAAACCGGAGGAAGGTGGGGATGACGTCAAATCATCATGCCCTTTATGTCCTGGGCTACACGCGTACTACAATGGCGTACACAACAAGAAGCAATACAGCGATGTGGAGCAAAACTTACAAATTACGTCTCAGTTCGGATCGAAGTCTGCAACCCGACTTCGTGAAGTTGGAATCGCTAGTAATCGCGGATCAGCATGCCGCGGTGAATACGTTCTCGGGGTTTGTACACACCGCCCGTCAAACCATGAGAGTCGGTAATACCCGAAGCCGGTGGCATAACCGTAAGGAGTGAGCTGTCTAAGGTAGGACCGATGATTGGGGTTAAGTCGTAACAAGGCATCCCTACGAGAACGTGGGGATGGATCACCTCCTTTCTAAGGAGAAAAACTAGTACATTTTAAGGACGTTTGTTCAAGCAGTTTCTTATTTAGTTTTGAGAGAT
>CADAAF010000168.1 GCA_902785805.1 uncultured Bacteroidales bacterium | reverse complement strand
CCGACCTTATAGGCAGTTTCCTGAAGGCGGTTGGTGGTGTTGAAATCCTCGCGCACCGTTTCAAACGAGCCGAAGTTCGGATCGGTCGAATACTCAATGATGATGGCGGATTGATCCTCTTCTTCTCCGTACGCCTTCTTGGGGATCTTGAAGGTCGTATAAATGGTGTCGCCACCCTCATGAGACAATTCGATCTCCTGGGGCAGATAAAGCGCCGGAATACGTATCGTTTTCCAGTCCGATTGCGGTCCTACAAAGGGCGAACGGGGACCTCCGTGTGTACCGTCATAGTACGAGGAATTGAGATCGGCATAAGCGCGGCGTGATACTTTGAGTACATAGGGAGGGGTTTCCCGACCCATGAGATTGAGTTGGGCGGGCGTGAGATCGGCTACATCGGTGCGCTCACGGTTGAGACTACCGCTTCGGGGCACAAACGAAGATATACTATCATTGACACCACGCCCCGTAGCGCGCTCATAATACTGGCTATTATATACATCACCTACAGTAAATGAGATTGCGGTCTTGCCGTCATTGCTCCTCGTCCAACGGAAATTATCAAGAGTCGGGTCGAGTACCGCCGGTAAGATGTCGTTCAACTCGCCCTGTTCAAAGAGACGGGAGTTGTCATAGTTATTACCATCCCACCACACATTCAAACGCAGACCGAGGCCTTTGTCCTTGTTGTTGTGGATATAGTTAAACACCGTCTGGCTATATACGATATTGAAATAGGCGTACTGGTCGTCGCCATCATTCACTTGCCGTTTCTGCAAGAAATAGGCGGAACAGTCGTTAAAGGGCTCCACACGGTCGAAATGGCACTCATACTCGAAGGTCTTTTTCCATCTCTTGTAATTGTTTGCGTCCTTCATGTGAATGGTTACCAAGGGCATATCATTCTGTCCGTTGGCGGTCAGATAGACCGTCACCGCTCCGGCAAGGTAGTTGTCACCGGTAGGCAGATTGAACTCGTTCCACGCACGGAAACTGAAAGCAATGATACCTTGTGCTCGCTGAAAGCCAACCATACCATCTCCGTACGTGTTATCATACGCGCCGGCGTTATAAAACTCAAAGGCATGGTCAAACCGGAAGTTGTCGCCCCACTTACAATACTTGTCGTTCGGTGTCCAGCCGTTGCCGGCATACAGGGTTCCCGCTGCACATACCAGTGCAAGGAGAAGAGAGAAGATCTTTTTCATTGTATAGCGATTTTAGGGATTTACTTTTGTCAGTTTCAGGTTTGTAGCGACTACGTACTCGCCCGCAATGAGCTGCGCCGTTGCCGTGCCGGTGTAGGTTTCCGAGCCGCTTTCGAGTTGGAAGAAGTACTTAGTAGGGTTTGCTTCGGGGAAGAGTGCCACATAGACCTCCGTCAAATCACCGGTAGGGGCAACGGTGAGAGGGTAGCCGCCTGCCGATGTGCTTTTTTTGTCCGGCGTCACGGTTGCCGTGCAGGGTGTTCCCTGCTTGACAGTAACAGTAGCCGTCCCCGGGTAGGTGCCGGCATAATCGCCGCCGCCGTAACTGATACTAAGCGATGAAACAGGGAGCGGAGTGGCGGGATGAGTCTCATCCACAAAAGAGAACTTGCAGACCGTCAGCAGGTTCTGCATCTTCGACAACTCGGCATTAGCCGTTGTCTCGGTGACCTCTGTTACCGTAGCGAAACCATAGCTATGGTGACACTTGTTGGCTATAGTCGCCAACGAACCGTCCTGCGGGGTAAGAGAAATAGTGTATCTTGCGGTCAGTGGATTCGTACCGATGATTTCAAAAGCAGGGGCAGTTGTCTTCGGATAGACAAGCACCAATTGGTCACCCTCGTCGCACCATACTTTGTCGTTGCTTGCGAACGAAGCGATACGTGCCGCTCTGTCCGCTAACAATACGCCTTCGAGGGAAACAGGGTCTGTGGATCCGGAGGGTGTATAGGTCGCGTGGCTTATGTTGCGAAAAGAAATCTCGTCGCCTTTGCTCCAGATGGCGTTGAGTGTCTCTCCCTCATCGGTGATAGTGGCTTGCGGAAGACGGCGGACTTCCTGGATACGATTACCTCCTTCTGTCTGCGTGACAACGAGTGTGCGCGGTTTGAGTTCCGCCTGCTGTTTGGGCTGGTCGGGGTTGTTGGAAGAACACGCCGTTCCCAAGAACAGCAAGGACGAGCAAATTATGCCTGCCAACCAGACTGGCATTTGTGTAAATCCGCCGCTTGATTTTCCATAACCGGAGATTTCTGCCCTAATACCTCCGCTGGTACAGAGCACCTGCTGCGGTGTGGTTGCCACGGTCTCTATGCGTGGCTGAATGTAAATTTTCTTCATTATGTGGTTTATGTATAGTAATCAAAAATTAACAATTATATACGCGCAAGCGGCACCCGCGAATTGCGGGCACCGCCTGTGATAGCGTTGCGTTGGTCTGTGGGTTGCTTATCGCATGACTGCGGGGGCGAGGTGTGCGAATATTCCTCCTCCCATATGGCAGCAGGGGTAATTCGTTGGCTACGAGCGCCGTATGTGCAGTGCGTAAGCATATGAATCGTGATTTAGGCAACATGTAAAAACTTTGCAAAAGTACTGCTTTTTTCTGACATATGCAAGGATTTGATGAAAATTCGGTTCTAAAAATCAACTTTTATGGCAGAAAAGGGAAAAAAAAAGAGCGGACGATAAGATCGTCCTATAATAAACATACGCGGGGAGATGCAAGAGTATAGCAAGGGTATAGTAAGGGTATACGCTTGCCCCCAACAACGGAGCTGTAATCAGTCTACACTGCGAGCACCACCATAGAAAGCGAGAAAATAATAATTTTGCGGAGAGAAACCGAGAAAGAAAAAAAAC
>CADAAF010000167.1 GCA_902785805.1 uncultured Bacteroidales bacterium | reverse complement strand
GCGGAAATGCTCCGCCATAACTTCCAACCCCAGCACTTCGGTATAAAAGCGTTTGCTCCGCTCATAGTTGGAACAGATGATGGCGATATGATGTACTTTGTTCAGGTGCATAGATACTATTTTAATTAATTTTTTTCTGCTTTGGGCGATGTTATCAGATTTAATGTCCACGAACGAACTGGCCTTCGGGCTGGTTTTCGAGGAAGCAAGCGTCATCCGATTGCTCGTCAATCGCTTGCTGCTGTTGGGCTATGTATTCTTCGTATGTCATAACATTACGCAGATACGTCCGGCTTCCTTGGTGAAATGCCAGGCATTGCGGTTGATAGCGGCGGCTATCTGGTCAGTCGTCTTTCCATGACCATCCGACATGATGGCGTACGTTATGGCTTCCTCAAGCTTCATCAGTCTTGTTTCAATGCGAGGCCTTTGGATGTAAGCCATGCCTCCAGTTCTGCGAGGGACTTCTTGCCGAAGTTGCGAAGTTTGAGCATGTCGGCATGGCTGCGACGAAGCAAATCATACAGGTTGTTGATCTCAGCAGCCTTCAGTCCGTTTTGGCAGCGTACCGATAGCTCGTCAGAACTAATCGGGGTAAGGAGTAACTCCTTCTCTTCCGGAGTAAGATTCTCCAAACGCTGCTTCTCTTCCTTCATCTCCTTCAAATCGTTGATTTCTTCCTTCAACTCCTCGATAATCATATCCTTCCGCTCTAACTCATCCGGCATTGCTTCCAACTTCTCCAGAGCTTTCTCAAATATCTGAACGGCTCTGTCCCTGGTTAAGCCCAGTTTTGCAGAAACATCCGGCCACTTGCCTCCCTGCAACATCTCCATGATGACCTCTACTTGACGAGGGCTTAGAGTGGTATCCAAGTGCGGGATGAGAGCGCACAGCAGTTCCTGAATGTGCTTGATACGGTGCGGGTATAGTTTGAGCGCGTCCAACTGAGTTTGCGCGTCAGTCTTTGCAAGGCGAAGTTGCTCCATCTGCTCTTGCAGTTCGAGTTTGTAGCGCTCCATTTTCTGCTCCGATGCATGAATCGTAGCAATAGACGCAGCGTAACGCTCTACATCCTCTTTGCAGGGATAGAAGAAGTTGCCGTGTGTTTCGTAGCCAATAGCGCCCCTCTTACAGAGGTTACGAATAGTCTCTTTCGTGACATGCGCTATGGCTGCCGCGTCGGACATTGATATGTATGTGCGGCTTTCGTTCATCAGTCGATAACAACGGCTGTACCGGATATGGAAATCATAATCATGCTGTTGGCTTGACCCATTGTCTCATAGCCAAAGCTAACTCCCACGATGGCATTGGCGCCCAGTTTCTCGGCGCGCTCGCGCATTTCTTTCTGCGCTGTCTCGCGTCCTTCAAGCATAGCCTTTTCGTAACTGTCGGTACGTCCTCCGAAGAAATCACGAAGCGACGCGCCAAAGTCCTTCAGAAAATTCATACCGAAGATAACCTCTCCGGAAACAAGACCTTTGTACTCCTTAATGGTGTGACCCTCAATGGTCGGTGTAGTAGTAACTATCATAATTCTATAATGTTTGTCACTTAATCAAATTCCTTAATTCATTTTCCGTAGCATGATTCGCTTGTAACCCCTCGTGCAGTTGCTTGCGGTCAGAAAACTCTAACAAATTGTTGATCTCCATATATTCAGCATGTTTGAGTCGTTTTTATTATTTTGTTAAAGTGTTAAGGGTCGTTACTGACAGTTCGCTCATGCCTTCGATGGCGTCGCTCACGTTGA
The DNA here is from genome assembly GCA_902785805.1 of uncultured Bacteroidales bacterium. Taxonomy (GTDB): domain Bacteria; phylum Bacteroidota; class Bacteroidia; order Bacteroidales; family Paludibacteraceae; genus Colicola. The sequence goes on along the minus strand of CADAAF010000167.1, from coordinate 1,435 downwards.
GCAGCAGTTTGGGGTTGCTCACATCCCAATGGAAGGTGCCGGAGTCGCTGTAACGCGCCGTTTCCGATTGCAGCACATAGACATAGCCGAAAGTCCTGCCGTTTTGGATGAGGCGGTCGATACAGAGGACACGCTTCGCTTTGCGGTTGATGACGATGTTGCGCCAGATGATATTGGACGGCTGTGTGTAGTGGGTCGGGGCAAACGTAGTCTGGTAGATCATGCAGGCTCCTTCGCTGTCCACCTCGTAGTCCGGCAGCAGGCTGATATATTCGTCGCTGCGGAAGGAATAGGTGTTGTCGTGGTTGCTAACTGCCTTCAGTTCGGTGACCTTGAAGGGGATGTCGTTCTGCACGTCTTTTGCAAATTCCTCGCTTGTGGTTGTCCGCTGCACCGCGCAGGAGCAGAGGGCAAGGGCTAATATGTAATAGATGGTTCTTTTCATTCTGTTGTTTTTCGTAGTTGGGCGATGATGAAGCCACGGAGGGTGGAATAGAACTTGTCTTGCGTAGCGGCGGTGGAGTTGTCACCGAAGAAACGACGGTTCGCACGGCTGAGGCTCTTATTGGCGAGTTTTTTGTACTCAGCGTATTGCTCTTGCCAATAGGCGAGACGGGCAGGGTCGGACATCTCGACCTTACATTGTTTGACTGCCTCTGCAAATGCGGAAATAGCACGTTTTCTGCTCTCCGCTAACGGACCTGCATACGGATGTTGAATTGCATAAGCATGCATTCTCCCATTGCGCGTACGCATCACTATGCGCTCATTACGATGTAACTTGCCGCTCATACTCTCAAACGGCGATGCCGGTACCACTCTTGCCATATTCGTTTGTTTTGTATTTAACTATTTGCTAATTATTTCTAACCGTTTTCTAATAATTCCACCGCTATTTTCTATTCATTCCCACCATTTTTAATTCATCCCCCACTATTTTTCTAATCATTTTCCTCCCGTAATCCGCAGTTAACTACGATACATATACGATAGATACACGATACATATACGATAGATATATATTATATTAAGAAGACCACGCCGGAATCACGCTATAACCACGTTATAACAACACTATAACGATACTATCACCATTGTGTCATAACATAAGCGGCTGCAAAGGTACTACAAAAATTGCACATATGCAAACGTTCGGATATTTTTTGCCAAATAAAATACAATTTTATGTATTTTACGCGGATAGATAGCGGCTATGCTTGCATGACAAACACTGGCCTGCTTCACTACAAGCAGGCTGGTTCGTTTATGCCTTTTTGGGGGAAAGAGGGCATTTTGCCAAGTCCACTGAGCGATTTTGCAAAAAAAGAGCTTTTTATTGACATTTTTTTCTGGACGGCACTCTTTTTGCAAGAAGAAAAGTGGTTTGAAATTTATAGATGATAGATGATAGATGATAGATAATAGATGAACTTTT
>CADAAF010000166.1 GCA_902785805.1 uncultured Bacteroidales bacterium | reverse complement strand
CAATATGTAGAGCAGCATCTGCTGCCTCGTTTGAATGGCTTTGAACTGTTGATGGCTTCGTATGCTGTGGCTCATATCAAACTTGATATGCTTCTGTCGGAAACAGGCTATCAGCATCAGACGGACAAGCGTCTGCATGTCTATCTCACCAACTCGCTTGAAGAAAGCAACAACGAGGCTCGCACTCTCTTTGCCCAATGGCTTAGCCGTGAGGCGACGGAAGCCAATGTCATCAAACGCGACTATCCCGTAATGGTGATGATTGGCAACCCGCCGTATTCAGTCAGCAGCAGCAACAAAGGTGAGTGGATAAACCACCTGTTGGACGATTACAAAAAGAATCTCAACGAGCGCAATATCCAGCCGCTTTCGGATGATTATATCAAGTTCATTCGTCTTGCGCAGTATTATGTCGAGCGGAACGGAGAAGGCGTTGTCGCTTATATCTCCAACAACTCATTCATTGACGGTCTTATTCACCGCCAGATGCGCAGTGAGTTGATGCGCGTGTTCGACAAGATTTACATCCTTGACCTGCACGGCAACTCCCGCAAGAAAGAGACCTGTCCCGATGGCGGCAAGGACGAGAATGTCTTTGACATCATGCAGGGCGTAAGTATCAATATCTTCGTTAAGAAATCTGCTCAAAGCAAAGAACCGGCAACAGTCCGGCACTTTGACCTCTACGGCACCCGTGAATATAAGTACGAGTATCTGATGTCTCACAATTTGCATTCTGTCGAATGGCAAACACTCAATCCTCAATTACCTTCTGTTTTCTTTTACCCGCAAGATGAACAAACAAAAAACAAATACGAAGAGGGAATCCAAATATCTAAATTATTCTCTACATATAGATGCGGAGTAAAGACAGGGAAAGACAGTCTTTTTATAAACCCGAAGAAGGATAAGTTAGAAATTGAGTTGAAACAGAATGGCATTAGTTTTGACAAAGAAAAAATATGTCATATAACATATAGACCTTTTGATTTTCAGTATATTTATTACGACACACGGCTATTGATGCGCCCTTATACAGAAGCATCTAAACAAATGCTTAAATCCAACATAGGTTTCATTACTGGGCGTTCGAATAAATCACCTGATGAATGTTCGCATTTCATAGTAACGCAATATATGTCAGAAATGAAAACAGGCGAACGGACTACTGGTTCCTATTTATTCCCCCTCTACCTTTATCCCGAAGAAGGTTCTTTCGATACCGAGCGTCGCCCTAATCTGGATGCCTCCATTTGGGCTGCTATCAATGCCGCCGTTGGTCATGATACCACTCCCGAAGACATTTTCGATTACATCTACGGCATTCTCCACTCCCCTGCATACCGCGCAAAATACAAGGAGTTCCTGAAGGTGGACTTCCCGCGTATCCCTTATCCGCATAATGCCGGTGAGTTCGAACATTTCCGCTCTTTCGGCAACCGCCTCCGCGAACTCCACCTCATGCACAACTTACCCGAATCGCCCGTCACCTTCCCCCAAGCAGGCACTATGGCAGTAGAGCAAGCGGTATTCAAGTCACCTTCGTCCGTTAGTCCCGAATCTCATTCGGGTATTGGCCGCGTTTATATCAACAGCGAACAATACTTTGATAACGTCCCCGCTGACGCTTGGAACTTCTATATCGGCGGTTATCAGCCTGCCCAAAAGTGGCTCAAAGACCGCAAAGGTAGAACGCTTGATTTCCAGGATGTTAAGCACTACGAGCGCATCATCTATGTTCTTCAACAGACCGACCGTATCATGCAACAGATTGACGCATGAAAGAAAAAGAAATGGCAAACGACAATTGGCATTGGCAGGAACGAGGAACAGCATGGAAAGGCATCGGCATCTACCATGTCACATTGACCGTGCCAAGCCGTGAGCCGTTATTAGGAAAGCTCGTCATTCCCGACAACGACCCCAAGCAAGCGCAAGTGGAGAGGACAAAGCTTGGAAACGCTTTGGTGGACAAGTTGCTAAATCATCCCTCTTATTATCCGGAGGTTCGCATTTTGCAGTTTTGCCTGATGCCTGACCACCTTCATGCCATCCTGTATGTTACGCGCCCGATGGATAAAACATTTAATACGGTTGTCCGTAGTCTGTGGCAAGCCGCCAAAAAGTTAGGCAGGGTGTATTCTTCGTTAAGTCATTGTTCGTCTATTAGTCCCGAATCTAATTCGGGTGTCTCTTTGTCAGGTGCGCATGGTGTCAGCCCTTCGTCTATTAGTCCCGAATCTGATTCGGGGTTAACAAACGAAGATAACAACACACCATTCCCCGTTTTCACAGAGCGTCCCTTTATCCGCCCGCTGTCAAGAAAAGGCCAGCTTCAGACGATGATTCGCTATGTGCAGATGAACCCCCAGCGTCTTGCCACCAAGCGTCTCATGCCGAACTATTTTCGCGTGCAGGAGGGCATACAGATAGCAGGCAGAACCTACGCCGGTGTCGGCAATGCGGAGTTGCTGCAAAGAGTGCGTTACATGCCCGTACATGTCCGCCGCACAATGGTGGAGGAGGCGGAACACGGCGATAACCGGAGGCTGCGCGATTACATGAACTCCTGTGTTCTGGCAGCAAGACAAGGCGCAGTGATGGTCTCACCTTTCATTTCTCCCCAAGAGAAAGAGGTAATGGAAGTATTATTGAAAGAAGGTTTGCCTTTCATCTACATAGCTGACAACGGTTTTCGTGATTATTACAAACCGCAGGACAGTCTGTTTGATGCCGTCGCAAACAAGCATGTGCTCATTTTGAGTCCGTGGAACTATGACCCGCACAAACAACACGTCAGCCGCGCTGAATGTGTAGAAATGAACCAAATGGCAGAACAAATCTGCACTTTGTCAATTGACCCCGAATTTAATTCGGGACTCACTCTTCACT
>CADAAF010000165.1 GCA_902785805.1 uncultured Bacteroidales bacterium | reverse complement strand
TGCTTATGTGGGGCCTTGTTCTGTACACCATACGTAAATGGGTATTGCTCACTCGCTCGCTCTATATAGCAGCAATGGATGCTTGGTTTTGTGCTCTGTTGTGTATGGGGTGGTTTGAATACTACTTTTTTCACATCACAACGTTCGAGATACCAGTTTTCCTATGTCTAATGTTTGCATTTCGTCAATTTATCTTTTCTACACATAATGGTAACTATCGTATTGCTCAATTATAATGGTTGGCGGGACACATTAGAGTGTTTGGAGTCCCTGCTCAAGCAGACGACCGCTGAATGGCGTGCCGTGGTGGCTGATAATGGTTCGCAGGATGAGTCGGTGGAACAATTGACGCATTGGATAGCTGACCGACAAGTTGACCAGCTTATTAGTTTGTTGCCGCTTGGCGAGAATTACGGTTTTGCCAAAGGAAATAATAAGGCGATAGCAGCCACAAGTGATGAACCGACTGACTATTATTGGATTTTGAACAACGACACCGTAGTAGAGCCAGATTGTTTGGAGAAGATGGTGCGGTATATGGATACACATCCGTCAGTCACAGCCTTGACACCCGCTATTCGGCTATACGACCAACGCGACGTGCTGTGGAATGCAGGCGGTCGTTTGGTCTTTGGCGGAAGGAAATATTACGGTTCGTTGCAACCTGTTTCTATTCTTAAAGGGAAAAACGAGTTGCCGATTACGTTTGTTACAGGTTGTGCCCTATTAGTGCGTAAAGAAATGGTGACAGAACAACCACTGCTGACAGAGCGATTCTTCTTCGGGGAAGAGGACTTTGATTTTTCGTTGCGTATGCAAGAAGAGGGCAAGAAAATGGTATGCCTAACCGATGCCTTCATCTACCACAAAGTAAGTGCTACCGCAGGTCAATATGGAAATTTCAACAAACTCTTTATCTACACGTTAAATCGCGCAATTGATTTTAAGTTACACTACTCTACCCTCAAATACAAGATATGGAGAATGCTATATTTCCCTTACACGCGTTGGCGTTTTCTGAGCGGTATGAATAGGAAAGAACGGAATACTTTTATGACACTTTTGCGGCATGAGTGTGCACTCCATAACGAAGTAACAAAAGAATTATACGAACACTATATCCACTATAGATTTACGCAAGATGCATAAGTTAATCATATTATTTCGTTCCATGTACGGCTATTTGCTCAAATGGCTGTATGATATGCATTTACTGCGGGTACCCGCATTGGGAGAGAAAGATCAAGCCGATATCATCGTGTCGCTTACCAGTTACGGAAGGCGCGTTCAAAAGGGTGTAGTATGCTATAGTGTCTATTCTATTCTACGACAGACTCTCCAGCCTCAACGCATCATTCTATGGCTCAGCAAAACGGAATGGAATGACACGAATCTTCCTCCGCGCGTGGCAGCATTACGCAATAAAGGTGTAGAGATACGCTATTGCGAAAACATGCGTTCTTATACGAAGTTGTTGCCTACCCTGTTTCTTAATCCCCAAGAATCAATTGTAACAATAGACGATGATGTTCTTTATTCCCAGCATCTTATTGCATCGTTATGGTCTGAACATCAAAAGCATCCGAAAAACATTATTGGGACGTTGGTAGTTCAAGCAGACTTAAATCGCCCCTACACCGATTGGTTATTTGCTCCTCACGGCAAACAAGACATATATTATTTGGCGGCAGGTGTAGGTGGTGTGTTGTACCCCGCACAAAGCCTTCAAGCTGATATGATGGATTACGAATTGGCAGCACAATACTCACCCAATGCAGACGATGTATGGTTCTGGGCGGCATCTATACCTGTCGGCACAATGAAACGAAGAACCCGACAAAAGTTTACCACCATCTCATTCGATGCTATCTATCAATACCTGCACAAAGGCAGTGCATTGCAACATAGCAATGTGAAAGGAAACATACTGACGAACGATACGCAGATAGCAGCCACCATGAAATATATAAAAGAGCGATATGGAGTTGGTTAGCATTATAATGCCTGCTTACAACTGCGGTCGGTTCATTGCCGAATCCATACGCAGCGTACTTGCCCAAACTTATAGTAATTGGGAACTTCTCATTATGGATGATTGTTCAACAGATAACACTGCAAAAGTCGTTTCCACATTTAATGATCAGCGCATTCTATATATGCGCAACACAAATAATTTAGGTGCTGCACAGACACGCAATAAAGCAATCCAAATAGCAAAAGGGCGTTTCATAGCCTTTTTAGATGCAGATGACTTGTGGATGCCCGCCAAATTGGAACTGCAACTCAAATATATGCAGCAACACAATTATGCTTTTACATTTACCGACTATCAAATTATACAGGAAAACGGATTACCAACGGGAAAAACATTGCGCATGCCGACATCGCTGACTTATCATCAGTATTGTTGCAACACTGCGATAGGTTGTTTGACGGTAATGATTGACAGATACCAAACAGGTGATTTCCTTATGCCCAATATTAGAAGCAGTCACGATATGGCTCTATGGCTACTCATTATGAAAAGAGGATTTACTGCCTACTCTATGCCCGAGTGTTTGAGTTCGTATCGTTTGGTTTCCACCTCTAATACCGCTAAAAAATGGAAAGCAGCCAAAGACGTATGGCTCGTATATCGAAAATTTGAAAATATGAATTTCTTACATGCTTCATTGTGTTTTTTTGGCTATGCATGGCATGCTGTTATGAAACGATTATGAATGAGAAATATCATATATATAAACATGCTTGGATTTATGACGAAGCCCCTCATACGGAGCAAGCATTATCCGATGAGCAAAAGCACACACTGCTTCAGAAGGGCGGCTGGATGGTACGGAACACCTATGGTTTTGACATCAGTGAGCCGACGGCTTTTTGGTATGTCATCAAAGATGTTTTCGGCAGTATGGACGAATTGAGCACAAAGA
>CADAAF010000164.1 GCA_902785805.1 uncultured Bacteroidales bacterium | reverse complement strand
GTAGTCTTCGTTCTTGGTCAAAGGGTTGTTGTCCAATGCTGCTGTCAAACGGCGGTTAAGGTCTGCGCAAAAATCAATATCCACCGGACCGGGTTGGTCTATCTCCACCAGTATGGCATTGTCCTTACTTACTTCCACGGTCATCAGCATATAAGGAGTACCCGCTAATAGAGGTTGCACCATCTCCCGTATCGTTTGCTCTTGTACCATAGTTCGTTGTCTATCTGTTATTTGTTGTTGCTTTGCTGCTTCGCACAAACTACCGCAGTTGTATCCGTGTACATCTGCTTGGTATAAATGCGGGGGAACCGTGAACCGGCTCCCCCATTCATTTCGGCGGCAAAAGTACTGCTTTTTTTTAACTTTGCAAAATCTTTCAGCATCTTTTTTGTAAAAAAATGATTTTGGCACACTCTTTTACCCCCGTCTTTCACCCTCGTTTCTCCCTGTATTTTCGGTATGTTTATATACTTTCCATATACCAAGCATATACCTAACGTATACCTAAAATTTACAAAATACTTGTTTCCAGTATTTTATAGAAACGGAATTTTCGCCTCAATAACCAACTTTTTTACAGCTTTTTTTGACTGTGTGATGAACAGAAAATCAGTCGGAATAGAGCAAAAATTTGCAGGATTTGATACTTTCCACTACTTTTGCGAGGTCTTAAAAATGTGCAACGGAAGGCTATCAATTATCAACTATTAACTATCTCAATGGATTTAGTCAGTATTTTAACAGCCCTTTTGACTCTGACGGCAGGTATAGGAGTGTTCCTCGTAGCCTGTACAATGATGAGCAGCAACCTTGAGTCGGCTGCCTCAAGGCGTCTTAAACGACTCTTTACCAAAACCGGCAACAACAAGTGGATAGGGGTCGGAATAGGTACACTCGGTACCGCAGCCATTCAATCCAGCGGAGCTGTGACGGTAATGGTAATCGGTTTCGTGAATGTGGGTATTATGTCCCTTACGCAGGCGGCTACTATCATTTACGGAGCCAATATCGGTACGACCGTCACGGCACAACTTGTAGCACTCGGCCTGTCAGGTTCGGGCAGTATATCAACCACCTTGATTTTTACGGCGTTCGCAGGTATAGGTGCCTTTATGATGCTCTTCTCGAAAAGCGACACATGGAAAAAAACAGGCGGCATACTTACAGGTTTCGGTATGCTCTTTGTCGGACTCAGTATGATGGCGAATGCTATGGACGAGTTTGCTGCACTGGATTCGGTCAAACTCTTCCTTGCCTCTATCCGTAACCCGTTGCTGTTGGTGCTGTTAGGTGCTGTCATCACTGCTATTATCCAGTCGTCATCCGTTATGACTTCTATTGCTATCACGATGGTTGTCACGGGACTCATTGCACTTGACCAGGGTATCTACCTCACTATGGGTAGCAATATCGGTTCGTGTGTCGTAGCAATCATAGCGGGTCTTACCAGTGGTGTAGCCGCCAAACGGACAGCAATGATTCACTTGTTGTTCAATGTGTTAGGCGTATTCCTTTTCCTCTGTATAGCATTCTTAATCAGGCTGCTGACAGGTGGCAGTTGGAGTTTTGGAACTATCTTTGAGCATCTTTTCCCTGCCGCACCGCAGTTGCAGTTGGCTATGTTCCATACGGTCTTCAACGTCGGTACCATGTTAGTGGCTTTGCCGTTGACTACTCCGTTGGTCAATGCGGCTTGCAGTATAGTGAAAGATGTGCCGGTTCAGAAGAGCGACGAACCGCATCTCTTCTTCCTTGACCAGCAGATGCTACGCACGCCTGTTGTAGCTATCCGTCAGATGAAAGCCGAAGTGGAGAATATGGCGCAGTTGGCTATTGATAACTACCGCCGTTCCATTCGCAATGTAACCACGTTGGATGACTTCGAGCGAAAAGAGTTTGAGCAGACGGAGAGGCAACTCAACTTCTTGAACCGCGAGTTGGTTCACTACGCTTTGCTTCTTTCCGATAACCGTCTTAACCGCTTTGACCATCAGTACTTGGTATCCACTATCCGCACGGTGAGCGACCTCGAACGAATAGGTGACTACGCCAAGAATATCATTGAGTACGCCGATAGTCTGCGACAACAGGAAGTAGCGTTTTCCGAATACGCGCTCAAGGAAATTGAGCAGATGAACACATTGGTCGGGCGTCTGTTTGATGCCACAATGCAAGCATATCATAAACGCGACCTGACCGCTCTCGGACTGGCTAATCAGATAGAAGAAGAAGTGGACCAACTCACCGATGAGATGGAGCGTAACCATATCCAGCGGCTTGCATTAGGAATATGCAAACCGCAAGCAGGTACTGAATATCTGTCTCTTGCGCAGAACTCCGAACGCGTAGCCGACCACCTTATCAATGTGGCGAAAACCATACGCGATTTGCAATAGTTTAACCCTATAATAACGAATAAAATGAAAAAGAATCTGTTTGCTGCCCTGTTGGTAGTATTGAGTATGAGCATAACTGCTTGCGCCAAAGACCAAGTTATCACTTTCAATCAACTTCCAGATGATGCGAAAGCACTGATTGAGAGCAGTTTTTCTGTGGATTCGGTTAGTTTCGTTCTTCTGGATCGCGAGGGCGTTTCTACGGAGTATGAAGTACGTTTTATGGACGGCAGCAAGGTGGAGTTTGACAGCAAGGGTGCACTTAAGAAAGTGGACTGCGGTGTGCGTGCCGTTCCTGTCGCTTTGATTCCTGATGCGGTACGCTCCTACGTCGCTTCACGTTTCCCGAACGCTTTTATTACCGAATGGGGGAAAGATGACCGCCGTTGGAAAGCCGAACTGAACAACGGTTTGGACCTTGAGTTCAATAGCAAATACGATTTTGTCCGCATAGACGACTAAGCGCATATCCTCTCTTATCCTCTCTTATTTTCGTTGTAAAGCAGTATTACTATCCGATAAAACTCAAATTACTGTCGGATAGTCTGTGTTTTATAAATTAACGAGCATACTTCCTAAATTTTGAAGCGCCCTCGTACCCGATGAATACTGCCATTAAGGGACCTTTTGAACAGCATTT
>CADAAF010000163.1 GCA_902785805.1 uncultured Bacteroidales bacterium | reverse complement strand
AAAACAAGATCAGCCGGATTAACCGGATAAATGTAGGGATTATCGTAGATTTTACGTTCGTCTGTCCAATATTTTTTACCTTTGCGAATAGCGTCTTGAACTTTAGAGAGCTTAAACATATCAAAAGAGAATAAATCTTCAAAGAATTTTATGGGACGACGGTATTCTTCATAACGTGTTTTCCAAGAGGTAAAGGATACAAGTTCACCATAAAGGAGCGCATTATCGATAATTTGGTCACAAGTCTGCTGGTAATCCATTTTTTCCATAATATCAACAAGCATAGCTTTTTGTTTGTTACTTGCGTTGTTAGAATCGTGGTTTTCTCCGGAAACATCAAACATGCTGTTTACATTTGCATAAGTGTTTCTCCAAATGTAGGATTTAAGAGTTTGGTAGAACATGAAAGTTTTACACATTTTAATTTTTGATTTCCAACGCTGAGTTTTGTCGCCTGAGGGGATGTATTCATTTTTGAAAAATATTTCGTCAGAAAGCTTTTTTGCCATATTCATTGGGATTGGTTTGTTTGTTGTAAGGGGCAAGAGCGGAAGTGTATTTTTTTTGTGTAATACAAAAACAATCACTACTTTTGCGGCGTGAAACAATGAATAATGAGAAGATTATGGAAACGATGACTTTTCAATACAATCCGGCAGATGTGTTTATGAGTAATCTTGTAGCGATGATCCGCTCAGTCAAGAACATAAAGATAATCAACGATACCGCCGCTGACGTGCCTAATGCCGAAACCTTACAGGCAATAGAAGATGTGCGGAACGGCAAGGTCTTTCATGCAGCAAGTACAGATGATTTGTTCAAGCAGATTTTAGGTTAAGATGTACAGGTTGGACTATACGGGCAAGTTTCGCAAAGATTTGAAACTATGCCAAAAGCGCGGCTATAACATTGATGCCATCCGCACAGTCATCCAGTATTTGGAAAATGACGGACAAGTGCCGCAAGACTATAAACCTCACAAATTAGTCGGAAAGGACTACATCGGTCTATGGGAATGTCATATAGAGCCAAACTGGTTGTTGATATATGATGTTCAAGATACCATCAAACTTATTTCTTTAGTCAGAACGGGAACACACTCTGACTTGTTTTAGGATAATGTCAGAATAGGATTCTGACGCAATTAACAAAGTCCTATTCTTTACAGACGGCTCTGGGGAGCCGTGTCTGAATTCAATTCAGACGAAACAGACGAAGAAAGACAGAAGGCTATCCGTGGGGTAGCCTTCTGTCGGAATAGGAGTGCGGATAGTACTACAGAGAGTATTACGGATAGTATCCGCACGGGACATACGGTGTCTGCTCTAAATGGCGTCATTCGGGTCACCACCGTCGGTAACGGGCTGTGTGTCGTGGGAAACGGGGGGTGTAACGGCGCCGCTGGCACAAAGCATGGTTACGGTCATCGTTGTTTCCGCTACAGTATGCGGAGTCTGATATGCTGTTTTCATAGATTGTATGTTTTTGTTTGTCGTTAATAAAAGCAGCGGGACAGAGGCGTTTGATATTCCCCTAAAACCTATAATCATGAAAGATCCTCCGTTCCTGCTGCGTGCTGTTCAAATATCTGTTATGCGGATAGTTACTTTATCTCTTGTCCGACAGCGTTGTACTTCTTGCCGTCACGCTCGATAACGAGCACTCCGTCCTGCATGTATTTGCGTGCGGAGTTGTCGGTGTTGAAGGACCGGTCTGCCTTGTCGGACAGGTCGGTCGGTGTCTCGCCTCTTACTACTATGCGGGCACGGGGATGAACGGACTGTACTACGGAACTGCCGCTATAGAAGTAGGCACGGAAAGCACGAATCTTGTTGGCTACATTGGGCCAATAAAGGGCGTTGTTCTGTCCGAGGAAGAGGAAGCCGCTGTTCTCGCCTATCTCAAGGTCGGTGGGGTGCACGGTGCCGAAGAACTTCGTATCGCCGACATTAGTGCCTGACGTGTTGTTGGTGAAGGCACTTGCTGCCAGCGTCACTCCTTCAAAGACGGGATTGGTGATGTTCGCACCGCTGACCTGCACGAGATACGGTGTGCGTGCGGAGAGAGATGTTACTTCGCTCACATTGAAGTCCAAGCCTTCGGCAGCGTCGCCAGTGACGGAGGAGAGGGTGTAGAAGGTGGCACCGCTCATATCGGATGCGGCAATCTGCGAGGCACTGAGTGCAAAGGGGAAGCAGACCGTGTTCCACATTCCGGCATAGAAGGTGCGCATAAGCTGGAAGTCCGTCTCTGTGTTGAAGGTGGAGAGTGTAGCTGTGTAATAGTCGGATGTCCCGTTGTCATCAAGAGTGACTGGTATCTCCTCGAACTCAGCAACCAGCGTGTGTGCCGCGTTAATGCTGTTGATAGTGTAGGAAGCAGTTGTCGCCACCTCGCTTGCGCTCTCCGTCCAACGAAGGAAGCGGTAATGTCTGTTGGCGGGTGTGGCGGTAAGTGTTACGTTCTCGCCTTCGTCATACGTGCCATCGCCTGTTACCGTGCCTGCTCCTACGGGGGAGACGGTTGCTGCGACAGTGTGAGTCGGTGTGGCAGGTGCCAGTTCGCCGCAGTCAGAGAAGACCGCCTTTATGCTTTCAGGTCCCCAACCATAGAAGATGTACGGATTTTCCGTGCCGAGGTTGTTGCCGTCGCCGTCCTCCCAGTGATGGAAAGTATAACCCTCATCAGGAGTAGCGGTGATATAGGAGTCTAAACGCCCTAATCTCCTGAAATTAGCACGTGTGTATCTATATACGGCTGTTCCTGAACCGCAGATAACAGGGTCTGACTGGCAGTATTTGTAATCCCCCGCTGTTCCGCTGTAGCAGACTGCCATATTGACACTATAATCGGTCTCATGGCGGAAATCTTTACACCAAACCCACATCAGTTTGTGATGGTCTTCAGAATAATCATCGCCGACAGTCACATAGTTGTTGGCAGATTCCACCGCGTGAAACCAATAGACGTTCCCTGAACTTGTATAATAGACCTGTGCGCCTGTGCCAATCACGCTTCCCGTGCGTGTGTCGGCGGTCAGTCCCTGCGAGGCAAGGGCGGTACCGACCGCTTTTG
>CADAAF010000162.1 GCA_902785805.1 uncultured Bacteroidales bacterium | reverse complement strand
TGATAAAATCATAGTCTTCTTCGGTCGTGCTCAGTATACTTTTGAAGCGGCAGGCGGCGGTTGCGTTGGCGATAAAACAGTCAAGGCGGCCGAAATGCTTTTCAACCGTTTCAAACGCTGTCTGTGTGTCCTTTACACTGCTGGGCAGCATCTCGACAGAAAGCACCTCTGCCTCGGGGGCGAGCTTCCGGACAGACTCGGCGGCATTCTCACCTTTTTGAGCATCCCTGGAAGTAATTACGATATCATAACCCTTTTGCGCAAACAGTTTCGCACAGGTTAGTCCCGTATATTGCGTTGCGCCGGTAATCATCACCACCTGACCGGAGAGAATAGCGGATACGTTTTCCGTGTTCATATTGATGGTAGGACGCTCAAGGAGGTCTTCAATCTGAATGGATTCGATACGTCCCATCCGCACCTTCGTCTCATCCCCCTGCGACCACGAAGTGAAGGAAGGAACAGTGAGAATACGTATGTCGTTCTTGAGGAAAATATCAAGGTCGGTAGCAGGATTGATTTCCTTCATCTTGAGAGGCGAAACGATGATGTCACGTATGTTCTTGCGGTGCATAAAAGGAATGAGTTCGTCGTTCTTGACATAAATGGGCAATCCCTGTATGCTGTAAGAACGAATGTCCTTCCCGTCCGTAATGAAGCCTTTGGGCACATATTCGTAAGACGAACCAGAACTGCGCAACATCTTGGCAATAGCCAGTCCCGCTGATTTGGTGCCGTAAATGAGGACGCGTCTCCGCTGCCCCGTATGCTGCAAGACCGCATCGTAAAGCGTTTTGACGCCTACGCGGATGCAGAACAAAATGATGAAAGCAAGCGGGCAATAAATGAAAGGAAGCGTGTTCAAAAACAGTTTGATATCTGCCGTCTGCTGAACAATGACGTTAATCAACAATACCATCACACCACAACTGAACACAGCCAGCAGCACCTTGATGATGTCCACAAACGTGGAAAAACGGATAATGCCCGAATAGGAATGGAAAATCCAGAAGCAGAACACCTGTATGAGCATCACAATGAACATCTGCTGCCAGAAACCAAGAGCCAACTCCTCCAACCCGTAGGTGAAGAGACTGCTGCCAATAGCAAAACTGATGACGTACGCCCCGAAACAAAGGAACAAATCAAACAACAGCACCGCCCACCTCGGCATGTACTTCATATCCGGTATGTGGGAAAAAATATCCGATTGGAACAAACTTTGCATAAGTTATAGGGTTTTATATGATTGCGTCCTTAATCTGTTCAACAATATACTTGGCATCTTCGTCCGTGACCATCGGTCCGGCAGGCAGACACATACCTATCTTGAAGACTGATTCGCTGACACCATTGGTGTATGCCGGACAATCGGCATAGACAGGCTGTTTGTGCATAGGTTTCCAGACAGGACGCGCCTCAATCTTGCGCTCAAGCAGGAAGACCCGCAAAGCTTCTACATTGTCGTTCGGCTGGCAATCCGTAAGAGGCGATGATGTTTGCCGAATGACCCCCGCAGCACCGCCCACAGCCGACTTGACAGTCTCTTTGTAGGCATTCTCCTGCCCCTTGATGCGCACATCAGGGTCAATCGTAATGGTGCAAAGCCAGTAGTTGGAGTCGTAGTTGGCATCGGGTGCACAATGCAAATGAACACCAGGAACATCGTGCAGGAGTTCCGCATAGAGTTGCTGAATATGCTTATGGTGGGCAATATGGTCGTTTAACACAGTCATCTGCCCACGCCCGATGCCCGCACAGATATTGGACATACGGTAGTTGTAACCAATCTCTTCGTGCTGGTAGTAGGGATAGGCCTCACGGGCTTGGGTTGCATACCACATGATTCGGTCCTTCTGCTCTTGGTTTGCACAAATGAGTGCGCCTCCTCCGGAAGTGGTAATCATCTTGTTACCATTGAACGACAAGATGCCGTACTGACCGAAAGTGCCCAATACCTGCCCATTGAAACGGCTGCCAAATCCCTCGGCGGCATCTTCAATCACGGGAATGCCGTATTTTAGTCCGACAGCCATAATACGCCGGCAGTCGTACGGCATACCATACAAGGCAACAGGTATAATGGCTTTCGGGTATCTGCCTGTTTTGGCTTTTCGGTCGATAATAGCCTTCTCCAACAAGTCCGGATCCATGTTCCATGTGTCCGGTTCGGAATCAATGAAGACGGGCGTTGCCCCTACATACCTGACAGGATGCGAACTGGCACAGAACGTGAATGACTGTACACACACTTCATCTCCCGCTCCTATACCGCTTGCTACGAGAGCAAGATGGACGGCTGCTGTGCCGGACGACAGTGCAACCACCTGCTTGTCTTCGCCAACAAAAGCCTCCAAGTCTTTTTCAAATGCATTAACATTCGGTCCCAAAGGAACAACCCAATTGGTGTCAAATGCTTCCTTGACATATTTCTGCTCCCATCCTTGTTCGGACATGTGAGCAAGGCATAGATATATCATTTTTCGTTCCATAGCGGATTCAGATTAGTTCGTTGTTATAGGTCATTTTCCTGCCGAAGACGGTGCAAACAATGATTTGCAAGTCCTTCGCGAACGAATAGTGCTCTGCGTAATAACGGTTGATGCGCACTTTATCGGGATAGATGACCGTGTCGTTGTAATGTTGCGGGTTGTCAACTGTCGCCAATAGTTCCTCCTCATTCCGATATTTGAGGGTGGCAGGACCGGTGATTCCCGGACGCAGGGATAAGATAATCCTGTCGTCTCCTTGCAGCTTGTCGGCATATCCGGGGACATCTGGACGCGGTCCCACAAAGGACATGTTTCCTATGAGTACATCCCACAGTTCGGGCAGTTCATCCAATTTGTATTTGCGCAGTTTGGCACCCAATGGCGTGATACGGCTTTCGCCCGCCACACTTACACTGCTGCCTGTGTGTTCGACAATCATTGAACGGAACTTGTGACAACGGAATAACTTGCCGTCTTTGCCCACGCGCTCTTGAATGAACAGCACCGGTCCGGGCATCTGTATCTTTATGAGTAGTAAGCAAACCGGCAGGTTTGTGATAAAGCCACAGCCGAGTTTTTTCAATTTGCGGCAATTTTTCGCCGTCTAACAGAATTTTCTCAGTTCCCACCACATTAAAGGCGG
>CADAAF010000161.1 GCA_902785805.1 uncultured Bacteroidales bacterium | reverse complement strand
CATATCATAGCAGCAGCGAACTACCGGAAGCATACAAAAATATCTTACCATCTGCAGAAGAATTGAGTAAACTATTGTAGCTCCGTCCCCTGCCGATGTAAAACAGCAGGGACAGCAAAGGCGTTTATTGACGCTTGTAAATCAAAGAAAGAGAAATATGCCGAAGAAAAACAATTCTATTATATGCACTGAAGAACAGTTGGCTGACGATAAAAACTATCTTGCCCTGATTGAAAACATCAGCAGGATTGTTGAGTCAGCTCATCGGAAACTGGCAACCGCTGTCAATACAGTGTTGATTGACACGAACTGGGAGATTGGTCGGTATATTATTGAGTTTGAGCAACAAGGCAATGCCCGTGCCAAATATGGAGACAATCTTGTCAACCGTTTGTCAAGAGACTTGACAATACGCTTGGGGAAGGGCTATAGCAAGAGCAATCTTCTCTATATGAGAAAGTTCTACTATACTTTTGCAAAAGATGATAGGCTGTCTCACTTATTCGGTCAAAAAGGTGAAACACCGTCTCACTTATTGAGTTGGAGTCATTATTTTGAGATTTTGAAATTGGAAGACCCGCTTGAAATCAGCTTCTATCTGCATCAATGCGAGCAGGAGCATTGGAGCGTAGGCGAACTTAAAAGACAGAAGAAGAGCCTTCTCTTCCAACGGCTTGCATTAAGCAAGGACAAAGAAGGGGTGATGCAGTTAGCCAAGGAGGGGCAGACAATTACCAAACCGGAGGACATCTTGCACGATCCTGTTGTCTTGGAGTTTGCCGGTATTGAGACAAAGCCCCTGTATAAGGAAAGCGACCTTGAAGAGGCGTTATATGCGCATTTGGAGCAGTTCCTTTTGGAATTGGGCAAAGGGTTTGCGTTTATCGGGAGACAGAAACGCATTGCTATCGGCGGACGGAATTTCTATGTGGATTTGGTGTTCTATCATCATATACTCAAATGTTTCGTTTTGATTGATTTAAAGCGCGGTGAGATACAGCATGAGGATATAGGGCAGATGAATCTGTATCTCAATTATTTTGCGGCTGAGGAGAATAGAGAAGGCGATAATCCCCCTATCGGTATAATCTTAGGGTCGGAGAAAGACCGTTTATTAATGGAGTATGCCTTGCACGGGATTTCCAATCAGTTGTTCGTCAGTCGGTATATGTTGTATCTGCCTGACCGCGAACAACTGGAACGGGAGTTGCAGCATATCCTGTCGGACGATAATATTCAATAAACATCTATAACACGCCAAAATCACATCCCCTTGCATATCTCCCATTCTTGACGTACTTTTGCCGCCGTGATGTTAAGAAGGCGGACGAGAACCAAAGCAATAGGCAGAACACCATACAGCCCTCTCCCCGACGTTAAACCGGAGCACTGCCACCGCCAGTGCAAAAAAAGTGGATAGAAATCGAAAACAAAACATGGAACAACTCAATCGGGCAGAATACATAGAAGCGGTTAAGGCTATTAAAGAGGCTATACAAATCAGCCGTTACCGGGCTGCCAAGTTAGTGAACAAAGAAGTGTTGGCTCTGTATTATGCTGTGGGTAGATATATATCTCTCAATAGTCGGCATGCTTCATACGGAAGCAGTGCATTGCGGGTTATTTCTGATCAACTCCAACAAGAAATGCCCGGCTTAAAAGGCTTTTCGGAGTCCAGCTTAAAGAGAATGCGCAAATTCTATGAAGATTGGAGCGAGTTGATAGAAAATCGTCCACCGGTAGCGGACGATTTGAATACAGCCATTATACCGTTTGATAATCGGCATATTACAATTCGGCCACTGACGGTACGCAGTTTTGGACTAAAGATAAACTGATTGCCAATCTTAAAGCGGACGTATTCCATAAAGAGGCGGCTCCAAACAATTTCCAAGTCGCCATCACGGACAGCCGTTTGCGTGATAAAGCATTACAAGTATTCCGAGAAGATGTGGTATTGGATTTTTTAACAATACACGACCCTGATTTTGTGGACGAGAAAGAGGTCGAGCAGCAGATAGTAAAAAACATTAAGGACTTTATTATGGCACTCGGCGGAGACTTCAGTTTTATGGGCAACCAATATCGCTTGATTGTGGATGGAGAAGAGAGTTTTATCGATTTGCTCTTCTTCAATCGTCGTTTGCGTTCTTTGGTAGCCGTTGAACTCAAAAGTGGTAAGTTCAAACCGGAATACGCGGGAAAGATGAATTATTATCTGTCTGCACTGGATGAGTACGTTAAAATGCAGGACGAAAATCCCAGTATAGGTATCATCCTTTGCCGGACAATGAACGAGAAGAAAGTGGAGTTCTCTTTCCGTGATATGACCAAGCCGATGGGTGTTGCCACATATCATAGTAGCAGCGAACTACCGGAAGCATACAAAAATATCTTACCATCTGCAGAAGAATTGAGTAAACTATTGTAGCTCCATCCCCTTGCCGATGCAAAAACAGCAGGCATCCCTCAAGATGTAAAAAGAACCTCTGCCACCGCCACCGTAACAAAGCGGTAACATAAGCATACAAACAGACAATATAAAGACATAGGGCGCAAAGCGTTGCGCCACCACATAGCGTTATAAGCCAACTTGATTATCTGAAACTTCGACAAATTCAGTAATCATTACTTATTCAAGTACGGTTTATGCACGCTCACGTATCGGCGTGAGTTTTCCGTGCATTTATTTGAATAAGTAAGGTAGTCGAGAACCTCAAACAATCAAATGAAGCAGCGAAAGCGCACGCTTTTTCTTTGTGTACTATGCAAAAAATATAAAAAACAACTAACAACAATTTATTATAACCGATGAGCCGATGGTATATAACCGGCAACAAACAATTATGAAGCAAAAACTTCTTACTCTCTTCCTCGCTCTTGCCGCAAGCGTAGGAACCCTCTTTGCCCAAAGCGGCACCTGCGGCGACAACCTCACATGGACCCTTGACACCGAATCCGGCATCCTCACCATCTCTGGCACCGGAGCAATGACGGATTACTCAGTTTCTGCACCCTGGTATCCCTATAGCAGTTTCATTAAAACCGTCATCATCGAAGACGGCGTGGCAAGCATTGGAAACTGGGCTTTCTATTTTTGCACTAATTTGACCTCAGTAACCATTCCCAACAGCGTCACAAGCATTGGAGGCGCTGCTTTCATTAATTGCACCGGTTTGACCTCCATAACCATTCCCAACAGCGTCACAAGCATTGGAGACGCTGCTTTCATTAATTGCACCGGTTTGACCTCCGTAACCATTCCCAACAGCGTCACAAGCATCGAACAAGAGGCTTTCTGTAATTGCAGCGGTTTGACCTCCATAACCATTCCCAACAGCGTCACAAGCATTGAATACGGTGCTTTCGCTGATTGCAGCAGTTTGACCTCCTTAACCATTCCCAACAGCGTCACAAGCATTGGAAACTATGCTTTCTTGGGTTGCAGCAGTCTGAAATCTGTCACTATGGAATCAACTACACCGCCATCAGTTGGTAGTTCTGCATTTGATAATACCACTCCAATTTATGTGCCGTTAGGCGCGTGGAATGCCTATCAAAAAGATGATAATTGGAAAATTTACAATCTACGACTCTTTGACGCTAATATCAAATCAGGTGTAGAAAGACCAACTTCTGTTACTATCACGTTTTCATCTCCATTAAACAACAAGTACATCGTTGCCTGCGGTATGGAAGAAGGCGAAGAGTTCAGCGGCAACACAGCCGAATATATCGGCTTGGAACCCGAAAGCGAATATGCCGATGTGCCGTTCTATATCCGCACCACCAAAGAAGATATACTGACGATACCTCTTACCTTCACAACCTCCGCATTAGAATTAACCACTCTCGCATCAAAGGCTGTATCAAACACCACCTCCATTCTTCTTGCGGAAACCAATATGTCCGATGCCGAGACCTCTTGCGGCTTCGAGTGGCGACGCAACGACCAGCCCGCAGATATGCCCTCCAACCAAGTCCTCTGCCCTGTAGCCAACGGACTGATGGCGGGACGTCTCAAAGGCCTGAAAGACGATGTCTATTACAAGTACCGTGCTTTCTACAAGTCAGCCGCAGGCAATATGTTCTACGGCGACTGGCAGTACGTCTTCACGGGTGATGTGACCGTAGAGTTCGACCCCGTCCTATACACCTACGCCGCACAGTTCGTATCCGAAAGAAAAGCGACCCTCAAAGGCTACGCCCTCGCAGGTTCGGACGACTTTACGGAACAGGGCTTCGAGTACTGGGCGGAGAGCCGCCGTACCGATGCCCCCGCACGCCGCGCACCGCAGTACGCCATAGGCGAGAAACACACGGTCAAAGGCACCGGCATCAGTATGCGTGTCACATTGGAAGACCTTGACGAAGGCACCGTCTATAAGTACCGCACCTATGCCAAAGTCGGCGGCAAGACCCTCTACGGCTCCGAGATGACCTTCACCACCCAAGGCACCTACGAAGACCCGATAGAAACCGACCTCGAGTCTGTCTATAACGCAGATGCAGACAGCCTTACCCCAACTCCCCATACTCCCCAAGCCCGCAAGTACCTCCGTAACGGCATCCTCTACATCGAGCATAACGGCATCACCTACACCGCCCAAGGCCACCGTCTTGACTAAAAAGGAAAAGAAAGAAAAAAATTGTTGGTCAATTGTTGATAATTGTTGTCCAATAAAAAGAGAGTAGAGAAAAATTGTTGTCCAATTGTCGATAATTTTTGACCAATACCCCCCTATCACATACCGGCATCCTTGTCGGTATGTATTTTTATTTGTCACGTGCGCCGTGCGTCAGCGCGGCGTTGCTTCTTCGTATTCCGCCGATTGCCAATCGGCATTTGCTTCGTCTATTGCGTTCAAATAGTATTTGAACAGGCTCCCCAGAGCCGTCCATAAAAGGACATTGTTTTTTCTTCCCTTGCGTCTGAATCAGATTCAGACACGGTTCCCCCCAAGCCATCACTATCTTTCCT
>CADAAF010000160.1 GCA_902785805.1 uncultured Bacteroidales bacterium | reverse complement strand
CATTGCAGAAACATTCTTCTACACTTCCTTGCACGGTTCACAAAAAATCAATGCGGACGAGAACGCCACTTTCCTTGTCAATCACAAGACCAAAATGGATGTCTTCGCTACCACTCCTAAGAGGGACATCTTCCGATATACTGCTATCGCCGACATTGAAATAGGTCACAACAAATGTATTCCGTTGTGGCTGTTCGGGTTCTTGTATTAAAAATCGTACTCTCTATGAAACGAATCCTTTTTCTACTCGCCTTTGGTCTGACGTTCGTAGGGTCGGCATCGGCGCAGAAAGTGTATTCCACTGACCATGAATATCAGGCAGAAGTGAAAGTGTATGTCGTGGACCACGAATACCAAGCAGACTTGTTGGTTTACAAGGAAAGCCACGACTACCAAGCCACCGGCAATGAAGGGAAATGGTTCTTTGTGGACAAAGAGTACAAGGCGGACGTGACCGTCTATTTTGTGGACCACGAATACCAGGCAGACCTGAAAATCTATTTCGTCAAGCACGAATACCAAGCCGGCTGGAGAGAAAAGTCAAAGATTCACCTGCTCTATGGCAATAAGAAATAACAAAACAATACTATTATGTTCACACTCATACAATTACCCTACGCACAAGATGCGTTGCAACCCGTTATCAGCGAACAGACCTTGTCGTTCCATTATGGCAAACACCTGCAGACCTATGTGGATAACTTGAACAAACTTATTGCCGGAACGGAGTTTGAACAGATGACGCTTGAAGAGATTGTTTGCAAGTCGCAAGGCGGTATCTTCAACAACGCAGGACAGATACTCAATCACAACCTGTATTTCACGCAGTTCTCGCCCGTCAATGCAAACAACCACATGCCGCAGGGAGTACTGCTCGATGCCATTGTCCGCGACTTCGGCTCTCTCGACAACTTCAAAACCGAGTTTGAGCAGAAAGGAACAACCTTGTTTGGCTCTGGCTGGGTATGGCTTTCGGCGGACAAGGACGGCAAATTAGTCATCACACAAGAAGCGAATGCGCAGAATCCCCTTACCAAAGGCTTAAAACCGCTGCTGACGATGGACGTGTGGGAACACGCTTATTATCTTGACTATCAGAACCGCCGTGCCGCACACTTGCATGCTCTTTGGGACATCATCAACTGGGAAGAAATAGAACGCAGGTATTCTGCTTGAACATTAAAAAACGAATCATCTATGAAAAACACTATTCTTATTCTTGGCGCAATACTATTGGCTATTTTGCCAATCAATGCACAGAAAAACAATCAATCAAAGACGTTGGTCGCATATTTCTCAGCGACGGGGACAACACGTCAGGCGGCTGCCAAGTTAGCAAAAGAACACAAAGCCGTACTGTGGGAGATAGAGGCAGCCGAACCTTATACGGCAGCCGACCTTGACTGGCGCAACAAGCAGTCGCGCTCCTCGCTTGAGATGCAGGACGAGGAAGCACGACCCGCCATCAAGCAATGCACGAACATTATGCCTTACGACACTGTTTATGTAGGTTATCCTATCTGGTGGGGTATCTGCCCGCGCATTATCAACTCATGGATTGACAACAACTTGGAGCAGCTGCAGGGCAAGACACTCATCCCCTTTGCAACGAGCGGTAGCAGCGATGTGAAGCAGTCGGTGGAGTACCTGCGCAAGACCTATCCCAACCTGTCTTGGCAGAACGGAATACTGATGAACTGAGAATACAACCTCCCCACCCGATACAATCAATTTACCCGATACAATCATATTACCCCATACAATCAATTACCCGATACAATCATATTATATGAAAGGTAAAAGAACCTCTTTGCAACTTACATCTTTTCAGTAGAAGTCCTGCATATTGTAGTATGATTCACTATAGGGATAGATAGTATATGGATAGCATATTTATGACACCGCAATCGAATAGAGGAGAAATAGTGATTTACCGTGCGCCGGATGGTGCATTGGTACTGCCTGTTAAGATAGAACGGGAGTCTGTTTGGCTTACACAGAACCAAATAGCGGAATTGTTTGGTGTTAAGAAAGCCGCTATATCCAAGTATATCAGTAATATGGATAACAGCCATGAGTTTGAACTCTATCAAGTGTTTCCAAAATGGAAACAACTGTTGCAAAAAATGCAATAGTTCAAAACATAATATAATTCTGATGATAGCAGAAAGCCGCACGGAGGAGAAAGACACGATGGTGAAAGTGGTAGTAAACCTTATTAACCAAGACAACGAATAAAAGATATTTTATTAACATTTAATAAATACATACAATCATGGCAGAAGAAAAAAAGAAAAAAATGATGACCATGGATGGTAATACCGCTGCTGCGCATATCGCGTATATGTTCACAGAGGTGGCTGCTATCTATCCTATCACTCCGTCGTCGCCGATGGCGGAGAATGTTGACGAGTGGGCTGCTCAAGGCCGCAAGAACATGTTCGGCGAGACAGTGCTCGTTCAGGAGATGCAATCCGAAGCAGGTGCCGCAGGTGCCGTGCACGGCTCACTGCAAGCCGGTGCGCTCACCACTACCTTTACCGCTTCGCAAGGTTTGCTCCTTATGATTCCTAACATGTACAAGATTGCCGGCGAGTTGCTCCCGGCAGTGTTCCATGTTTCGGCTCGTACTCTCGCTTCGCATGTGCTCTGTATCTTCGGCGACCACCAAGACGTGATGGCTTGCCGCCAGACAGGTTTCGCTATGCTCGCTGAAGGTTCCGTACAGGAAGTGATGGACCTCGCCGGTGTGGCTCACCTTGCCACTATCAAATCACGCGTGCCGTTCCTCAACTTCTTCGACGGCTTCCGCACCTCACACGAGTATCAGAAAGTAGAGGTCGTTGATATGGAAGACCTCCGTCCGCTCGTTGATATGGAGGCTCTGCAGGCATTCCGCAATCGCGCTCTCTCGCCTATGCGTCCCGTGATGCGCGGTATGGCTGAGAACCCCGACGTGTTCTTCACTCACCGCGAGTCATGCAACCCGTATTACAACGAGGTGGCTGACATCGTTTCGGACTACATGGACAAGATTTCCGAAATCACCGGTCGCAAATACCGTCCGTTCTCATACTACGGCGACCCCGAAGCAGAGAACATCATCATCTGTATGGGTTCGGCTTGCGAGGCTATCCGCGAAGTCATCGACTACGAGGCTGCCAAGGGTAACAAGAAACTCGGTCTCATCAACGTACAC
>CADAAF010000159.1 GCA_902785805.1 uncultured Bacteroidales bacterium | reverse complement strand
ATAGACGTTCTTGAGGTTGGTGCGCATCTTCCCGTCCACGGTTATACCGCGATTGACGGCGAGGTCGGTCAGTGCCTCCAAACCTGCCATATTAGAGCGGCGGCCTACGCTGATAAGCACATGTTCTGCCTCTAACGTCACTTCCTCGCCTTCGGCAGTTTGTGCAGTCACCTTGCCGCCGTCCAAAGACATAACCTTTGTATCGGTCAAAATGCGGATACCGTTCTTCTCGTATTTGTCGCGCAGCATCTTCACTATGTCGGGGTCCAGATTGGGCAGGATCTGCGGCATCGCTTCGACCACCGTCACGGGAACGCCTAACTCGTGGTACAGCGTGGCAAACTCCATTCCAATCACGCCGCCGCCCACGATAATCATTGATTGCGGTAATTCGGTTGCCGCCAAAGCGTCCGTTGAGTCCAATACGGCAGGGTTGTCCTTCACACCCGTAATGGGAGGAACAAAATTGTTCGAACCCGTGCAGATAAGCAGGTTGGCAGCTTCATACTGCTCGCCGTTGGCCTCGACAACCACTTTTTCGTCCGTGCGGCTTACCACTTTTGCTGCGGCATTGACCACTGTGCAGAGGTCGCTTTTCAAACGCTGCTTGATACCCGCCACAAGTTTGCGTACCACTTTCTGCTTGCGTTGTGCCATCTTCCCATAGTCGAAACTGACCGTATCGGCGTGAACACCGTACTTGTCGGCATTAACTGCGTTGAAGTACTGTTTGGCACTGTAAAGCAGCGTCTTGGTAGGAATACAACCTACGTTCAGGCATGTACCGCCCAACGACTCCTGCTCAAAAATAACTACTTGTTTTCCGGCTTTCAGAGCCTTTTCTGCGGCGGTGTAACCAGCGGGACCGCCACCGATGATTGCTAAAAAGTATTGCATAATCTGTAAATTTATGGTGTGTCGTTATTATAGAGGTAGTTCTTTGCACTTCAGGTTGGCATCCAAACCGATGATAGGATGCTCCGCTTGACACGAGTCGGTACAGAAACTATGTCCGGGGTTCCAATTGGGAAAACGTATGTTCCCGAGGTCGGACAAGGAGTGGAACAAGTACATGGTGCTGAACGCTTTATGTCTGTTTGCTTCTATGGCTCGCACCTTGTTAGGATAGGCTTGCCTGTATTGAGAAGAGGTCCAAACGAACAAAGGAACGTGGTATTCGTACTTGCTGCCGTAGTATGTGCCGTGCATCAGCATATTCTTTTCGTCATCCAACAGATTTTCGCCGTGGTCACCCACATAGACCAGCACGGCCGGTCTGCCGGTCTGCTCCAATAGGCGGATAACCGCATCAATAAAGAAGTCGGTATAGAGAATTGCATTGTCGTAACTGTTGATGAAGAGTTCGCGCACTTCGTTCAGTACCACTTTGTCGCGAATGAGCCGCCCGCTTGTCAGGTCAAGGTCTTTGATAATGGAGCGTATATCTTTCTCTTTCAAGTCCGGTTCAAACACACAGAATGTAGTGGGATAACGTGCCGAGTATTTGAAGTGGCAACCCAAGGAATGGATGACTATCATTTCTTTATGACCTTTGGCGGCTAGCAACTCATGTCCTAACGGCGGCAGCAGAACAGTGTCCATATACGAGCGTTGCAACTTGCTACCCGCTTCAAAGTAGTAGGACGCATCGCAAGCGGACGAGATACGTAGCAGTTGCTCGTTGGTAAAACTCTGGTCGGCAATCCATGCTGTCCTGTAACCCGCTTCCTGAAAGGCTTCCGGCAAACTCTTTTCCATAAAGAACAGTTCTTGTGTGGCAGGTTCGGCACGCGACAACATCATCGGCACACTGATGGCGGTCAGGTTACTCACGCTGTAGCAACTGTCGAAACTGATGATTTCTCCGCCCCTTTCTGCTAATCGGGGAGAGGTGGCACGTTCATAGCCGTTCAACTGCCAGTGGTCGTAACGGGAGGTCTCACCCACCAAGAAAACGACCAGTTCATCATCCGAAGAGGCGGATGCATTATCTCCGTGGTACGTTGCTCCGAAACGAAAGTCCTGCAATGTCTTGTCGCTATGGCGAATAGTGTGTTGCAGACGTATGACTTCGGCTGTTTCAAGGAAGATGTCCGTCGGATTGGACTGACGTACCGGCTCCATTCTGCCGCAAACTATATAGAAAAGCAGACACACAGCCGCTATGCTGTAACGGACAACGGGACGGGATATAAGGTAGTCGTTATGTACATAGCGGTAGTTGAGTATAAGATATATGGTCCATAGGATCATTGCCGTGAACAGAACCCACCAGTAGGTGGTGAACAGTTCCCACAGTTCACCCGGCTCGGCTATTACGCACGTATAGAGAAAGAGTAGGGAAGTGGTGGCACCGTTAAGAATAAGATGCACAATCTCTATTCCTGCCGGTACGAAAACGATTGTGGCTACATAGAAGAACGTGCGGCGTTTAAGCAACGCCAATCCCATTATGTAGCACGCCAATCCTGCCACTATATAAAGAATATAAGCCGCTATATCTCCAGTTGTCGTGTTCGCCATATAGCGGAAATCGGCAGACGATATATTATCCGCCAAAATCAACCCGAGTATTGTCGGCGAAACCAAAAACAGCCACATCCCTATCGCCGACCGTCTTTCCCTTTTGTCGTTCAGCATCATTTCTTCTCTTTCTTGTATCTTTTCAGTCGTTGTTGCCAGCGTTCGCGGGCGTAAGCCTGCATATCGGTTATCTCGTCGTTCTCGTCCACAATCTCCAATCCGAAGATGGTTTCTATTATATCTTCCATAGTCAGGATACCCTGGAAGCAGCCGTATTCGTCAATGATAGCGGCTATTTTGCTGCGCTCTTTGAGCAGCAGGTCGAAGATTTCACCTATCGACATATCTTCATTGTAGATGGGGATAGGACGTTTGATTTCGCCTAATGTTTTGGAAAAATTGTCTTCCGCAAGGTCTTCTAAAGCATCGTCGCGCAACACATATCCAGTAATGTATTCGGGCGATTCGGCATAGACGGGTATGCGCGAGAAATGGTCGTATTGGTCGTCTTCATAATACTCGCGCAACGTCATCTGCTCGCTTGCTATGGATGCCACCACGCGCGGGGTCATCACGTCGCTTGCCTTCACGTCATCGATATGTATGATGTTGTGAATAAACTTGTTTTCGTCCTCTTCAATCACTCCTTCTTCTTCGCCTACACTTGCCATCGCCACCACCTCGTCACGGCTCACCGAGGCTTCGTCCGTTCCAATGGGTAGTGCCTATTTTCTTCGGAATAATCTCTGCAAAAATCAGAATGAGCAGCGTCATACCGGCACTTACCACACCGATAGGGAGCGACTGGAACACTAAAGTGGCTTGATGTCCGACAGCTGTGGCACCGGCAGTATTGGCTATTGTGTTGAACGACAAAATAGCCGCCAACGGCTGATCAGGTTCGGTCTTGTATTGTTTCATGCGGACTGCCGGTTTATAGCCTTCCTGCTCGCGTAAGGTGATGTAACTGAGAGTCGTGGACATCAGTGTCGATTCTAACAGCGAACAGAGGAACGACAGAGCAATGGACAGAAGTAGAAAAAGAAGAAGTAAAGTCATATTCTTTGTGGGCTATCCGCCTACTAATTTTTTGATTTCAGACAATTTGTTAAGTGCGTCAATGGGAGTTATGTTATTGATGTCAAGTGCTTTTACCTCATTGCGTATTTGTTCTAATACAGGGTCATCCAACTGGAAGAACGACAATTGCATACCTTCTCTTTGGGCTACCGATTGCAGTGCACCCGCTTTGTTGGTTTGTTTGCCTTCAAGGTCGGCAAGGATGATTTTGGCGCGTTCCACAATCGACTTCGGCATACCCGCCAATTGAGCAACGTGGATACCGAAACTGTGTTCCGAACCGCCTGCCGCTAATTTGCGCAAGAAAATCACTTTGCCGTCCACTTCGCGAACGGACACGTTGTAGTTGCGAATACGCTCAAACGTGCGTTCCATTTCGTTCAGTTCGTGGTAGTGGGTGGCAAACAGCGTTTTGGCGTGATAGCGGTTTTCGTGAAGGTATTCCACTATAGCCCACGCTATGGAGATACCATCGTAGGTGGATGTGCCGCGACCTAACTCGTCGAAGAGTACTAACGAACGCTCGCTCAGGTTGTTCAGTATGCCGGCTGCCTCGTTCATTTCCACCATAAATGTCGATTCGCCGGACGTTATGTTATCGCTCGCTCCGACACGGGTGAACACCTTGT
>CADAAF010000158.1 GCA_902785805.1 uncultured Bacteroidales bacterium | reverse complement strand
CCCCTATCGTATCTTTGCGCAAAATTTCAGTTCCCATGAGCTGTCCGTAACAGTCCATGCTGTTTTGTCCGTTGCGTTCAAATAGCATTTGAACACCGCTTCATTTACAGCCCCTTACAAAGAAAATGCAAAAAAAGTAAAAAAAGTTGCTTTTTAGGTGATAGATTTTGGCATTTTTTTGCCTTATATATGGAGGGGTATAATTATTTACAATTCATAAGTACCTTTGCATGCAAAAAAACAGACAGTAAACTGAAATAAACTGAAATCGCATGAGTAAACTGAAATAAACTGAACGCGCGTTTCCCCGCTATCGTATCTTTGCACCCGCTAAGCAGTCAGACTGCAGAACGCAGAAGATGCAGAACAAACCTGTGAAAAAATGTACAACGCTTTGATAGCGTCCGAAAATTATGTTATCTTTGCGGCGTTTTGAAAGAGTCATTTATTGTTCAACTAAATTATAACCATCATGAAACATTTGCTATTAGGAGATGAGGCAATCGCTCAAGGTGCCATCGATGCAGGTTTGAGCGGCGTGTATGCTTATCCGGGGACACCTTCCACGGAGATTACGGAGTACATACAGATGCAGAATGCCAAAGGTAAGGTTCAAAGTGCCATCTTTTGCCGTTGGGCTACCAATGAGAAGACAGCAATGGAAGCGGCACTCGGTATGGCGTATATGGGCAAGCGCGCCCTGGTTTGTATGAAGCATGTGGGAATGAACGTGTGCGCCGATGCTTTTATGAATGCGGCTATAACGGGCGTTAATGGCGGCTTGGTAGTGGTTGCTGCTGATGACCCATCTATGCACTCCTCGCAGAACGAGCAGGACAGCCGTTTCTATGGCAAGTTTGCAATGATACCGACTATTGAGCCGAGCAACCAGCAGGAGGCATACAATATGACGCAAGCCGCATTTGACTTGTCCGAGAAGATGCATACGCCTGTTCTGCTGCGTGTTACTACCCGTATGGCACATTCGCGTGCAGTGGTGGAGACTACCGATAGTCCGAAAGCACAGAACACTATGTCCCTGCCGGAGAATGTACAGCACTTTATCCTGCTGCCTGCTTTTGCTAAGAAGAACTATGCCGAGTTGGTTGCCGCACAGAGTGAGTTTGTACGGCTGTCTGAGACATGCGGAATGAACAGGTATGTGCGCGGTACACGTCCAGAACGCGGTATTGTAACCTGCGGTATTGCCTACAACTACCTGATGGAAGTGCTTCACCACAAGGATGCCAACGAATGGCGTGATGCAAGTGTGCTGAAAGTGACTCAATACCCGCTGCCCGAAACAATGATTAAGAAGATGGTGGAAGACGGAGCAAAAGAGATATTGGTAGTGGAAGAAGGTCAGCCGGTTGTGGAAGAACTTTTGCGCGGTATGGTGCCTTCGTCGGTACGTATTATCGGTCGTCTGACAGGTGCACTCCCACGTATGGGTGAGTTGTCGCCCGATTGTGTTCGCACGGCATTGGGTATGGAGGCATTATCTACTCCGAAAGCGGACAGCATAGTAACGAACCGCCCGCCCGCTTTGTGTCAGGGATGCGGACACAGAGATATGTATGCCGCACTCAATGAGGTGGCACGCGAATATGAACAGCCGCGTATCTTCGGAGATATAGGTTGCTACACTTTAGGTGCATTGTCGCCTTTCCACGCTATTCATGCCTGCGTTGAAATGGGTGCGTCAATCACAATGGCTAAAGGTGCTGCCGATGCAGGACAACATCCTTCCATTGCCGTTATTGGTGACTCCACGTTTACCCATTCGGGTATTACAGGACTGTTGGATTGCGTCAATTCCAATGCCAATGTGGTGGTACTTATCTCCGACAACCTTACTACAGGAATGACCGGCGGTCAGGACTCCGCAGGTACAGGACGCTTGGAGCAGATTTGCTACGGTGTAGGTGTGGAGAAAGAGCATGTGCGCGTAGTCGTGCCGCTGCCCAAGAATATGGACGAAATTAAGCAGGTACTGCGTGAAGAGATTGACTATAAGGGAACAAGCGTAGTCATCGCTCGTCGCGAATGTATCCAGACGCTCAAACGTCATCTCAAACAAGCGAAGAAATAAGTGAGTGCTTGTCATAAAAACGAAAACCGAATTATTTCCAATCTTAAAGAAACACGACTATGAAAAAGAATATCATACTTGCCGGTGTGGGCGGACAAGGCATCCTCTCCATCGCAACAGTTATTGGTGAAGCAGCTCTTGCCGAGGGGTTGTATTTGAAGCAGGCGGAGGTTCACGGTATGAGCCAGCGGGGAGGAGATGTGCAGTCTAACTTGCGTCTCTCGTCCGACCCTATTATGAGTGACCTCATAGAGAAAGGCGATGCCGACCTTATTATCTCGCTTGAGCCGATGGAGGCACTGCGGTATGTATCGTACCTTGCTCCCGAAGGATGGATTGTTACATCGTCTGTACCGTTTGTCAATATACCTGACTATCCGGACATCAACGAGGTGCTGAACCACGTGAAAGCTTTCAAGAACCACGTGTTGTTGGATGTGGAGGCACTTGCCAAAGAAGCCGGTGCACCGCAGCAAGCTGCCAATATGGTCTTGCTTGGGGCTGCCATACCGATGCTTGGCATTGACCATGATAAGATGATTGCCGGTGTGCAGCGTGTCTTTGCCCGCAAAGGCGATGCCGTTGTTGCAACCAATGTAGCAGCCGTGGAAGCAGGATACAAGTATGCCGTTGAAAAAATGCAGGGTGGAAAATAATCGAAATGACAAGAGTGTATGGCTTTTCCGTTAGATAAATCGACCGTAGATCATATATGTATTGATTTCGGTTTGAGAGATGCGCATGAACTGGGTGCTGCCTCTATCCGTCAGTTGGTGGGGGTAGTAAAGGACATTGAGCGGGCTACCGGCGAAGAGTTCATTCACATGGAGTTGGGTGAACCCGGTCTTCCTGCCGAAAAGATTGGTATAGAGGCAGAGCACGAGGCACTGCTTAATGGATTTGGTTCCAAGTATCCTGTCATAACGGGTATTCCGGAGGTCAAGCATTGGGGTTCGGAGTTCATGAAAGCGTTTGTAGGGTTGGATATACCCGATGACTGTATAGTTCCGACTGTAGGTTCGATGCAAGCAGCCTTTGCACTGAATATGACTATGTCGCAGTTGGACAAGAAGCGTGATACGGTATTGTTCATTGACCCTTGTTTCCCTGTTCAGAAACAGCAATGCAAGGTTATCGGTGTGCGTGTGGACTGCTTTGATGTAGCCGATTATCGCGGCGAGAAACTTGCAGAAGAACTGGAGCGTCATTTCAAGACGGGACGTATTGCGGCTATGCTTTTCTCCAATCCCAACAACCCGTCGTGGATGTGCTTGACCGAAAGAGAGTTGGAGAT
>CADAAF010000157.1 GCA_902785805.1 uncultured Bacteroidales bacterium | reverse complement strand
GAGAAGGAGAACCTCCGCATACGCTTCAACGAGTATGTCGCTGCCATCGAAGGCGAACTGAGCGACCTCGAAAAAGATATGCACTTCGACCTTGAGAGCACCGATATGCCTGCCGCATTCATTCCCGAAGAGCAGGCTAAACGCCTCATACGCACCATTATGGCTTGCCCGCACGGAGTGGTCGAGATGTCACGCGATATGCCCGGACTGGTACAGACCTCCACTAACCTCGCTTCGGTCAAGATGCGCGACGGGTATGTGGAAATCAACACCAGCCAACGCTCATCCGTAGAGAGCCAGAAACACTATATCAAGGACAAGGTCGAGTGTGCCCTCTCTGCTGCGTGTGACGAGATAACCCACGGCGACGGATACCCGGGATGGAAGCCCAATGTACATTCGCCTCTGATGGAAGTGGTCAAGAAAGCCTACGTGGACTTGTTCAAATCCGAGCCCAAAGTGCTTGCTATCCATGCCGGATTGGAGTGCGGTCTGTTCTTGGAGAAATACCCGTACCTCGATATGGTGAGCATTGGCCCGCAAATGTACGGCGTACACTCGCCGCAGGAGAGACTGAGTATCTCTTCTACCGGTCGTTGCTGGCAATGGCTCTGCCGCACCTTGGAGACGCTGTAATAATTGACTGCTGATAAATTGATAATTGACAGTTGATAAATTGATAATTGGCTGCTGATAAATTGGTAATTGACAGTTGACTGTCGATAATTGCCGTTGGGGCATTATCATTACTTTCAGACGATGCGCAGGACGTTTCCTGCGCATCGTTGCTGTTAATTGTATAAGGAATAGTTTTACAGGCGCATAAGTGCAATATCCAAAATTTCTCAGCGCATGCAAATTATTTCCCGAAATCTCTTGCACACCTTCGCAATATGCAGTATCTTTGCAGCGTGTTTTATGCTACTTGGAGCGGGTGATTAGCGGGTGATTAGCGGGTGATTACCGCGTTATTCCCCTACTCTCACCGTAGGAACACAATAACCAAGCAACAGGAACAACATCATATCAACGTCCCGACACCGTCAGAATACGACAATATAACATACACAACATAAACTTTCAAAACTCATACTACTATGGCAATAATACATCTCGAAGTACCGTTTGCCGAAGTTCACGGCACGTTTGTCCGCAACGGCATCATCAACAGGCAGAAAAAGTACAAGGACGACAATGGCAGGGTTATTTTTCAAGGCAGACAGGAAGCCTATGCTGTCCGGCATCCGCGCGATTACAAGAAGAACCCGCCGCAGGGCGAGGAACTCCGCAATATCAATATCTTCCGCGAAGCCAACCGCCTCACTACCGAGCTCATTCGCCTTGACCAAGAACTGAAGGCAGCCCAAATGTCGGACAATCCCGAAACCGTAATGAAAGAAATTCTCCAAGACCCGGAAAAAGCCGCGCAAGCATCGCTTCTCGCCGACTACAAAGAGCGTTTCAGGAAGCAGATTCGCAAGCCCGACCCGCAAGCACCGACGGACCCCAATACGCATAGGAGAAAGCAGTACCACGCCCTCAACACCTTCATCCGTGCCCTCATCTACCAGGACCTCAAAGCCCATAACGAGTAGAACACCCTAAAGAATACACTAAAATCCACTAATGAATACACTATAATATCCTAAAGAATACACTATAATCCACACAAAAAGCTGAAAACTTTTTGTAATTCGCTAAAATAGTCGTACATTTGCGGCGTGAAATAGGAATTTTGCATATATGGCGCACTTGCATCTTGAACACATCGGTCCTGTTAAAGCAATAGACGTTGAACTCAAACGATTCAATGTTTTTATAGGACCGCAAAGTAGTGGTAAAAGCACCATTGCTAAGCTGATTAGTTTCTGCACTTGGGTTGAGAAAAGGGCAGTCACAACATTGACAGACAAACTATTTGCCAATGCAGATGATTTCAAAGAACAGGCGGAAAATTATCATAAGATGCATGGCTACTTTAATGCCGATTCGAGACTTGAATATCAGTCAGAATATATACATATTACATACAATGCGAACGAATTTAGCTTGCGATTGTTAGACAAATTGTCATATAAACGCAAGAAAATTATTTATATACCGTCTGACCGTAATATGGTAGCACTGCCGGAATTGGAGCGAATGGTTGTTGGAACGAATACCAATTTGCGCAGTTTTACATTTGATTGGTTTGATGCTCGCAATATGTACGACAAGAGTCATAGGCTGAATATTCTTGACCTCAATATGGAATATTACTATGACAAGGATGCGAAACTCAATAAGGACAAAATAATCCATACTAACGGCAAAACGTATGATATTACTCTGTCGGACGCTTCAAGTGGTTTGCAGTCTGTAACACCTCTCGCTCTTCTTCTAAATTACTATTCCGACCTGTATTTTGCTAATTACGGCAAAACAACTTCTTACGAAAAGGAGTTGGAACAAAAAATGTTAAATGTAAGAATTGAAACACTATATCCATCGTTGGATGAAAGTTTTAGAAACATACTTTCAGAGGATTCAAAAGATCAGAAGGGAATATATAATGACTTTTTGCAACTCGCATATAAAGGCAATAACAACAAAGTAATTTTAGATAGATATAAGTTATATAATCAACTCACTACTCCGGTCACTACAGATTTTATTATTGAAGAACCGGAACAGAATCTGTTCCCGTCCACACAGGCGCAACTGATTAATTATTTGCTCACTACATGTAATAAAGTCGGCAGACGACATTCCTTTACAATTACAACGCATAGTCCGTATATACTTACTCAACTTAATATCCTTTTGTTCGCAGGTATTTTAGATAAACAAGGCAAAAAAGAACAAATAAAAGATATCGTGAACCCGATTGCCGTAATCAAGCCGGAAGAAATAGGCGTATTTGCGGTGCAGACTGATGGAACCGCTGAATCTGTATTGAATGAGCAGACAGGTATGATTTCGCAGAATTATTTGGATAGCATCTCCGAAGACTTGTCTGTTATATTCCAGAATTTGTACCGTCTAATGTTCTAATGCCTCTTATGCCGACATTGCCGTTAAATATTACAGAGTTACGCTTGCAAAGTGCTTTTAATGGATATGCTTCTACTGTCGCGAATTGCCTGTTTTCAAGCGCACAAATTGAGATTCATATTGCTGATAGTGATGCAACAGGATACACCATTTTGGTTGATAATACCTCAAAAGAATATTTGACAGGAAGGGCTTTGACAATCAGGAATGCGAAGGAAGAAGATATTACAATACTGCAAATAGACAACAAACTTGTTTCACAACGCAGCAAGCAGAAAAGGTGTGATTGTGCCATCTTAAACGCAACCGATATGCGCTTTGTGGAGTTTAAAACCAACTCACAAGGGAATAGCGTAAAGGCTGTAGAATCCACTTACAAGCAGGCAATGAAACAATTAAGCGCGACATTGCATTTGTTCATAGA
>CADAAF010000156.1 GCA_902785805.1 uncultured Bacteroidales bacterium | reverse complement strand
TCTGATTGCACTAATGAAAGACCAGGTGGAACACTTGCTTCGACGGGGCATACGTGCTGCCGTCATCTATACAGGTATGTCCCGTCAGGCACAGGAGACAGCCCTCGACAATTGCCAGTACGGTCCTTACCGTTTTCTCTACGTCTCTCCCGAACGGCTGGAAAGCGAGTCTTTTCGCCGTCGCCTGACCTATCTTCCGATAAAACTTATAGCCGTGGACGAGGCACATTGTATCAGTCAGTGGGGTTACGATTTCCGTCCGTCTTACCTGCGTATAGGTGAGTTGCGCGACCTCTTGCAAGAGTCATTGGGACATGTCCCCGTCTTGGCACTGACCGCTACGGCTACGCCCGAAGTGGCGGAGGATATACAAAAGCAACTCCATTTCAGCCACCCCAACGTCCTCAAGCAGTCTTTTTCGCGCACCAACTTGCGCTATATAGTCCGCTACTGCCGTACAGACCGTTCTTCCGCCCTTGAGGATATGACTATGCTTACCAAAACAGAGCAACTGCAGTATATACTCGGCAGGGTGAAAGGCTCAGCGATTGTCTATGTTCGCAACCGTAAGAGAGCACAGGAACTTGCCCAACTGCTCAATACCGATTATTACCACGCCGGTTTGGATACCTACGAGCGCGAACGAAGACAGAAAAGGTGGCAACAGAGCCAAAGCGTAATGGTTTGCACCAACGCGTTCGGAATGGGGATAGACAAGCCCGATGTGCGTCTGGTTATCCATTATGACCTGCCCGACAGTCTTGAGGCGTATTCGCAGGAAGCGGGCAGGGCAGGAAGAGACGGCAAAACAGCGTATGCCGTGCTGCTCTATTCCAAAGATGACCGTACCAAACTGAAGAAACGCCAATACGATAATTTCCCTGCGAGGGAGTTTGTGGAAGAAGTCTATAACAAGGTGTGTGATTATCTTGTAGTAGGCTTGGAAAGCGGAGCCGGTCATGCTTTTGCACTGCATGTGGACGATGTGTGCAAGAGGATGCGGTTGCCTCTGCTTCCTACGTATTCGGCTCTGCATCTGTTGGATATGGCGGAGTATATCATCTTTCAGGAAGAACAGGAGACGCAAGCGCGTGTACGGCTACTTGTACCTGCCAAAGAGTTATACGCTTATTCACTTTCGACTGAGCAGAAGACGCTTATCACCAAACTGATGCGGACTTATCCAGGAGTGTTTACCGACCTGCAGTATCTGCATGAAGAGATGACAGAAAGTCTCCACCGGACGCTTGTCGAATTGGCTAAAAGGCGTATCCTGATTTATATTCCGCGCACTTGCGCTTGTCTGTTTGCCTTCAGGCAAGACAGGCAGAAAGAGGTGTATATACCAAAGGCTTTCTACGAGGAGCGTTTGACGCGATATGTGAACCGTCAGTCAGCGATGCTTGCATACGCAGAACAACGAACCGAATGTCGTCAGCAGTTCCTGCTTCGGTATTTCGGGGAAGAAACACCGCACCCGTGCGGCAGGTGCGATGTATGTTGTCAAAAGTAACAGGACAGATGGTCTATTGAACTATGACCTCGTAGTCTATTGAGCCACATTCTCGCTTACCCGACCGCTATCAAAAAGCAACTTACGTCCTGTGAAGAGTTCGGGCCACGAGCGGTTGTGGGTGGACATGATAATGGTCATTCCCGCTTGGCGTATACCGTACAGCAGTTCCATTATCTCCTTGCCGGTGTCGAAATCCAAGTTGCCGGTAGGCTCGTCAGCCAAGATGACTTCGGGCGAGTTAAGCAGTGCGCGGGCAATGACTACGCGTTGCTGCTCACCGCCGGAGAGTTGGTACGGCATTTTGTATGCTTTGTCGCCCATTCCCACCTGTGCGAGCGTGTCCTGCACGTGAGAGCGCATAACCTGCTTGTCTTTCCATCCCGTCGCCCGTAAGACAAAGAGCAAGTTATCTTCCACCGTGCGGTCAGGCAATAGCTGAAAATCCTGAAACACAATCCCAATCTTACGACGCAGCATAGGTATATCGCGTGAGCGGATATTGTTCAAATCGTATCCGACAAACGTTCCCCGTCCACTATGCAACGGCACTTCGGCGTAGAGCGACTTGAGAAACGTGGATTTTCCCGAACCAACGCGCCCCAGCAGATAAACCATTTCCCCCGACTGCACGGACAAGTCAATGTGGTCTAACACAATCTGTTCGTGTCGGCGAATCTCTACGTCTTTGTAGTTGAGAATCTCCATAGGGTCAAGCGTTTTCTTCGTTGTCCAAGGCGTTGATTTTTCCTTCAATCTCTTTCAGTTGCTGCTTTTGGATATCAATCTTCTTCTGCATATCCTCCACGATACGGTTGCCGCTTTTGGATTTGCCGGTGAAGAAGAGGATGTTGTTCTCCGCCGTTTTGATTTCCTGTTGCAGGTTCTCGTAGAGGCGCATCAGTTTGCTGCGGTCGCCCGATTGCATCGTTTTGTCGGTGCGTGCTTTTTCGCGCTCGTCGCGTGCGCTCTTGTCCAAGCCGCGTTTCTTCTCAAAGAACTGGTCACAGATAGCAGTGAACTGTTGCCATAACTCATCGGAGAGTTTATGAATTACCGGTCCGACTGTCTTCCATTCTTTCTGCAAGTTGCGCATCTCATCTGCTTTCTCCTGCCACTGCTCGCTGTTAAGCAATTCGGTAGCACGGTCAATGAGTGAGCGTTTGGCTTTGAGGTTTTCACTGAGTTCGTCGCGGCGTTCCTTGAAGAAAGCGGTGCGAGCTTTATAGAAAGCGTTGCACAAGTTGCGGTATTCCTCGTAGATGGCTTGGTTGTGTTTCTTTGGAGCAAATCCTATTTTGCGCCATTCGTCTTGTATGGTCTGTATGGTTTGCTGGGCATCATTCCACTGCTTGGCTGTGGTTATTTGTGTCAGGTCAACGGCCTTGAGTCGCTCAATAAGAGCCTGTTTCTGTTCCAAATTAGCCTGCTCCTGCTCGTGAAGTGCATCGAAATATGCCTGGTGCCGTTTGTTAATTACGGTGCTGGCAGCTTTGAAGCGATTCCATAAGTCTTCACGTAACTCGCGTGCCACCGGACCAATCTCTGCCCACTCGTTATGCAGTTGTTGCAATGCGCGTCCTGCTTCCACTATGTTCTCGTTCTCCTGCAGTTTCTCTGCGGCTTCGCAGAGCAGGGTTTTTGCCTCAAGGTTCTTCTTGAAATCAAGGTCGCGCAACTCGATGTTAATCTTTACCAAGTCGTAGAACTGTTCCTGATAGAGCTGATATTGTTTCCATATCTCTTGTGACTTTTGCGGCGGAACGGCACCAATGGTCTTCCATTCGGCTTGCAGGTCGCGCATCTTCTGCAGGTTGCTCATTACGTCAGCCGAGTCGGCTTGTGCCATCTCTTTCATCTGATTGAGGATGTTCTCCTTGCGTAAGAGGTTCTGCGCCATTTCTTCTTCGGCTTTCTTTGCCATCTCCTGGCGTTTCTGTTTGTATTGATTGAGCAGTTCGCGCAGCTGTTGCTCAGCCTCGTCAATAGGCGGAACCCATT
>CADAAF010000155.1 GCA_902785805.1 uncultured Bacteroidales bacterium | reverse complement strand
CAGCCAGCATATTATA
Organism: uncultured Bacteroidales bacterium; assembly: GCA_902785805.1. Classification (GTDB taxonomy): domain Bacteria; phylum Bacteroidota; class Bacteroidia; order Bacteroidales; family Paludibacteraceae; genus Colicola. The sequence continues at coordinate 3,570 of CADAAF010000155.1, read as the reverse complement.
CCAATAAGGATTTCAAAATAATAGACCCTGGTGCTGGCGAAACAGAGAAGAACTTGGGCGACCTGGTTAATAGTACATCAGGGTTTGTTCAGTATGGATACAAGTGCTTTAGTTAATTATGATTGCGCTATCAGCAGCGTGTCAAAAAGTGCCGTAGAGATTTGTGAAGACCACCACGAATCGCACATGTACGCACACGTGACTTGTGCACCGAAGGAGTTAGTCTTCAAGAAGGACTGCGAGGGCGACGAGGATAGTATCTCCATTACCGCTCCCGAGGGTTTCTCGTACCGCTGGTATGACAAGAAAGACAAAGCAACTACCCTTTCCACAGAACGCGAACTGCGTATGAAAGCCGCTGACGAAGATGCCACATACGTTTGCGAACTGACCAACCACGTTGGCACGTTTGAACTGGAACAAGTAGTAGATGCTGCAGAGGTGATTGTAGATGACGATGTGGAAGTAGGCTTTGGCAAAACATTCACATGGCCGCGTTCAGGCGAAAAGATTTCCTACACGGGCGACTATGAGTACATAGAGAACTATAGCGGCAGCGAACTGCAGTACTACAGCACGTCGTGCGCCAAGAAGATTTACCGCATCCACGTGGAAGCCGCCGCGCTGGACTGCCCGGGTACATTCACTATCAAAGACACTATCTGCGGTGACGCACGCGGAATCAATGTAGGCTTCCACTATACAGAGAAAGTGGATGACACAAAAGAGACTCCTGTTACCATCTACCCGTCCGTAAAGGACATCAAAGTGGACTTTTCGGACAACTGGAACAACCAGGACAGCACTATCGTACAAATAGATGACAACACGTTTATCCGCAAGACCGGATATAAGGACATCACTAAGGCGATTGCTATCAACGGTGTGGCTATGGACAGCGTCATCACTATCCCGATGCCTTACGACTCCGTTTATTGGGAAAAGACAGGCGAATGGATGTACTCATACCCGCGTCCCGATGACTATACGATGACGCTTACCGTCATGAACAAGTGCGGTCAGGAGGAGAAGCACACCATTAACTTCACCGTCTTCTATCCGTCGTCTGTTATCTACCAGCGTTGGAACGATGTACTTTCTATCCAGAACGAGCTGTACAACGGCGGTAATCCCGTCGCCACCGTACACTGGTATCGCAACGGACAAGAGATAATCGGTAAAGGCGAACACCACTCATATATCTACTCCAAAGACTGGAACGATAATACTCTTAATACCAACGACACTTTCTATGCCGCCTTGGTTCGCAAAGGAGAGACCAAGTCATTCTGCACATGCACCTTCAAGCCGACTACTATTGACAAGGCAAACGACCCCGAATTCAAAGGAGAACTCGAGTTGGCACCCCGCCGCAGTGATAACCGACAGCTGGAGGTTGTAACAACTACATCGGGTCAATACACGCTGTATGACCTGACCGGCCGCGCACTGCAAAACGGCTTCTTCGGAGAAGAATACGGTTCGCCGGATATAGAGATTGCTCCGTCCGTTACGCGAGGAACATACCTTTTGTTCTTCCGCACGAACGAAGGCAGACAGATTACTAAAAAATGGATTGTGAAATAAAACTTGTATCTACAATAATGAAAAAACACATTGCACTGTTATTCGTAGCAGTAATGCCGTTAACGCTATTTGCTGAAAAGACGACATCCGTAACCGACCGCGCTTGGACACAAGCCAAACAGACTTATACCAAGCCTTTGCATTACATCGGACTGAGCCCTAAAATCGGTTACAGCCAGTTCCCTATTTCCGGTTCCCAGCTTTCGTTCCCCGGTGGGCTGAATGCGGGATTGGAGTTCCGCTATAAGATGGAGTACAACCGTTTTCGTATGACGGTGGGTATTGACGGAACATACGCCGGCAATAGTGCCAAAGGCAGCATCCTGAAACAAGCAGAACTTATTTACCCCGAAAACAGCACCTATAATTTCGATTTCTCATCCATCAAAGAGAGCCAGTCCACCTTTGAGGTAGGCGTGCCCTTGATGTTCGGTGCTGACATCTATAAAGGACTGTACGCAATGGCTGGTGTGCGCGTAGGTCTCCCTGTAATGAACTCCTACTCCGTCAACACCGACTTTACACGCTGGATTCAAGACGGTAAAGGAATTGACCCATATACAGAATTGGGTAACCATAAACTCTTCTCTGACTCAAAGAGCGACAATGGTAAGATGAACCTGAACATGCTTAATCCGCAGGTAGCAATCGAAATAGGTTACAACCTTGACCCGTACATTGCCTCGAAGGCTGCCATTCCCGCTCCTCCGAAGGACAACGCCAAGCAGAAACTGCCGTTTGCCCAACTGCTGCACTACGAGGTGGCTCTGTATGCCAACGTGGGCGTAATGGACTACCATAAGACACCTAATGCTGGAGATGCTTTCTACACAAGACAAGACGTGGATATAACGGGCATCAAATCCGTCACTACCGATGCACAACTTGCTTCCGGCAAGATGCTTCCTTGGAACGCAGGCGTACGATTCAATATCTACTACGAGTTCTACGAGCAACCGCCCGTCAAGAAAGAGAGAAAGAAGAAAAAGAAGAAAGTACAGCCTGTAGTAGTGGACACCGTAGTGGTAGAAGAGGAAATCATACCGCAAGATACGATTGTCTATAACGGCGACACTATCCAGGCAGGTGATACCATTGTAATGGAGAACCTCTTCTTCGACAACAACAAGACCAATATCCGCCACATCAGTGACCAGACACTTGATGAATTGGCTGACCTGCTGCAACGTCACCCGTCGGCTCACATCACCCTCATCGGTCATACGGATAATGTGGGTTCAGCCGAATACAACCTCCGTCTGTCGGAAGGACGTGTCAACTCCGTGAAGGCTGAACTGGTTAAACGCGGCATTGACGCTAACCGCATCAACACTATCGGAAAGGGCGAAACAGAACCGATAGCCGACAACTCAACGCCTGAAGGACGCGCCGAGAACCGCCGCGTAGAGGTCGTCTTCGACGAAATCATCGTTGAAAACATCCAAACGCAAGTCATAGAACATCCTGCCACTCCTACAGCAGAGCCTTAACGGGCTGCTGCTGCAGGATTGGCATAACGACCCGCTCGAAACGTGCGGAACAGACTGCACATTTACGATACGCTACAGATTGAATAACATCACACTCACAAAAATATGAAACACTCACACCTTATCGTTGCGCTGTTCGCCTTGCTGCCATGGACTATGACGGCAAACGACAACCTCGGAGCCCACAGTTTTGTGATATGGGCTAACGGTGGTATATCCAACTATATAGGCTCTACTCCGGGCGCCAAGATGGACATCGGCGGCGGCGGCGCCTTAGGCTTGGGATATGAATGGCGCGGCTCGGCATTTCTGCTTCAGACAGGCTTGGCGGGTAAGTATGCACAGTCAGGACTTCGTATCAACGATGCTACCTACTTGTTACCTAATCAAATAGACCCGCAAGCGGTGGGCGGCACGTTCGACTACGCCTACTTGCAGAAGAACAGGAAAGACAGTTACACCACCATCACGGCGCAATTACCACTGATGGTAG
>CADAAF010000154.1:4431-10977 GCA_902785805.1 uncultured Bacteroidales bacterium | reverse complement strand
CTATCATATCGATCCGCGTTACGGCTCCAACGAGCTCTATTGCACCATGGTGCAACAAGCGCACAAGAAAGGTATCAAAGTCCTCATGGACATGGTGCCTAACCACTGCGGCAGTGAGCACTGGTGGATGAAAGACCTGCCATAACACGACTGGGTCAATCAGTTCGACGAGTTCACCAATACGCCGAATGTCTTCTCCGCTAATTACGACATCAACGCTTCGACTTACGACCGACTCATGTCTAACCGCGGATGGTTCGACAAACCCATGCCGGACATGAACCTCGAGAACAAAGACCTACTCAAATACTTCCAGCAATGGGCTATCTGGTGGATTGAGTATGCCGACCTTGATGGTCTACGTGTGGACACATATCCGTATATTGAGCGTCTGCCGGGTGCCGAGTGGCTCAAAGCTATTCGCGAGGAATATCCCAATATCAATATCGTTGGCGAATGTTGGACTCGTCCCGCTTCAGCGGTCGCTTACTGGCAATCAGGTACGCCTAACTACGACGGATTTGACAGCAATCTGCCTACCGTCATGGACTTCCCGCTGGAAGAAGCCATTCGCCAAGCCCTCGAGAACGACGGAGCCGGATGGGGCGGAGGACTAACACGCGTCTACGACGCACTGGCAATGGACTATCTCTATGCCGACGTCAATAAACTGCTCATCTTTGTCGGCAACCATGATATGGACCGCTTCGCCGATGTCGTTAAGGACAAAGATCCACGACGCGTCAAACTCGGTAATATCATGATGGCTACGATGCGCGGTATTCCGCAGATTTTCGCAGGCGACGAGTACGCTATGAAATCAACAGATATGTCTCTCGGACACTCTACCCTACGTCGTCCGCTGCCGCAACCGAACGAACTGACAGCAGAAGAGAAAGATATGTTTGACTTCCAATCCAAACTCTTCCAGTTCCGTAAGTCCGAACCGATTATCCACAACGGCAAAACGATGCACTTCTTCTCGCGCGATAATACCTATTCTTATTTCCGCTATACCGACGAAGGAGCAATCTTTGTTTACATCAACGCTGCCGACCAACCACGGACTATTCCTACGTCTCACTATGCCGAGATTCTCGATAAGTACAAAACATCCGGTAAGGACGTACTGACCGGCAAAAACTACGACCTCAAACAAACGGACATTTCCATCGCACCGCTGAGTGCTATCATCCTCAAATTAGGCAAAAAATAACCCTATGAAACTGAAACATATTATCATGGCATCACTCGCCTTTTTACTTGCCGGTTGCTCCAATGGTTCTACCGACACCACCAAAGCGCCTATCACCAAACCGCAAATAACTATTGAAGGCGGACGCCTTACTCCCGAAGGACTTTGGGCTATGGGACGTATCGGCGCCGTTGTAAGCGATATCGAAACCGGATTATTGGCTTATACCGTTTCCTACTACAGCGTCGAAGAAAATCGCTCTACGTCCTGGATTCGTATTTGCAATCCCTTTGAGGACATGAAAGTAGTGGACGAGTTCGTAGGCGCTGAACCGGCGTGGTTTGGTAACAGCGGCTGCCTCGCGTACCTCAAAGGCGGCAAACTCTATCTGCGTCGCGACCGTGAGGAAGTGGAGGTAGAAGGCGCAAAGGACATAGAGGGTTTTCTGCTCTCCCCAATGCGCGACCAAGTGATTCTGATTCAGACTGTCAAGTCACACCCGACGACAGCGGATATCTATCCCGACCTGCCACTCGCTACAGGACGTGTCGTTACGGACCTCATGTACAAGCACTGGGACGAATGGGTGGACGAGGTGCCGCAGCCGTTTATCTACCATTTAGACCTCCGCTATTACGGCGAAGGCGAGCGTATCAAATCAGCCACGTTAGGCGAAGCTGTGAATATACTGGAAGGAACGGCTTTCGAGTGCCCAATGCGACCATTCGGGGGAATAGAACAACTCGCTTGGAATCCCAACAACAACGAAGTCGCATATACCTGCCGCAAGAAGACCGGCTTAGCATACGCTGTATCTACCAATTCGGATATCTATCTCTACGATGTGGCAACCCGTACGCACAAGAACATCACCGAGGGTAACGGCGGCTATGATACCAACCCATCCTATTCGCCTGACGGACAATGGATTGCATGGCAGTCGATGGAACGCGATGGCTACGAGTCCGACCTCAATCGACTCATGGTCATGAACCTCCAAACCGGCGAGAAACGGTTCCTGAGCCGCACGATAGATACCAACGTAGATGAGTACGCCTGGTACAACGACAGTTCCCTACTCTTCACCGCCTGTTGGCACGGCACGGTACAGCTCTATCACGTGAATATGAACGGTTACATAAGCCGGTTGACCGAAGGGCAGTTCGACCTTGTTTTGGGCGATGTGAGCGACCATTATGCGTTCCTGCTCGGTCACTCAATGCGTCAAGCCAACGAGATATACCGGATGGATGTAAGCGAATGGCTGCGCAAGGACAACGGCGACTATGCGCACACGGAGATTTGGTACGAGCAGCCGTTTGACACATACAACCAACTGCTGGACAAACTGACAAGCGAGAACGACAATATCTACAACCAAATCGAGCGCGGCGAGGTTATTCCGCGCTGGCAGAAGACCACGGACGGCAAGGATATGCTGACTTGGATTATTCTGCCACCACATTTCGACCCTTCTAAGAAATACCCCACCATCCTCTATTGCGAAGGCGGCCCGCAAAGCCCTGTATCGCAGTTCTGGTCGTTCCGATGGAACTTCATGATGATGTCTGCCGGTGACTATATTATCGTCGCTCCTAACCGCCGCGGATTGCCCGGATTTGGTATGGCGTGGAACGAACAGATATCCGGCGACTATGGCGGACAATGTATGCGCGATTACCTCACCGCTATTGATGAAGCATGCGCTAACCTACCCTACGTCGATAAAGACCGCCTCGGCTGCGTAGGAGCTTCGTTCGGTGGCTTCTCCGTCTATTGGCTTGCTGGACACCATAACAAACGTTTCAAAGCCTTTATCGCGCACGACGGTATATTTAATATGGAGATGCAATACCTTGAGACCGAGGAGAAATGGTTCGCCAACTGGGACATGGGAGGTGCTTATTGGGACAAAACCAACTCCATTGCACAGCGCACATTCGCTAACTCACCACACCATTTTGTGGATAAGTGGGATGCGCCTATTCTCTGCATTCACGGAGAAAAAGACTACCGCATCTTAGCCAACCAAGGTATGGCAGCTTTCGACGCAGCCATCATGCGAGGCGTACCGGCGGAACTGCTCATCTATCCGGACGAGAACCACTGGGTACTTAAACACTTTCCGCTCTTGGCTCGACCGCTGGCTCAAAGAAAACCAATCTCAAATCTAAAATCTCAAATCTAAAATATAAAATATAAAATATAAAATATCGAAATCTTGAAATACTTCTTCGACTACAACATCAAATATCAGGAAGTGGACGCCGCCAAGCGTCTGCGACTTCCTAATATGGAAAACTACCTGCTCGAAGTAGCAGGAACAGTGGCGGACCAACTCGGATTTGGTATTGTCCGACTTCATCCCGAACGCAAAACATGGGTGCTCACCAAACTCGCGCTCATATTAGATTATGTGCCCACTTACCTTGAGCACATGACTATTGAGACGTGGATTGAGTCACACGCTCACATGATTTCCACGCGTAACTTCCGTATTTATATCACCGACAAGGACGGCAATCGCCGCCAGATAGGTGAATGTGCCAGCCAATGGGCTGTGCTTGATATGGACAAGCGCGAGATAGTCAATATCTTCGACAGCCCTATTTTCGAGGGAGCTGTGGACGGCGAGCGTCTGGATATACCTCGTGCGCAACGCCTACTGCCTATTACCGAACCGTCCGGTTCTACCCATCACATCGTGCAATATACCGATGTCGATTATAACGACCATTGTAACTCCTGCAAGTACCTTGAGACCATGGTCAATGCGGCGCGCCCCGATTACATCGGACACCGTGTTCGTCTCGACATCAATTATCAGCACGAAGCTAAACTTGGTGAACCGCTTGAGACTCTTTATCTCATTCATCCGGACGGCATCCAGTATCAGCAAAAGAATGCACGCGGCGAAACAGCATGTTCCGCTAAAATAACTATCCTCGACTAATCGCATGAAGATTACCCTCTTAGTAGTCGGCAAAACGACGAACGCACGGTTAGAGACACTCATCACTGAGTACACCAACCGCCTCAAACACTATCTCACGTTTGAGGTGCGCGTCATTCCCGAACTAAGCGGGAAGGGCAAAATATCTATGGATATACAAAAGCGGCAAGAGGGAGAACTCATCCTCAAAGCCGTTGGAAACACCTTCACTATTCTTCTCGATGAGCATGGGCGCGAATACCGTTCACTCGACTTTGCTGCCCATCTACAGAAACTCATGTCCTCCGGTCGCGATGTCACGTTCGTGGTCGGAGGACCTTATGGCTTCAGTAAGGACGTTTACGACCGCGCTGACGGGCTTATCAGCCTCTCGCAGATGACTTTCTCACACCAGATGATTCGACTCCTCTTCGTCGAACAAATCTACCGCGCCATGACCATCCTCCGCAACGAACCATACCATCACGAGTAGATTCACCTCCCGTAGCACCTCAGGACTTCATCAGGACTTCATCAAGCGATCATCCCATCAAATGCTCCCGCGACCATCTCGCGACCATCCTGTACGTGCCAATAGCGTACGAAATGTAGTTGCACTACACGTCCGCAGGACACTAAACGCCGTAGGCACTACACGCAACGTAGTTGCCCTACACGTCCGTAGGACACTACACGCCGCAGGCACTACACGCAACGTAGTTGCACTACACGTCCGCAGGACACTAAACGCCGTAGGCTCTAAACGCGAAGCATACACGCCGCAGGCACTAAACGCCGTAGGCTCTACACGCAACGTAGTTGCCCTACACGGTGCTTGCACCTATAAACGTCCGTAGGACATACACGCCGTAGGCTCTACACGCGAAGCATACACGCCGTAGGCTCTACACGCGAAGCCTACACGCCTCTTCATAACGAATTTAGGCATTATTTAAAATAAATTATGCAAAATGAATAATTTAATTTGCATAATCCAAATATTTGTTGTACTTTTGCCGCGGATTTACACGATAAAAGTAATAAAATCGCAACTTTTATCGAATATGAACTATAAAAATGAAGCATTATGGACATTATTGCTCGTGATGAATATATTAGACGCATAGAACATTACCTGGGTAAACAAACCATTATTGTACTGACTGGGCAAAGGCGAGTTGGCAAGAGTTTCGTTCTCAAAAATTTTGCGCAGCGTAAACAACAAAATGGAGCAAATGTGATATATATTGATAAGGAAAGTAAAGAGTTCGACTTTATCACAAATCATATTGAGCTCAATAGCTATATCGAAGCGCATCTTTCCAAGACGACCACCAACTATATTCTTATAGATGAGGTACAAGACATTCAAGATTTCGAGAAATCTGTACGAGCTTATCGCATTGAGCCCAATTGCGAAGTGATTATTACCGGTAGTAACGCTGAGTTATTTAGTAGTGATCTGGCAAATCGTTTGGGAGGTCGACATCATAGTATCTATATTCAGTCGTTGACTTATCAAGAGTTTCTAATTTTTCACCAACTAACTGACTCTGATGAGTCATTACGTCTCTATATAGAAGCAGGCGGATTACCTGGATTAAGAAACTTTAATATCACAGATAGCCGTGAGGTTTCAGATTATCAGAGAGATGTCTTTAATACTGTATTATTGAAAGATGTTATCTTGCGGCATAAAGTTCGTAATGTCCCATTTTTAGAACGATTATGTCAATTTTTGGCTGACAACACAGGAAAAATATTTTCAGCAACGTCAATTAGTAATTTTGTAAAGGCTAAAGGTGAATCTACTACTACGGACTTAGTTATTCGATATCTGCAGTATCTATCAGATTGCTATGTAATTAGCCAAGTTAAGCGGTTTGATATTAGGGGAAAGAAGATTTTGGAAAGCAATTCAAAATACTATTTTGAAGACCATGGTATAAGAAATATTGTAGCAGGTACGCGTCGAGATCAAGATATAGAGAAAGTCATCGAAAATGTGGTATATCAACAGCTGATTCACCTGGGATATGAAGTCAAAGTAGGTCAACTTCTTGCAGGAGAAGTAGATTTTGTTTGTACAAATAGCAATAAGGAACGTGTGTATATACAAGTAGCCTATCTATTAGCAAATGAAGAGACTATTCAGCGGGAATATGGAAGTTTGCGCGGAATAAAAGATAATTATCCCAAATATATTATTTCCATGTCACCTCTCGTCAAACGTAATAACGATGAAGGAATTATTCATCTTGGTCTGCGGGAGTTTCTCGTCCATGGATTATAAATTCATGTATATCTACACAAAGAAGCGGCTCAGAGGCCGCTTCTTCTTTTCTAAACGCAACGTAGTTGCACTACACGTCCGCAGGACACTACACGCCGCAGGCACTAAACGCAACGTGGTTGCCCT
>CADAAF010000154.1:0-4424 GCA_902785805.1 uncultured Bacteroidales bacterium | reverse complement strand
AACGCAACGTGGTTGCCCTACACGTCCACAGGACACTAAACGCAACGTAGTTGCACTACACGTCCGCAGGACACTACACGCCGCAGGCACTAAACGCAACGTGGTTGCCCTACACGTCCACAGGACACTAAACGCAACGTAGTTGCACTACACGTCCGCAGGACACTACACGCCGTAGGCTCTACACGCGAAGCATTACACGTCCGTAGGACACTAAACGCCGCAGGCTCTAAACGCAACGTAGTTGCCCTACACGTCCGTAGGACACTAAACGCAATATAGTTGCACTACACGCGAAGCCTACACGCCGCAGGCACTAAACGCAACATAGTTGCACTAAACGGTGCTTGCACCTATAAACGTCCTTTGGACTATACACTGCGCTTGCGCTGCTTATACACCATACACCATACACCAGCGCGAGCAACATCAGCGTTAGTACATCAATCCAAATGCCCAAAGAGGAATAATCTGGTTCGCTGCGTATTCTATATCGTTACGCACCACATACTTATTTAATTTGCACTTTGCAAGGTGTATGTCTTTATACATTATGCACTTTTCACGGTGCAAAATCACTGCTTTTTTCGACACCACCAAATATTTTAGTAGAATTTTTATGTAATTTGTGAGTTTGTGTCACGATTTACATAACTTTTTTCCTCATTTTCCCTACAAAAAGAGTGCAGTTCGGTCAAAAACTGCACTCTCTCCATAATCAATAACTCGATAACTCGTTTTAGCTCAGCAGCATTGCTGTAGCCACATCTCAAGGAATTTATCATACACTTGATATACTCCTTTTTCGCTAGTAATGAGGCCTTTTTCTAACAACGCAGGCACGGCAGACTTGACTGAACTTGCAGATAACAATCCGTGTCGTTTTATAAATTTTCCGGAGGTCAGATTCTGAGCTTTTCCGTCTTTTGCAATAGCACGCAAAACCAGCGATTGCTTCTCGGGTAATTGGTACATCAAATCTTCATAGGTACTGGTAGATATAAGGATGATATATCGAATTGCCTCTTCAATATTTTCCGTAGTACATGTCCCCTCTGCAGACGTGCGCGAGAACAATTCATTCATTACACGTTGCATATAGTATGTGACACCTTCAAATCGCTCATACAGTGCGTGTGGTACTTCCGGTGAGACATGCTTGCCACGTTCTTCAAAAAGACGTACGCAAAAATCAATATACTTATCTTCCGGCAACAGCGGTAAGTTGTATATCGAAACACTTTGATAGAAGGGGCGAGCAGGATTTGTGAACATCTGCCCCATCAAATGACGCTGTGAACCACAGAAAATAAAATGCGTATTAGTGCAATATTGTACATGTGTACGCAGAGTGGCTTCTATTCCCTCATTATTATAATGCGTAATCTGTTGAAATTCATCTATTGCCACAATACACGGTTTATCGGCTTGTTCAAGATACGAAAATATCTCCTCTAAGGTTGTAGTCGGAGTCATTATGTCGCCTATACTTATCGTCCAAGACGGTTTACCAAAAGAATCATACGTTAATCCTTGCTTCACTGATGATAATACTGCTATAAACTTCTCCCACGCTTTGCGTCCCATCGGTTTTAATGTCTCTAAGATAGAAAGTCCCAAACGATGAACCAAATCGGCTACTGACTTTGTGGAATAGATGTCGATGACAAACGTATAGTAATTATCCGCTATCTCCGGTTGTGCGAAACAATGACGAATAAGATTCGTCTTACCGAAACGACGAGGCGATATTAACGCTACGTTATTGCCATTCACCAACATACGTGTTAAATCGTCTGTCTCTTTCTCACGATCACAAAAATACGCTCCTCCGGCATAGCCTGTCGTGATAAAAGGATTAATGATTTTTGTATCCATAAAGCAATTTATTTAAAAATCCGCCGCAAAGGTACTACTTTTTTTTCAATCCTGCAAATATTTTTCCATTTTATGGAAATTATTTTATGGAAAAATGTATTTTTCTTGATTTTTCCTACAAAAAGAGTGCAGTTCGGTCAAAAACTGCACTCTTTCATTATACAATATACATTATACATTGCGCTGCTGGCGTTTTCTGCGGAACGCTATTACTCCGCTGAAAACAGCTGCGCAGAATAGCAGCGGCCACCCCGCATCGCCGATTGGGTTCTCCTGACCTGGTTCGGTACCGGGACTATCGTCATCAGACACACGCCTAATATGCCCGTGTTTACCGGTGCTGCCTTCGTCATACGTCGTAGTTGGTCCATCTATAGCCGCTTGCGGCAGAGTAGAACCGGACTTCATGTAATCCGAATGTCTGTAGTCCATGGTGGCGGCAGGCATTTGCGGGTTAACATGAGCACCAGTAAATGCAGCCTGTTCTTGGCTCTGTGTTGTGACGTATTGATGCGTCTGAGCACTCAGGCTCAGAACGCTCAATACTGTTACTGCTATCAATAAATATCTCAATGTCTTTTCCATAATCGTTAACTCCTTAATTCGTTAAACATTCATTCGTTAATTCATTAAACATTACACATTGAGATTATCTAATCTCACGTACGCGTTTACCGGTGGCGTCATAAATCACGCCATGACTCTGGATATACATCATACCTTTGTAGATGAATTTAATTGGTTTGACGTCAACATTGCTATCTCCAAATTCATCAACGGATGTTGTGAGCTCCTCCGATGTGAACAATTCAATACCTAAAAGGAAGCGCGTTGTGCTTTGTTCAGACTGGGTATGATTGAACGTATAATCTTCTAACAGTAGGTCGCGAACCGTTGCTGTTTCAAGATCTGTTAACCATACATGCTTGAGCAATTTTGTATTACTTTCTTCCATATTAAGTGTAAATGAATAATGACCAGTTGTTGGAGCCTGATAGCCTAATGGAATATTTTCAATAGCTGTCTTAGGCAGACCATTACTTGCCAAACGTTCTTCGCCAACTATACTCCACAATGCCAATTGTGTATTACTCATCAATTTTGGATAATCTGCATCATCTGCCTCATTATAAGCTGCATCGTATTTGCTGTGAAGCACTATACCTGCCTTATCGGATTGATTTTCGTTGGACAAACTGATTATAACGTTCACCTCCTCTTCCTTTTCCTCAAGCGGAGCACGTAAAATTGCCGGTATCGAAGCCTGTCCGTTTAAAGCCTCTTGGAAGTGGATGTACTTAGCATTTTTCATTTGGACATAGAAAGCAGCCATAGGTTTCAATGTGAAACTTGTATTGAGTGGCTGATACGTAAATGCATCAGTAGCCGCATTATAGATGGTAATATAGCGAATACCATCATCATTTATCTCCCATATTGGATTGCCTCCTGTCTCGTCGAGGTAACCAGTAGCCAGACCTCCAGACGTTGAAGTTACTGTCAGTTCTCTCATAAATGGATTACCAACAAGGTTCCAACCCTTATTCGTAGCGCGAGCTGAAGCATTATCAGTTCCATCAGCTACCCATGAGCCACCGACTATTTTCGACGATGCTTTCTCTGCCGTCCATTTAGTGGAGTTCATCGCTATCGGGAAGCGCAGTGTACGTTTCTTATGGCCAGTTGCACTCATTTGGTCACCAATACCGATCNNCTCACGAGCCCTACCATCGTACTGACGGACATAGAAAGCTGTCGTGTGGGAAGCATCACGGAGAGCTGGAGCATATGCTCCATTAGCCGTAGGTGCAGCATACGTCACATCACCTGTTGCGATGTCAAATGGTAACGTGATATAATGGAATCTATCTTCATCTATACGGAAGTCGGCATATACATTATCTACCGTTATACTACTTGCTCCGCTTACATCTAATTTCGCAAAATATGCCCACGTATCTCCATTATTATATAAGCGGATATATTTGGCCGTCAGACTTCCGCTGGAGAATTGTAATTTTGCTGTCGGATAAATCTCAATACCCTCGCATGTTATTGAGTTATTGATAGTCAATGTCTGTCCTGCCATCACAACAATTATGCTATTCTCGTCAACAGTAGATAATGTGCTACTATTGCAACTGCCGGTTATCATAATAGGAACACGGAAATTCTCTATGTGTGATCCCCAAGTTATCTTAAGTAGTTCGTTTGCGTGAACCGTAAGATCCAAATTGTTGTTTTGAATAGTATATGCTCCATTGTTCAGCACACCAACTATAGAACCCATTTGCGGAGTAGCAGCAGGTAACACATATGACTCCACTAAGACTCCATGAGGTGCCCATTGTACCACTTCAATCTGACGATCACCACAATGTAATGGTAGGACATGTTCTCCATTAACGTCAACGACCAAGTCTCCATCTGCAGCTGCGCACACATTGCTAATAGTAATATTACCTTCAAGAACATGCGTCGAACCATTATAAGTCAAATTCTTATTGTCAATATTGAAGCAACTGTTAATCGTAACACTGGCTTCG
>CADAAF010000153.1 GCA_902785805.1 uncultured Bacteroidales bacterium | reverse complement strand
AAAAGTCAATGACACCTTGCTTCGCAAATATACAGGAAAACTATAATGAATATGAATAAGGAAAAAGAAGGAAGTCTGCTGATAGGCTTGGTAGCCTTGCTGACTGTTGTTGTGATTGTCGCGCTCGTGGGCGTATTTGCTCTGCGTCCCGAAGAGACGCTGATTCAAGGTGAGGCGGAAGCCACTGAGTACCGTGTATCCGGTAAAGTACCGGGCCGTATCGAGATGTATCTATATGAAGAGGGAGAGCAAGTCCACAAAGGTGACACCTTAGTAGTCATCTATTCGCCGGAAGTAGAGGCGAAGAAAGAACAGGCGCTTGCTGCACGAGACATGGCTGAAGCGGTCAACCAGAAAGCCAAGAACGGCGCACAACGCGAGCAAATTACCGGCGCTTATGAACTGTATCAAAAAGCAAAGGCCGGTGAAGAAATTTACCGCAAGAGCTATTCGCGCGTACAACGCCTATATGAAAAAGGGGTAGTCAGTGCGCAGAAACGTGATGAAGTAGAGGCACAATACAAGGCTGCCTCCGCAACGGTATGCGCCGCTAAAAGCCAGTATGACATGGCATTGGCTGGTGCACGCGATGAAGACAAAGCCGCTGCCGAAGCACAAGTAGCACGTGTTGACGCTATCTTGAAAGAAGTGGCGGCAGCCGAGGCGGAGCGATACCTCTTATCACCATGCGACGGGGAAGTAAGCGAATTGTTTCCGCACGTAGGAGAACTCGTCGGACAAGGCAGTCCCGTTATGGCGATTGTGGATTTGAACGACATTTGGTTCACTTTTGCGGTTCGCGAAGACATGCTGTCAAAGTTTGTAGTGGGAAGCGTTGTTGAGATACGCATTCCTGCACTCGGAGACACCAAATATCCGGTTACCGTCACTCACATCAAAGCCATGGGAACATATGCAACTTGGCGTACAACCAAGCAAAACGGCGGTTATGATGTCCGCACGTTCGATGTCAAGTGCCGTCCGTTGGGAGACATTCCTAATCTCAGACCGGGTATGACGGCTTTGGTAACTGAGTAATTGAAAGCAGTACAATAACCGTGAATTATCTGACAAACATATGGCATGTGACCAAGCGCGAACTCAAGCAGATGTTCGCACGGCCGCTGTACATGTTCGCGTCGGTTGGCGTGATGTTGCTGTCCACCTTCTTCTTTCTGACCCTGATGCGAGGTGGAGCTGCTGAAAAGATGCCGGTAGCGGTTGTCGATAAAGACCAAACATCCATCTCAAGGCGTTTATGCCATGAAATGCAAGCGACGCCGTCCGTGGACATCCGTCTTATCACCTCATCGTTCTCCGAGGCGCGTGAAGCTATGCAGCAAGGAGAGATTTACGGCATTCTTGTTCTGCCGGAAAACTTCTATGACAATCTGGTGGCATTCAAACGACCGCAAGTGGATTTTTATGTTACGAATGCTTACACGGTGGGCGGAAATACCGCATATAAGCAGCTCTTGACAATGGTCAACCTCACTTCGGGAGCGTTCCAGCGCGAAGTGCTTCGCAAAAAGGGTATGAGCGATGATGTTATCATGCATCGCATTCAGCCCCTGACTATCGAAGCGCACATGATTGCCAATCCATGGGGAAACTACTCCGTATATTTAGTCAGTACCATTCTGCCTGGTATATTAGGACTTATCTGCCTGATGCTGACTATCTTCGCCATCGGTTACGAACTGAAGATGCAGACATCACGGGAGTGGCTTCGCACCGCAGGGAATAACTATATGGTTGCGATGATCGGCAAACTGATTCCGTACACGTTTGTTTACCTGATACTGGGTGTGGCATGCCACATCATTCTGTTCCGCTTTGCAGGATTTCCGGTATATGGGAGCCATGTGCGGCTGATGTTCGGTCTGCTGCTGTTTATTTTTGCTATGGAGGCTATGGGAGTCTTCCTTATCGGCTGCCTGCCAACCCTACGCGATGCGATTTCAATAGGAGCCTTGTATTCAATGCTTGGCTTTTCGCTGTCGGGTTTCACGTATCCGGCGTCCAACATGCTGCCCGCTGTTCAGGCTCTCTGTTATCTCGAACCATTACGCCACTACTACCTTATATATGTCAATGAGGCACTGATGGGAGCGCCGACGATAAACAGCCTTACACCGGCTTTAGCCCTTTGCGGGTTCATGCTGTTGTCCATCACAACGGCGCCGCGCCTGCATAAAGCACTTGTTTATCAAAATTATCCGTTAAAGTAATGAAACATTTTTTCAGCCTTCAGTGGCTTCGCATAAAAGAAACGGGTATCGTATTTACCGACGAACTGAAACGCATATTTCGGGATCCGGGCGTTCTCGTTATCTTTATTGTTGCCACACTCGTATATCCTTTTTTATACAAGGCGATTTACTGGAACGAGCAAATCAAGGATATTCCGGTTGCCGTGGTGGATTGTTCCCAATCACCCGAAAGCCGTGAGTTCCTTCATCGCTGGGCGGCGGCACCGGATGTCAAACTGAGCTGTTATTGTACCTCGATGGCAGAGGCGGAGCATTTACTGCGTGACCAGAAAGTACACGGGATTATTTATTTCCCGCATGATTATGCAGCGCAATTGGCTGACCCGTTCGGGCAGGCACATATATCACTCTACTGCGACATGTCTTCCTTCTTGTATATGAAGGCGATATACCTCAGTGCCAATCAAGTAATGCTCGAATCGATGCGCAACATCCAAATAGACCGCTACGAGCAAATGGGAATGGACCAAGAGTTTGCGTGGTCGTTAGTGCAGGACGCGCCCTATACCGAGACGGCATTGTTCTCACCTACAGGCGGGTACGGTTCCTTCCTTATCCCCGCAGTACTGGTGCTTATTCTGCACCAAACCTTGTTCTTCGGCATTTGCATGTTAGGAGGAACCGCACGGGAAGAGAACAAGCAACTCTATATTATGCCCGGCAGACGGAGGAGTTATTCCGTCCTGCGTATCACCATAGGGCGTGCCGCAGCCTATTTTATTATTTACTTTGCGTTGGCAGCCATCCTGCTTGTCGCTCTGCCACGACTGTTTGACATTCCGCATGTGGGCAGGCCAGAGGACTTGCTGCGCTTTATTGTGCCGTACATCCTTGCCACCATCTTCTTCTCGATGTGCGTGAGCGTCACTATACGGAACCGCGAATCCGGAATGGTACTACTTATTTCTTCATCGCTCATATTCCTGTTTATGGCAGGTATATCATGGCCTAAAGAGATGATTCCGGACGCATGGCGTTATTTATCGTGGTTTATTCCGTACACATGGGGTGCGCACGGTTTTATACACATGTCATCGATGGGTGCAAGCCTTTGGACAACCCGCACGGAATATATTGCTCTGTGGATTTTGTCAGGCGGGTATTTCCTGATAGCATGTATTCTTCTTTTTGTCACGGGATGGTGGCATGAACGGAAAACGGGGATGGATTGACAACAAACCTCGGCCGTTTTTTAGGCGAAAGACGAAAGGTTTATCTATCATCTATAATCTATGCGGTTTACCGCACTTGGTTCATCTATCATCTATCATCTATAAATCTCCAATCTACAATCTAAAATTAGGCCATCGGCCGTCAAATTAGGCTATCCGCCGCTCTTCTTTCGTCTATTTCCGGTGTCTGGGAGACACCGCTCCTTCCTCTTCGTTTGTTTTTTCTTTC
>CADAAF010000152.1 GCA_902785805.1 uncultured Bacteroidales bacterium | reverse complement strand
CCCGTAGTCCCTAACGCCCAACACCCGAAAGGAGCAATCCCCGAAGGTTGGTACAAAATCCAAGTCACCCGTTCACCGAAGTTCGGCAGGCTGCTCCCATTGTTGTACTATGTTCCAGGCTTCGATGGCATACGCATCCACGCTGGCAACAACCGCGACCATACCTCCGGCTGTATCCTTGTCGGCGAACTTTATTCCCGCCCATCGGATGAAAGTTACAGTGTCCCGACACTTTGCCGCTCCAAACCCACCGAACAAGTCCTTGTCAACCTGTTAATCCAAGTCCAAAATGAAAGAGAGGAGATTTATATTGACATCACTGATTCCGACCGTTATCCTGTTGAGCGTTCTATGCTTGACAGCCTGTAAGACCGTCCAAACCGCAACAAATAGCACCACCAACCACACCACTAAACAACTTCAGAAAGATCGCGTTTTTGTACATGACAGTATATTTGTGAGAATAAGAGCCGACACGGTCTATTTGGAAAAGTGGCACACCCGTTGGCGCGAAAAGGAGATAACCCGAACCGACACTGTCCAAATAAACACTATCCAAGTGCAAACAAAGGAAGTCCGTTATGTCCCGCGTTTCTACAAGTACTGCGCCGCCCTCACAGCCCTGTTGCTGATATACTTTCTTCTGCGAGTTACGCTTTATCTCTACAGAAGATTCCACTAACACAAAAGCACGCGTTCTTTGACAATCATAACAAAAAGCTGACCGCCCGTGTTGGAGTAAACCACTCAGTGAAGCGAGCCATCCAAGTCTTTCCTGAACCATATCAGAATAGCGATAACAGAAACAGTAATGTAACTGTCAGCCAGATTGAAAACAGGGCGGAAGAACAGACATTCTCCCGCGCTGTTGGTGATGATGGGGAAATAGAGCATATCCACCACCTTGCCGTAGAAAAACGGTGCATAACCGAACAAGCGACCGTAGAACACGCAGTCAATGATGTTGCCCAATGCGCCGGCTGTGGTAAGCGCAATCATCGTTAGATAACTGTTTCGGGTACCGCGCTTGATGAGCCGGTGCATATACCAAATCAGCACCCCTACAGCCGCAATGCGGAACAAAGTAAGGAAGAACTTGTCAAACCATTCAATGCCAAACGCCATTCCGTCATTCTCCACGTAGCAGAGCAGGAAGAAGGGCAGCACTTCGCGGCTTTCGCCCAAAGCAAAGTGAGTGGCTATATATAGTTTGAACACTTGGTCGGCTAATACTGCTATTACTATGATGGCAGCCACTAACCATCGGTTGCGCACTCGGTTATTGATCTCTTGTTCCACCGTATTATCTTGATTTTCTCTTGTCGTTTTTCAGTCGTTTTTATAGTCCGAAGGCAGCCTTGATTTGCTCTACGCGGTCAAGTTTCTCCCACGTAAAGAGTTCCACTTCGCAGTCAAACGGGTGACCCGCATCGTCCAAGAAGTGCTTCACCTTTTTTTCCGGCGTGCGTCCCATGTGTCCGTATGAGGCGGTTTCTTCATACATCGGTTGCTTGAGGCGAAGGTCGCGAATGATACCTGCGGGCGTGAGGTCAAACAGTTGGTTTACTTTCTGTGCAATCTCGCTGTCGGACACGATTCCCGTGCCGTAGGTGTTGACGAACACGTTGACGGGCTTCGCTACACCAATGGCGTAACTGACTTGTACCAGCATCTCGCTTGCCACTCCGGCCGCTACCATGTTCTTGGCTATCCACCGTGCTGCGTAGGCAGCCGAACGATCCACTTTTGACGGATCTTTGCCCGAGAATGCACCTCCGCCGTGTGCGCCTCGACCGCCATAGGTGTCCACGATGATTTTTCTGCCCGTCAGACCCGTATCCCCGTGAGGACCGCCTATGACGAACTGTCCCGTCGGGTTGACCAACAACTTGCCTGCTGTTTCCGTTTCCTTGACAAACGGCTCTAACAACTCCTTGTAGCGTTGGTCGCGCTTCATTACACGAGGTAGTAAAATGCTGCGAATGTCGTTTTTTATTTGCAATTGGGTTGCTTCGGGGTTGTGTTGTGTGCTGACCACGATAGTGTGGATGCGCACAGGTTCGTTCTTTTCGTTGTACTCAATCGTTACCTGACTCTTGGCATCGGGACGAAGATACGTCATCTCTTTTCCTTCTTTGCGTATGCGTGCCAAGGTATAGACGAGCGTATGCGCCAAGTCCAAGGTCAAAGGCATATAGTTCTCCGTTTCCGAGCAAGCGTAGCCGAACATCATTCCTTGGTCGCCGGCACCCTGTTCACCTTCGTTTTCTGTGCCTTGACCGTCCACGCCGCGTGCTATGTCGCCGCTTTGCTCGTGAAGAGCTGTCAGTATGCCGCAACTCTCGGCTTCAAACTTGTAGGCGGAATGGGTATAACCGATACGGGCAATCGTCTCACGGGCAACACGTTGTACATCCACATACCCCTTGGAGGTTACTTCACCCGCTACCACTACCTGACCTGTGGTTACCATAGTCTCGCAAGCCACGTGCGACTCCGAATCCTGAGCCAGGAAATGGTCAAGAATGGCATCGCTAATCTGATCCGCTACTTTGTCGGGATGTCCTTCCGATACCGACTCTGACGTAAATAAATAAGTCTTGTTCATATTATGTTATAGAATTGAATATGTTTAGTTTGGTGTTTTATTATTTCTCAGTTTTTTCTTGTATGTATTGCAACAGGGCGGGGTAGAGCTGTCGGTGATACGAATCTTCCCCGACATTCGAGTTGTGCCATAGCAAATTCAGTTCGCCTCCCATCTGCTGCGATTTGTCTATCAGTTGTCGGCAGAGTTTCATTGCATCGGCTTGGTTAAGCCCCATATACTTTTGCTCCGACAAGGTTACGTCCATTATCAGCAGCGGGTGCAGCACCATCGAAGTAATTTCATAGGTGTAGGGGTTAATCCATTGCACGGGTCGTGCGGTTTGTAGCCGGAAACCTGCTCGGTCGGCAAAGCCCATCGAATAGTCGTGCATAACGCCCTGGTGAGAAATTTTTTCGAGCCAGTCAACCGAGCAGCGCAGATAATGACTGCGGTGGTGCGAATAATTGATGGCAGCGTTGTGTTCCTTGGCTAACTGGTTGTAGTAACTGCTATGCCAACCTATCTGTGCACCCGTTTTCATCAGTTTAAAAGCAAGAAAATGAAAATCGTGTCCGTCCAAGTCATATTGCGGGTAGTCATAGCCGTAACCCATTGTGTCCTTCATAAAATACATCGGATAGACGGGGCACGACTTTGTTGCAAGCGTTGCGTCCTGCTGCATCAGCCACGGGAATGTATAGTCGGGGTCTTGCTTGATGTTGCGCATGGAAGCGATGGCTCGTTGAAGATGTCCTCTCTTTACACCACCTAAAAAACCTCTCAGGTGGCGATAGCGCGCTATCGTATCCACATCGTGCGTAAGATAAACTGCCGACAGAGCTTCTTTTGGCAAAGGCAAATCCAATAGTCGCAGCAACAGGTGTCCGTACTCATCAATAAGCGGGGTCAGCAGCCGATTGTCTTTGCCCAAGAGCGAGTGGCACGCCAAGAAGCGATTATGTTCATCGTGTTCTTTTACCAACACTTCCTCTGCATCGGAGAGGAAGAAGAACGAGTTATAGACCAAGTCGGTACGAATCACCCACGTGTCCTGTATCCGTTCCGGATGAGGGGGTGTCAGGTCGGGCATAACGAGCCGTTTGCCCAAATGACCGCAAGGCACTATAAC
>CADAAF010000151.1 GCA_902785805.1 uncultured Bacteroidales bacterium | reverse complement strand
TACTCGCTCACAAACTGGGGATTATCGTTCAGGATACGCATAATCTGCTCTTCCATATACGGAATCTCTTTGCGGTTGCGTGTCAAAAACTGGAAGGCAATCTGGTCGTTCATAACCACTTGGAGCGTGTCGGTAAGCGGGTTCTTCCGGTCGTAGTCCGCATAGTCAGCCGTACCGTCATCAAGACAATCAATGACATTGAACGCCTCAAAGGTCTTGTGGAGCGATTCGTAATAATGTTTGACTTCGCTGACAGAAGGTCCGTTCAAAGTAGCAATAGCACGGACTTTATAGATTTTATTAGACGGCCGGGAGTAATACATTCCTGCTGCTATGCCCAATAGAGTTATGCCGCCCACCAGCCACCATTTGCTGAAAGTGAGACGCAGCATTTTGGCTACCGCCTGTACGCACCAATTCAGTATCTTACCGAGAGCCTTCACGCAACTGCGCAAGGCGTCCCAAAGCGTTATTTCTTTCTGTTCCATAATGTGATAGGATTATTTGTTGATTATCTTCTTCCGCGCATCCATCCCCAAAGGTCTTTGGGTTTCTCTTCCTGTTTGGGTTCAGTCTTTGCTTGAGGGTCTTCGTTTTCAAATTGGATGACGAACTCGGTGTCGCTTACCGGTGTTATTCGTGATGAGGAGTTGGCAGGGGATGGGGTTTGTGCGGCTGCTTTTCGTGCTTCTTCTATCTTTCTGTTTTCTTCGGCTTTACGCAGTTCTTCCGCCTTGCGCATTTCTTCGGCACGGCGTTCTTCTTCCTCCTTTTTCGCCTGCTCTTCTTTCTTCTTGCGCTCCTTCTCCTCATCGGGATAATTCTTCTCAATGGCCTCGGGGATAGAGATGCCGGAACTGTCCTTGTCGGGTTCAGTGGTGGGGATGTCGCTTATGTCGTAGCCGGTGGCAATGAGTGTTATGCGCACGTCTTCGCCCAAAGAGTCGTCGTAGGTGGCACCCCATTGAACTTCCACATCTTCTCCCACCATATCAATGAACTCATGAAGCTGATTAAACTCCGAGGCGACGATATCGTGTTCGGGTGAGCAGTAAAGTTGCAGCAAAATACGCTTGGCGCCTTGCACATCGTTGGCGTTAACTAACGGTGACTCAAGAGCATTCCGTATAGCGTCCGGCAGACGGTTCTCGCCACTTGCCTGACCTACGTTCATAATAGCGACCCTGCCGTCCTTAAGCGTGTTATAGACATCGGCAAAGTCGGTGTTGATATATCCTTCTACGTTGATAATCTCGGCAATTGATTTGGCGGCGTTGGTGATGACATCATCGGCTTTAGAGAAGGCCGTTTTGATGTTCATATCGGGATATAACTTTGTCAGTTTCTCATTGCTGATGACGATGATAGCGTCCATGTGCTTGGCAAGTTCCGCCACTCCGCGCATTGCTTTTTCAATCTTCTTGCGCCCTTCAAAAGCGAACGGAATAGTGACAATACCTACTGTCAAGATGCCCATTTCTTTAGCCACCTCGGCAATAACAGGCGATGCACCCGTACCAGTGCCACCTCCCATACCGGCGGCAATGAAAAGCATCTTCGTGCCGTCTTCAAGAGCCTCTTTGATACGGTCGCGGTTTTCTTCGGCGTACTGTTGTGCTTGTTCGGGTTTGCCTCCCGCACCGAGTCCCGGACCTAATTGCAGTTTGGCAGGAATGGGCGATGAACTGAGTACCTGCCTGTCGGTATTGCAGATTAGGTAGGTGACACCTTGAATGTTTTGGCGGTACATATAGTTGATGGCATTGCCGCCACCGCCGCCTACACCCATCACTTTGATGATGGAACTTTGAGCAAACTCAAGTTGAATGGGTAATAAAGTATCGTCTTCCATAGTGGTGTGATTGTTTATTCGTTATTATTTTTTTTCGTGTCAGAAAAGATATAGATTATTTCCTGTTGTGTCGCTTTAAGCACCCTGCTGGTAAAGGACTTATGGTCAGGCACGACCAGATTGGTATGGCTGTCTCTCCAGTCGGAACCGTGTATAAGCGCTCCGATGAGCGAGGTGTAGCGCGGTTTGCAGAACTCGTCATCTGTTTGCCTGTCAAGCAGGTAAGCGTGGCTACCGTACTGCACTGGCAGCGAGGTGCGCTCTTGCAGCCAGTCCACCAGCCCATCGAGCATACTGGCATCACCGGTCAGATAAACACCTCCCAACCGTTCTTCGTAGGGGCGTAGCGCATCCAAAATAGGTTGTAGTATCTCAGCTTCTTTCATTTCGATGAATTCTGCTAATGCGGTGAGGCTGACGCGCTGTGTCGATTGGTCAGCACGGTTGCTGGGCAGAACCATTGCCGAGTCGTGTTCTACGTATCGCGGCGAAGCCTTTCCGTACGTGCATTTGATATGTTCGGCATAGTTGAAAGGGATGGCCTGCTGTTCGATGAAGCGCGATATATGCCATCCGCCTTGCGGTACAACGAGATTAAGGAGGAACTGGTTGCCCTTGTAGATGGTGAGAGTAGTGGTTTGTGCGCCCATATCAATCACGGCACATCCTTTCTCCTGGATATCAGGCTGTCCGGTTGAAATGGCACTTAGGATGACATCGGGACGCACAAATGTTTTCTCGATGGTTGTTTTTGCGTTTTCAAAGCCGGAGCGCAGATTGTCTTTGGCCTCACGATGTCCCACAAAAGCATTGAAATGGATTTCCCATACGGATGCTTTCTGATTTTCAGTAGGCTCCGTATCTTGTTCCACACCATCCAGAACGTAGTAGGAAGGGAGTACATCAAAGACTGCCACATCAGGGTTGCGCCGTTCGATTTTGTCTATACACTCCTGCTTCATCTCGTTTTTTATTTGTTCGGACAGGGAGCGTTTGCGAATCAGGTCACGCTTTGACTTGACCGTAGCGAGGGTAGTTCCTCTGCCGCCTATGAGGGTATATGCGGACGGAATAGTGCTGACATTAAGTCTGTTCGCCAAGAGATGCAGCAAGTGGTTAATCATAAATCCGGCATCGTTCATTTTCTCCACTATACCGCGATTGACACAAGGTAATTGGTTACTTTCTTCATACGCCAAGACGCGAAGCAGGTCTGTACCGACTTTCTCGGCAGCCATAGCCTTAATGGAGTGGCTTCCTAATTCCACAGCCACAAGGGGAAGGTCTTTTACAGAATGAGTAATAGGTTGTTTTGGCATTATCGTTTGATTTAGCAAGGTTAACGGCGTCCCACTATCTGTCCGTCGAAGCGGGCATCTAACTCTCTATAGGCAGGGATGGGCATACCCTGCGCATTTAATTCTTCGGTGAAGGAGCGCACTTTATGCAATTTTTTTTCAAAGTCATTCATTCTTCCGAGCAGGATAATCGGCTCTCCTTCCGCCTGACGGAGCACTACTTGTTTGCCTTCCCGAATCTCTATGCTGCGTATACGGGGTTGCCAATAGGAATTGTCGTTGAGCCATACGACAAAGTCGGCTATTTCTTCCTTTGCCATTTGCTCTCCTATATGTCCGCGCACCCAGATGACATTGGTTTTTATGCTCGGGCGTGCAGGCATACGCTTACGGTCGGCATCGATGAAGTATGTAGCGCCTTCAGACAGAACGCGCAAAATAGGCCGGCGTTGCTCAACGTGCAACTCAATGATGGTGTCGCCCCGCTTGTAACATTGCGCTGAACGTACCATATCGTGGCTCAGCAAGCCGTTCTCTATGTCTTGTGTGGAAACACTGCGCATCGGCATTCCTACCGGGTAGAGATTTTTCTGACGAAGGCAGGTCTGTATTTCGCTCATGGTTATGAAGTCG
>CADAAF010000150.1 GCA_902785805.1 uncultured Bacteroidales bacterium | reverse complement strand
TTCGGGTGCCCGTGGTTCGAAGCAGCAAATCAAGCAGTTGGCTGGTATGCGTGGTTTGATGGCAAAACCGCAAAAAGCCGGTGCCGCCGAAGGACGTCAGACGATTGAAAACCCTATTCTGTCGAACTTTAAGGAGGGCTTGAGTGTGCTGGAGTACTTCATCTCTACGCACGGTGCTCGTAAAGGTTTGGCTGATACGGCATTGAAGACTGCCGATGCAGGTTATTTGACACGCCGTCTGGTGGATGTGTCGCACGATGTAATCATTACCGAAGAGGACTGCGGCACGTTGCGTGGTTTGACGGCACACGCCATCAAGCAGAACGACAATGTCGTGGCTACTCTGTCCCAACGTATATTAGGGCGTGTGAGCGTACACGATATACAAGACTTGAATGGCAAAATTATCGTCGCCGCCGGTGAGGAGATTCGTGAGGCTCAGTGCGAAGCTATTGAGGCTGCCGGAATAGAGGAAGTGGAGATTCGCTCGGTGCTGACGTGCGAAGCCAAACGCGGCGTTTGTGCCAAGTGCTATGGTCATAACCTCGCTACTCGTCAAATGGTACAGCGCGGTGAGGCTGTCGGTGTGATTGCCGCACAGGCTATCGGTGAACCCGGTACGCAGCTGACTCTCCGTACATTCCACTCCGGTGGTGTGGCAGGTAACGCTGCTACAGAAAATACGTATGCCATCCCGCGTGACGGACGCATTGAAATAGATGAATTGCGTACTATTACCACTGAAGCGGGCGACACCATCGTGGTAAGCCGTCTGAACGATATGCGATTGGTAGATCCGGCAACGGGAGTTATCCTTACTACGTTCAATATCCCTTATGCATCCAAACTGTATGTTACTCCGGGGCAAGAATACCAAAAGGGGCAGGTAGTTTGCGAATGGGATCCTTATAAAGCCGCTTTGGTTATCGAGACAGCCGGTACGTTGCATTACGATGATGTAATAGAAGGTGTAACGGCAAAGACCGAGAGCGATGAACAGACAGGTAAGAAAGAAGTAGTTATAACCGATACCAAGGACAAGAGCAAGATGCCAATGGCTCATATCTCGGACAATGACGGTAATGTGCTGCGCTCGTACAACTTGCCCGTTAAGGCTATGCTGGTTCATCCCGATGGTGCAGAAGTGAAGGTGGGTGACAACCTGTTTACTCAGACACGTGTCTTTGGTACTGCGGGTGATATTACCGGTGGTCTGCCACGTGTTACCGAACTGTTTGAAGCCCGTAACCCGTCCAATCCTGCTATTGTGGCGGAGATTGACGGTGAGGTTAGTTACGGCAAGATCAAACGTGGTAATCGCGAAATCACGGTTACTTCCCGTCAAGGTGAAACCAAGTCGTATCTCATTCCGCTGACCAAGCAGATTCTTGTGCAGGAGGGCGACTATGTTCGCGCCGGTGTGGCTCTGTCCGACGGTGCTATCACGCCCGATGATATCCTGCGTATTCAAGGTCCTACAGCAGTTCAGGAGTATATCGTTAATGAGGCACAATCTGTTTATCGTTTGCAGGGTGTGGAAATTAACGACAAGCATTTCGAGATTATCGTTCGTCAAATGATGCGTAAAGTGCAAATCAATGAGGCAGGCGATACGCGCTACCTTGAGAACCAGATTGTGGACAAGTTCGATTTCCTTGAAGAGAACGACCGCATCTGGGGCAAGAAAGTTGTTACGGATGCAGGTGATTCGGAAATACTGAAGGCCGGTCAGATTATAACTGCCCGACGTTTGCACGATGAGAACTCGGCGTTGCGTCGTCGCGACCGCAAATTGGTGGAAGCCCGTGATGCACAATGTGCTACTGCTTCGCAGATTCTGCAAGGTATAACAAAAGCGGCATTGGGAACCAAGTCCTTTATGTCGGCGGCATCTTTCCAAGAAACGACGAAGGTACTTAACGAGGCTGCCATTCAAGGACGCGTGGATACACTGGAAGGAATGAAAGAGAACGTGATATGCGGAAATCTCATTCCAGCCGGAACAGGTTTGCGCGAATTCCAGCGTTTGGTAGTGCATAACAAGAAAGAGTATGCTGAACTGCAAGCCGCACGTGCACAACAAGATGACGCTAACGAAGAATAGTATGAATCAACCACTCAATTTTGCCCTTATAGGCGCGGCAGGCTATATAGCCCCGCGCCATATAAAGGCGATTGCCGATACCGGGAATAACTTGTTGGTGGCATACGACAAGTTTGATTCGGTAGGACGACTTGACAGTTCGTTCCCTGATTGCTCGTTCTTTACCGAGAATGAGCAGTTTGACCGGTTCTGTTCCAAGCAAATGCGGACTGTTAATCCGTTGCATTGGATGAGTATTTGCACGCCAAACTATACGCATGATGCATTCATACGCTACGGCTTGAGGCTTGGAACGAACGTGATATGCGAAAAACCGCTTGTCCTTAATCCGTACAACATTGACAATCTGCTTGAATTGGAGCAAGAGACAGGTCAGCAGGCTTATACGATTCTCCAACTCCGTTTGCACGATGCAATAGCCAACCTCAAACTGAAGGTGGCAGCAGGTTCGAAAGATAAAATATACGATGTGGACTTGACTTACATTACTTCGCGCGGCAAATGGTACTATTCAAGTTGGAAAGGAGATGTTCACAAGTCCGGAGGCATCGCCACTAACATAGGAGTCCATTTCTACGATATGCTGCAGTGGGTGTTCGGCAAGGTGAAAAAGAACATCGTACATGTAATGTCATTTGACCGTGTGGCAGGGTATATGGAATTGGAGCAGGCACGAGTACGGTATTTCCTCAGCATCAATTCCGATTGTCTTCCCGCTAATGCGGTTCAAGGAGAGAAAAAAACTTATCGGACACTTGCTATTGACGGCGAAGAGTTTGAGTTCTCGCAAGGTTTTACTGAATTGCACACCGAGTCCTATCGTCGTATATTGTCAGGGCAGGGGTTTCGGATAGCAGAGGCTCGTCCCTGTATTGAGATTGTAAGCGAAATTCGCCATGCTCAACCCATAGGGTTAGTGGGTGATTACCATCCTTTGGCGCGCCTGCCGTTGGCTCCACACCCCTTCGGCTGGGACGAAAAAAGATAAACTTTCGACACAATGCAAAAAACGCAATCCATATCTTTTCCACGTTGGTTGTTCCTTATCGCAGTAATGGTCACCTGTATATTGTCATCTTGCGTAACAAGTAAGAAAATCAATCTTATGCAGGAACCAACCAAGGACAACCAAATACCCTCCTATACGGACACAATTCCTTATGCGGACTACGAACTGAGTACAGGGGATCGTCTTTACATACG
The DNA here is from genome assembly GCA_902785805.1 of uncultured Bacteroidales bacterium. Lineage (GTDB taxonomy): Bacteria > Bacteroidota > Bacteroidia > Bacteroidales > Paludibacteraceae > Colicola. Next base: position 517 of record CADAAF010000150.1, on the reverse strand, counting down.
TGTGCACTCTGTGGATCAGCAAGTGCAAAAATTGTTCGTTACCGCAATGGGAAGTGGCAACGGAAGAGGTGATTATAATTATTTGAATAACCAAGCTATTACTGGTAGTATCAATCAAGGCTATGCCAATGAGTTATACACCTATCTTGTGCTGGAGGACGGTACGATAGATTTCCCATTGATAGGCAGACTTTATGTGCGTGGGATGAACACCCGTCAGGTCAAATTGCGCTTGGAAGACGAGCTGGCATCCTACATCAAGGACTACGGAGACTATAAGATGGTTTCCGTGGATGTGAACGTGATACAACGTATGTATAGTGTTATCAGCGATAGGGGGTCAGGTAACTATTCCATCCGTCGGGAGAAGATGACTATCTATGAAGCCATCGCGCAAGCCGGCGAACAGCTGGCCTTCGTCGGCCTTTTCGGTGGTTACCGAGGGGGCGTCGCTTTCGGCCACGGTGGTAGCCAGCTCCAGCAGCGGCGCGCTGCCGGTGGCACTGAAGGAGGCCTA
>CADAAF010000149.1 GCA_902785805.1 uncultured Bacteroidales bacterium | reverse complement strand
TTACTAACCCAATAATCACCCAATAATAACCCAATAATCACCCAATAATATCCCAATAATATCCCAATGCTATATGCTGCAAATAAGGGAGAGAGTAAGGGGAAGAAAAGGGATAAACTGCGAGGTGACGCTCACGGCACTCGACAAAAAAATGCAGCAAATACTTGCAAGGTATCGGAAAGTGTTGTAATTTTGCTGTCTCTAATATGAAACGTATTGTATATACGGACGAGACAGATATTGGAGGACAAAGAGATAAACATATAAAAACAAGCATAAAGTCATTATGAAAGAATCAGCATTACAGATAGCGCATCGCAGTTATGCACCTAAGATGCCGAGTGCCCTTCGCGGGTCAGTATGCCTCAAAGAAGGCGAACGTACCGAATCGGTAGCAGATCAAGCCGCCATCAAAGAGTTGTTCCCCAATACCTACGGGTTGCCGGTAATAGAAATAGTAACGGACGATTGCTGCTGCGAAAGGAAAAGAGAGCAATGCTGCTGCGAGAAAGAAAGGGAAAGAGAGCATTGCTGCTGCGAAAGTGAAAAGGAGCAATGCCAGTGCGAAAATGGACAGGCAGCACGTAACGTGGGCGTTATACTGAGCGGCGGTCAGGCTCCCGGCGGTCACAACGTGATATCGGGTCTGTATGACGGGCTTAAAAGAATGAACAAAGACAGCAAGTTGTACGGATTCTTGGGCGGTCCGAGCGGTCTGATAGAAGGCAAATACAAGGAACTGACAGGCGAAATCATTGACCAATACAGGAACACAGGCGGCTTCGACATCATCGGTTCTGGCCGTACCAAATTGGAAGAGACATGGCAGTTCGACAAAGGAATAGAGGTATGCAAGCAATTGGGTATCACAGCCATCGTGATAATAGGCGGCGACGATTCGAACACGAATGCCTGCGTGCTCGCCGAATACTACCTGCAGAAGCAGTGCGGCATCCAAGTAATCGGCTGCCCGAAGACAATAGACGGCGACCTGAAGAACAAGATGATAGAAACATCCTTCGGCTTCGACACCGCGTGCAAAGTGTATAGCGAGCTGATAGGCAACATCCAACGCGACGCCAATTCGGCAAAGAAATACTGGCACTTCATCCGCCTGATGGGCAGAAGCGCGAGCCATATAGCATTGGAATGCGCATTGCAGACACAACCCAATATCTGCATCGTGTCGGAAGAAGTGGAAGCCAAACAGATGACATTGGGCGAGATAGTGGAAGAGATAGCGCAAGTAGTTGCCCAACGTGCCGCCAAAGGTCTGAACTTCGGTACGGTTCTCGTTCCGGAAGGACTGATAGAGTTCATCCCCGCCATGCGCGCCCTGATACAGGAACTGAACGACCTATTGGCCGACGGCAAAGAGTTTGACGTGAACGGTCTGAGTGCCGGTGCCAAACAACTGTACGAGTCACTTCCGGAAGCCATAGCCAAACAACTGACGATGGACCGCGACCCGCACGGGAACGTTCAAGTGAGCCTGATAGAGACCGAGAAACTGCTGATAGAGATGGTGGGCAAACGGTTGGCAGAAATGAAAGCCGCGGGTCAATACACCGGCAAGTTCGCCACACAACACCACTTCTTCGGTTACGAGGGCCGCTGCGCCGTGCCGTCAAACTTCGATGCCGACTACTGCTACAGCCTTGGTCAGACCGCATCCGAACTGATAGCAGGGGGCAAGACCGGCTACATGGCCACCGTGAGAAACCTGACACGCCCCGCCGAAGAATGGATAGCGGGCGGCGTGCCAATCACAATGATGATGAACATGGAACGCCGTAACGGCAAGATGAAACCCGTGATACAGAAAGCATTGGTGGATATGAAGGGCAAACCTTACCAATACTTAGTGGCACACCGCGAGGAATGGGCACTGTCCACCGATACGTATATCTTCCCCGGACCCATACAATACTACGGACCGACAGAGGTATGCGACCAGCCGACGTGCACACTCAAACTGGAACACGCATAGAACGGTGGTAATGGCGGTTGTACGCACTGCTATATTGTATATTCTATTGTCAGTGAGCAGTCTGTTAGCAGCCACGCCTACCGACAGACAACTATACGAAGCCTACCTGCGAGCAGACATGCAGGTGTGGAAAGAGTATATAGCCAACGCAGATTGGGAGAGTGCCGACGCTGTTGAGCGCAAGAGAGTGTTGTGCTATGAATACGGGTTGGTGCCCTACCTTCTGTCAGCAGGGGATACGACAGCGAGCCGAAAAGCCAACGAGCAATACAAGACCTATATAGAGTCGGCACATAAGAGCCTAAAAGAGACTGACTATCTGTCCCATAAGAGTGCAGCGGAGATTTACTCATACGTGACGAACGATGCAGGCATAAGCGGTGCCATCAACGGCTGGCGGTACAGCAAAGCCGCCCTGAAAGCCGACAGCACCAACCCGTTAGCACTCTATATGCGCGCCAACGTGTATTTCCACTACCCCAAGATTGCCGGCGGAAACAAGAAGAAAGCATTGGAGTGCTACCGCCGTGCGGAACAGATTATGGAAGAGGACAATACATACCGCTACCACTGGATGTACGCAGCCGTACAATTAGCAATAGCACAATGCTACGAGAAGACAGGAGATAGAGCAAAATCCATGACACAATGCCGTAAGACCCTGCGTCTGCACCCTGAGTTCAAGTACGTGAAAGAGAGTTATTTACCTACCCTATCAGGCAAGCAATAAGATGGCAAAAATCAACGGACTAACCGCTGCTGACAATACAGGATTAGAGCTGGAGTTTGCAGACGAGATTCATGCAGGCTTCCCCTCTCCGGCAGCAGAATATGCAGGCGAACGGATAGATATAGTGCGCGAATTGAGCCGCCACCCCGATACGACCTTCTACGCGCTGGTAAGCGGCGAGAGTATGCGGGACGCAGGGTTGCAGAACGGGGACATCATAGTGATAGACAAATCGCTGACACCTAAGAACGGAGATATAATAGTAGCCGCTATAGACGGGGAGTTTACCATCAAGGAGTTCAGGATGGACAGCTCGGGTCAGTGCGCATGGCTCATCCCTCATAACGAGGCATACCAACCTATCCGCGTGACAGAAGAAGACAACTTTTCGGTATGGGGCGTGGTGACACACTGCATTCACAAGACCCGCCGATGACACACTTCAACCAAACTAAATAAAAACACCTACAATATGAAAGCCAAAGTTCTTACCCAAATCAATGCAATCATTGCGTTCCTGCTAAGCATGTTAGGGTTCAGCAGTTGCAATTTTGTGCAGAAATACGGCACTCCGAACGATATAATGTGCAAGTACGGAACACCTTACGCAGAAATAGAAGCCACCGGCAAAGTAACAAATGAAGAGAACGAACCGGTCAAAAGTGCCCACGTAGTGCTGAAAGAAATGTATGACATCGAAGGCTATACGGACGAAAACGGCATCTATGACATCCACGTAACAGACATATTCCCAAAAGATTCGGTCAGCATCGTGGTAAGCGACACGGACGGCGTATATGAACCTGATTCGGTGCGCATCAAGATAGACTATGACCGCAGCGACACAAACAAAAACGATGGTTTCTATGAGGGTAAAGCCTCTATCAATCAGGACTTCCGCCTTAAGAAGAACAAATAATGGATTTCCGCCTCCACTTAGCCCTGCAATTGGAACGGTTGCGCCGCCGTAATCTCAAACAAATCCACCCTCTGCGACAACTCTTCTGGGAGTCCACGCTACGCTGCAATGTGCATTGTCTTCATTGCGGCAGCGACTGCACATCGTCACAACAGACAGCAGACATGCCTGCAGAAGACTTCCTTCATGTAATAGACATGGAGATAACTCCGAACTTCAATCCCAACAAGGTACTCATTATCATTTCCGGAGGCGAACCGCTGATGCGTAAAGACTT
>CADAAF010000148.1 GCA_902785805.1 uncultured Bacteroidales bacterium | reverse complement strand
GACATTGTGGTGCAGGTGAACGTGGGGCGGGACTTGCCGTTGCAGGTATGCGCCTCTGTCAACAGCCGTGGTGAGGTTGCCGTTAATATCCTCAATACGGGCGGAGCACTCTCGTTCCCATTGCAGATTGATGACTATGCGGCTACTGTGGATATGCCTGCCAATTCGGTCAAAACAATTATCGTGAAGTTGTAAGAATATGAGGAATAACTCTTTGGTTTGCATCGCAGTGCTGTCCGTTATGCTGTCGGTGCTGTGTTCGTGCACCCCGCAAAGTGAGGAAGACCGTTTTATTGACAACCTCCTGTCGCGTATGACGTTGGAGGAGAAAATCGGTCAGATGAACCAGCTTGACCCTTCGTGGGACTCTGAAGTCAAAGAGCAACTGATTCGCGAGGGCAAAGTGGGCTCTGTCTTCAATATAGTCGGGGCGGAGCAGGTTAACCGTCTCCAACGGATGGCGGTGGAACAGACCCGCTTGGGCATACCTCTTGTGGCGGCGCGTGATGTCATACACGGCTTTCGGACTATCTATCCTATTCCTTTGGGACAAGCGGCTTCGTGGAATACCGGCTTGGTCGAGCAGGCGGCGCGGCTGACTGCACAGGAAGCGGCTGCCGAAGGTATTCGTTGGACGTTCTCGCCTATGGTGGATGTGGCTCGTGACCCTCGATGGGGACGTATCGCAGAGGGCTATGGCGAAGACACCTACCTTGCTTCTGCCTTTGCTGCGGCTGCCACACGGGGCTACCAACCCTCTATTGCTGCTTGTGTCAAGCATTTTGCAGGCTACTCGGCATCCGAGGGGGGACGGGACTATAACACGACGTGGATTCCCGAGACCCTTCTTCGTGATGTCTATCTGCCGCCGTTCAAGGCTGCGCTTGATGCCGGAGCGATGTCTGTTATGTGTTCGTTCAACGACCTCAACGGCTTGCCTTCCTCTGCTAATCATCACCTTAATGTGGATATCTTGCGCGATGAATGGCAGTCGGATGCGCTACTTGTCAGCGACTGGGGTTCGGGTTCTGACCTCGTGCCGCACGGTCTGTGTGCCGATAAGAAAGAAGCGGCTTTGCGCTGCATCAACGCACGTATGGAGATGGATATGCAGGCGAATATCTATACCGACTACCTCGCTGAACTTGTCCGCGAAAAGAAAGTGGATGAGAAGCAGATTGATGTGTGTGTGCGTTCTATTCTCCGTATGAAATACCGGCTTGGACTCTTCGAGCATCCCTACGTGTCCGAGCAAAAGCCTGCGCCGTATTCCGAACAGGCCCTTGTCACAGCCACGCAGTTAGCCGAAGAATCTGCTATCCTCCTCAAGAACAACGGCATATTGCCTCTTCGGGATAATCTCCGTATCCTTCTCTGCGGACCTATGGCTGACCAGCCCAAAGAGCAGCTTGGCACGTGGGTCTTTGACGGCGAACCCGACCACTCTGTTACGCCGCTCAATGCTTTCCTGACCCATACGGACAACCCCGATGCGCATATCCGGATGGTAGCGGGTTTGTCCTATTCGCGTGACAGGAACACGACCCGTTTTGCCGAGGTGGAACGGGCTGCACGTGAGGCGGATGTCATTCTTTTTTTCTGTGGCGAGGAGGCCATCCTTTCGGGCGAGGCGCGTTGTCGTGCCGACCTCAACCTGCCGGGGGCGCAGGCGGAAATGATGGATATGCTCTCTGCTACGGGCAAACCTGTTGTGATGGTGGTCATGGCGGGCAGACCGCTCACTATCGGAAAGCAGGTCGAGCAGGCGGATGCCGTACTCTATACTTTCCACGGAGGCACAATGGCGGGACAGGCCCTTTATAACCTCCTGACAGGCAAAGCGGTACCTTCTGGCAGGACACCTGTCACCTTCCCGAAGATGGTCGGACAGGTGCCGCTCTACTACAACAGGCACAACACCGGTCGTCCTTCTTACGACCCGCCTATGCTCATCGACTCCATACCTGTCGGCTGTCCCCAGTTCTCTATCGGGCAGTCCTCCTATTGGCTTGAAACGCCTACCGAACCGCTCTTCCCCTTTGGTTATGGACTCTCCTATACTACATTCATGTACAATGACATAGAAGTCCTTCCCGTTGAAGGGCAGGCTAATCACTACACCGTGTCGTGCTGCATTACCAACACCGGCGACAGAGATGCTTCGGAAACGGTGCAACTATACACACGCCAGCTCAGCGGCGACCTGGTACGTCCTATCCGCGAGCTCAAAGGGTTTGAGAAGATTCATATTCCCGCAGGGGAGAGCAGAACGGTCCGTTTCACGCTCACGCCCGAGCAGTTAGCCTATTGGCACGAGCGGAAAGACAACTGCGAGTCACGCGTTTGGCTGGCCACCGATACGGCTCTTTTTCAGGTATGGATTGCCCCCGATTCGAGGTGTGCAACCGTGCCGGACACGCTGCGTATCAATCTATAACGCCTCTATCAGCTGTGTTACGTTCTCCTCTTTGGTCGCCCAGCTGGTGCATATACGCACTGCTGTATGTTCGGCGTCGGTCCGTTCTATCACAGAGAGGAGGAACTGCCGCTTTAACCGCTCCAACTGCTCGTCTGTCAGTACGGTGAACTGCTGGTTCGTATAGCTGTCCATATACAGCGGATACCCTTTCTCTACGAGTGCTTTGCGTATGCGCAGTGCTTGCCGGATGGCGTGTTCGGACAGATGCCGGTAGAGGTCGTCCGTGAACAGTGTCAGGAACTGCAATCCTAACAGCCGTCCTTTGGCAAGCATACCGCCGCTCTGTTTGATGAAGTAGCGGAAGTCTTTGCGGTAGAGTGGGTTGCAGATAATCAAGGCTTCTCCGAACAATGCGCCCTGTTTGGTCCCGCCTATATAGAAGATGTCGCAGAGTGATGTCAGTTCCTTCAGACTGATATCCGCTTCGGGCGAGTATAGTCCGTAGCCCAATCGCGCACCATCTATATACAGCGGCAGTCGGTATTGTTTGCACACGGCGGATAGGGCTTCCAGCTCTTTCTTCTTATACACTATTCCCGTCTCGGTCGGGTAACTCAGATACACCATCCCGGGCTGGATTGTATGCTCTATATTAGGGTCATAGAGGTGTTGCAGTATAGCGTCCTGCACTTGTGCGGCGGTCAGTCTCCCGTCTTCGGTCGGAAGGGCAAGAACTTTGTGTCCCGTCTGTTCTATGGCACCTGTCTCGTGCACGTTTATATGTCCGCTGTCGGCTGCTATCACGCCTTGATGAGGACGCAGCAGGTAGTTGATTACCACCGTATTGGTCTGTGTCCCGCCCACAAGGAAATGCACTATTCCCGCTGTCTCCCGTTCGCGCCATAGGGGCTCGCCTTGTTTGTCGGAGGTCAGTCCGCACATATCGGCTATCAATTGCTTGGCTTGTAGCGAATAGGGGTCGAGGCCGTAGCCTACCGTCTGCTCCATATTCGTTTGCGCAAGGCGTTCAAGTATGGCGGGAGCGCAACCCTCTTCGTAATCGCACTCAAAATGAATCATATACTCAGTATCTGCATGGCGTGCCACGTATCGGCTTTAATATCTTTCTTGGTGCGGATGGCTTTGGACAGTGGCACATACACTATCTCGTCATTCTGTATGCCTACCATTATACTCCGTTGTTCGTCCAACAATGCTTGGATAGCGGCGCAGCCCATACGCGAGGCGAGGATACGGTCTTTGGCGGAGGGTCTGCCGCCGCGTTGAAGGTGACCGAGAATAGTGGTTCTCACGTTGTATTCGGGGTGGTACTTCTCTATCTCTTGTTGTACGGCAAGTGCACCCCCTTCCACTGCATGTTCCTGCACTAATACTATACTGCTGTTCTTTGATTTGCGTCTGCCTTGTCCGATGGCGGTTTCTAACTGTTCGGCAACGGTGGCGCGTTCGGGGATGACGGCGGCTTCGGCTCCGGCGGCTACGGCGCATCGGTGCCCCATAGGTCGTTGTCTATCGTACCCGGAATGCCGATAACGGGCACGTTGTATTCTTGTGCAAGTATGCGTCCGCCTGTAAAGGTCCCGTCGCCGCCGATTACTATCAGTGCGTCAATCCTCTCGTTCACTAATGTGTCATAGGCGCGTTTGCGGCCCTCGGGGGTCTTGAACTCTTCGCTGCGGGCGGATTTCAGAATTGTTCCGCCGCGTTGGATGATGCCGCTCACGTCTTGGCTGCTGAACTCGGCAACTTCGCCGTCCATCAGACCTTTGTAGCCTCTGAAGATGGCTTTCACGCGGATGTTGTTTGACAATGCCGCACGGGTCACAGCGCGGACGGCGGCGTTCATTCCCGGTGCATCACCACCCGAGGTGAGTACACCAATCGTCTGTATCTTGTATTCCATATCTTATAGTATATATTTGTTATTCTGTTCCTTATATCTTCCTCACATCTTCCTTACCTCTCCCTCATCTCTCCCCGTCTTCTCCCTTACCTCATCCCGTCTTCTTCCATTTCTCTCTATCATCTCTCCCTTATCTCATCCTGTCTTCTCCCTCATCTTGCCCCGTTTTCTCCCTCATTTCTTCCTGTTTTCCCCTTGCCATCATATCCCGATACCCTCTCTTCCCTGTGCTTTTTTAAGCGGTGGCAAAGGTACGGCTCTTTTTTGCTTTGCGCAAACTTTTTTTCTTCTCCCTGACTGTATGCTTGTTTTGTGCTATCTATCCCATAGGTCGCCCATAGGTCGCCCATAGGTCACCCATAGGTCGCCCATAGGTCACCCATAAGTCACCCATAGGTCACCCATAGGTCGAAGCAACTCTCACAGTACTCTCGCAGTACCCTCGCACAACCCTCGCAACCTGCTCCCCGAATCATGCAATAACTCTCTCGCCCCCCTCTCGCAAACGCACACTAAAAATAATATGATTTTTCGCAAAAACTTGTATAATCAGGCAATTTGCTGTACCTTTGCGCCGTAAACCAACAACCTGTCAACTATTATGCCTACTGCAACCACAAGACATACACCGATGCGGTCGGTTATTATTTCGTTTAGCCCCCGGAACAAAAAGGCTTTACAGTTTATTGAAACGGCTAAGCTAATGGATTTTTTCCATGTGGAGGAAAGTCCGTATGACCCTCAATTCGTAGCTAAAATTCGGCAATCTGAAAAAAGCAAGACACGTAAAGTGGATGTAAAACATATTTGGGACTGATGTACACATTATTGTTCACAGCCACTGCCGACAAAGATGTGCTTGCTTGGAAGAAAAGCGGACAAAAGATTATTATGAATAAAATCTCGCGTCTGCTTGCTGATATTGTCGAACACCCGACAACCGGTATTGGCAAACCGGAAGCACTTAAGTTTGATTTGTCGGGCAAGTATAGTAGGCGGATAAGTAATGAACATAGAATTGTTTATGAAATAAACGAAGCGGATAATGTAGTTATTGTTCACTCTCTTATGGGACACTATTAATACGAAAAATAACAACCCCTACTTGTTACAAAACTCTTCTCTTTTTAATAGCGGAGTACTACCCGTTTGCATCTTGACCCCTAATATGAAACAGGTAGCGAAAATACTCTGATGGCTCTATGCTGTGTTTGTCTCTTGCAGACGCAGTACTGTTTTTCACAAACAGAAGAAACGAAAGAAAAGCAACTGGGACCTTTCTCCATAGGCGCAAA
>CADAAF010000147.1 GCA_902785805.1 uncultured Bacteroidales bacterium | reverse complement strand
AATAAATTAGGCGATTCGGGCTGTTCGCTCAACATTGAGCATTGTTTACCGAAGAGTTGGTGGGGAGGCACGGTGAATGAGGCGTACAAAGACTTGTATAACCTCAACCCGTCGGACCAACGCGCCAACAGTCAGAAAAGCAATTATGCCCCGGGGCATGTCAAGAAAGGCGATAAGTTCGACAATGGGTCATTCAGGATGGATGCCGCCAAGAGTTCCGGATACGGATATATCTGTTGGGAACCGGCAGAAGAGTATCGGGGCGATTTTGCCCGCGCGTATTTCTATGTGGCTACCGCCTATGAGTATTTAACATGGACGGCGTACCCGCAATATATCAGCAAAGCGAGCTATCTCATGTTCTCCGACAGTATTCAAAAAGTGCTGTTAGACTGGCACAGAGCCGATCCGGTGAGCGATAAAGAGCGATGCCGAATGGATCTAATCTCAGATATTCAATGCAACCGAAATCCGTTTATCGACTACCCGGAATTGGTGGAATATATCTGGGGCAACCGGAAAGGGCAAACAGTTAATCTATCGGAACTTACATGTGCTTTCATCCCGGGAACTTGTCCGGACGATCCCGTTACGCCGGCTCCGCAGCTCTATGACACGCTGATTAACCTGCCGGCTATTACCGCAGCGTTGGTTAACGCGGTGAGCCACGACGGTATTACAGGCTCCGCCAACAGCGGTATTCAGTCTAACGGGAACGCCTCTATCACGATGGGCAAGAGCAGTACTGACGGTGAGATCTCATTTACCGGATTGAACCTGCAGGACACAGCCATTTTGGCGTTCCGGGCTTCGCCGTATAATAGCGCGACAAGTATGCAGTTAGACGTGTATGCCGGCAACACCCTCTTGCAATCGATCCAAGTGACGGTTCAGAAAGAGACACGCGACGAGATACGTTACCGCATCACTATTCCTGCCGGAACAGAGACGCTTAGCCTGCGATCGGTAGGAGGAAGTACGTCCAAACGAGCGTGCATACAGGAGTTGTATCTCCTTAGTCGCAAACAAGAGACCGGCGTCAGTAATAGCCCGACCGAAAAAGTACCGGCGTACAAGGAAATACGCAACGGGCAAGTAGTAATTCGACGTAATTCGGCAATTTACACCACTTTAGGTCAGCAGTTACGGTAAGTGTGTCAATTTTTACACATTTTCCGTGAATATCTGCACGCGCGCGTAAAGAAAAAGCAGTAACTTTGCACCCGAATTGAAACGACATCATTTAACACAAAAAATCATATGAAAAAACAACTATTCAATGCGCTGCTCTTCTGCTTGCTGGCAATGCCGGCAATGAGTATCCGGGCAGATGTGATCGACGAAGGTCAATCGACCGAAGGTAAAGATTTCTGGGTAACGTTTATGCGTGCCGACCAGGACGCCAACAATGCCTTGGTACTTTCCCTTTCCATTTCTTCCCGCGAAGATTGCCAAGTAACAATTAAGAACCCTTTCACTGGTTATACGGAAGACGTAATCGTAACCGCCAACCAAATGAAGTTAGTAGAGTTGTATAACGGCAATGTACTGGCCGGCAATGCACGTTCTGCAATGGCTGGTACCGGTAAAGTGTGCTACGCTGTCAACTCGGAGAAAGTGGATACATGCGCCCTGCATGTAACGGCGACGAAGAATATCTCTCTCTTCGCTACGAGTTATAAGAAAGCTACTTTTGATGCTACGAATGTATTACCTACACCTTCGTTGCTGGATGAATATATTATCCAAACTTATACACCATCTGACCACGATGGTCCTAACGCAACACAAGGTAGCCATTTTGCAATTATTGCTGCCGAGGACAACACCATCGTCGATTATTGCCCCTCTGTAAATACGGAGCGTATAAACGATGCCATTAAAAGACGCGATGGTGGATATGAACTAACCGAAGAGGAGTTGGAATTGATAAATTATCAATTTGGTCGTGACACATTGCATTCTCCGGTCCTGAATGCAGGTCAGGTTTATTATGTTTGGACAGGTAAGAAAGACAAAGATGCTGGAGACCTCTCCGGTACATATGTCAAAGCCCGTGACGGCAAGAAGATTGCAGTTTTCCAGGGTTGTCCGCATACCAACATCCCGTATCAAAAAGAGCAACGAGACCATATCTTCTCCCAAGCAATGCCTATCCAATACTGGGGAAATACATTTGTGCTGACGGCTTCTGCCAGCCGCCCTGTAGATATTATTCGTATCTTGGCTTTGCATGATGGAACGGAAGTGCGTATCAATGGTAATCTGGTACATACCTTCAATTTCGCCAACGAACCAAAGCGCTATTGGGAGTTTGAGATAGGAACAGAAGGTACTTACGCAAAAGAAGGAAGTTGTTTAGTAACTACTTCTTGTCCTTGCGCTGCACACCTCTTTATGGTTTCTCAACGCTACCATGGCGATAAAAATAGCAACGGAGACCCGGCAATGTTGTGGGTCAACCCAATTGAGCAACAGATTGATCAGGTGACGTTTGCCACTTATGCTAGTAGCAACGGAACCACCTCACACTATGTAAATGTAGTAACCGACCAGCCGGATTTAATGACAATTTCCGGAGGAACAACCACTCCTACCATGACATTCAACCCTGTAAGCGGTTCTTCCACGTATTATTACGCACAAGTATCGCTAGGAAATGAAGCTACTTCCTATACGCTTAAGAGCAACGGTTCGAACTTCATCGCTCACGTGTACGGATTCACGAAAAATGAGTCCTATGGCTATTCTGCCGGAGGTGCGACAGTACCGCTCTCGCAGTCGATCTATATCAACGGTGAGGAGTTCTCGCCGGACAAAGAGAACAACCTCTGCGGTAAAGATACTGTACATTTTGCCTGCAAACCGGACTTCATGCCCGATAGCGTCATTTGGCATTTCGGAGACGGAACACCGGATGTGGTACTTGTTCAGGATACGACGACAGTTGTAAAGCACTATTACACGGGATCACAGGACTACAATGCGGTTTGCTATATTTACCGCAATAGTAGTAATGTATGCGTAGGTCAATCAGCCGTTACTAAAATCAACATAAAAGTGAATGTAGGACGTTATACGTTCGAAATTAAAAAGCCGAATATTCCATGTCCGGTAAACGGCATACAACCTCCTGGTACTATTCCATATACCAGTACCATTGACCTCGCTGGAAAGAACGTGACGGTGGACTTTGATGATGCCGCCAAGGCAGCAGGATTCGTAATAACCGACCTGACGATCAAGCCGGGTTACTTCGAGTTGCATATCCCTGACAATGCAGAACCGGGTGTAAAATACGGTATTACGATTGATATCAAATCAGATTGTGGCGACACGACCGCAGTCCTTCCTTTCCGTCTGCCGGTGGGCAACGACGTGATTGCACAGCGATACAACAATGTATTAGGTCTCTTGAAAGATCACCCGCAGTTCAAGGGGCTGACACTGAGCGATTTCCAATGGTACAGAGTAAGTGACAGCACGGCTATCGAAGGTCAGGTAAGTTCGAACCTCAACATGTACGACCTGCCCAAAGACAGCTACAAGAACGAATCGTTCTACGTTTGCTACTATATCAATAAAGGACTTGCGGACGAGACGTACGCCTGCGCTTGCGCGAAGATGTTCGGTGAGGACGCATCGGAGCATAGTTTTGAGGTGAATCCGGACAGCCTGATTATCACGGCTAACTATGACTACAAAGACAACAAGATCTTCGTCAACGCCAACTACAAAGGCGAAAAAGATATCGAGTGCTACGCTCAATGGATCACCGCAAGCGGTAATATCTACGGCGACTTGAAATTCGACATCCCGGACGGAGGATGCACGATCCCGACGCCGAACGAGAACGGTCTGTACCTACTGCGCGTAGTAACAGACGGGAAGAGCCGTAGTTTCAAATTTGTCATCAATAAATAAATCTAATATAGGAGAACACGGAAATGAAAAATATCTTTAGAAATATCCTGATTGCAAGTGTTG
>CADAAF010000146.1 GCA_902785805.1 uncultured Bacteroidales bacterium | reverse complement strand
GTTAAAATCCGTAGAAAATCGCACTGGGAGTGGAAATGTAGATAATAAATATCGTGAAGATACAGTTACTTCTACTGGCACCAAAAACAAGGGAACGATTGGTAGATTTCTTTGGGGCGGAGAAGCGACGGCTAGTTTTGATGCGCTCTCTACAAGCGTGCCAATCGTAGAGTCTTCAATGGTCGATAATAGTTTTGATACAATTGGTGGCATTTATGGTGGTGAAATGTTGGTAGAAGGTGCAGTAAATGTAGGTAAGATGCTTGCAAAAGCTAGTGGCGGGACGGCTGGCGACGGAGAAGCTGTTAAATCCTATGCTAGACTCGACTCGGAAATTGCAGCCTTAGACAGGGAAGCAGACAGAATGAATCGCAGTCCTTTTGATATTTCCTCACCAAACACTTTTCTTGGTTCAATTTTTCATAGTTTTGCTGCTGGTATAAGTAAAGGAATTGGAGGGACAATTGCTACGGCTTTTTCTAAACTCTTTCCGTCTTCTCATGCAGAGGATGAAGGAACTTTATATCTTTCTAATTTTGGAAAGGACTGCGAGACGATTAGCTCAATTGGTGCGGTAGGATCAGCAGCTTGTTCTGAAGTAGCAACTTTTGATACATCTACACTTGATAACCCATTTGGAGATGCTGGGTTTATGGCATTTGTAGAAGAAAATACCGATTTTGAAAACGGTAACTACCAACTGACGGCAATCTTTGAGAAAGACAGCTTCGATGTCAATGTGACCGTGACCGGCATTGACCCCTCCGAAGTGGTTATCAACGGTGCCGGTCGGTTCGGTATGGGAGACAACACCACACTCACTTTCACGCTCAACAACGATAACTATACCTTTGAGATGTGGCTCTTCGACGAGAACAACTTCCGTATGTCCAATTCCCTCACCTTCGAGAACATTGATGCCAACCATAATGTGGAAATAGTCTTCAAAGCGAAGAAATATATGGTATCTGCGACCGTCATTCCCGCTGAAGCAGGTGTAGTCAAAGGACAAGGTGAATACGACTACGGAACCAACTATACCCTTACGCTCGAACCCGATGAGAAATACGAACTCAAGGAATGGCGCGACGGTATTGCACTGGACGAAAAGTCCAACGTGCTGTCGGGACTCGTTATCGGAGAAACCCATATCGAGGTCATTATGCAACTCAAGTCGGCTACTGCTCTTGACGATATGCAGGACAACAATACGCCTTGCGCCAAGGTCTTCCGTGACGGCGAACTCTATATCCTCCGTGACGGCAAACTCTATAACGCCGCAGGTCAGCAGGTGCAGTAATGCACCGCTGACCGCCCCCTCTTTCGGTCTGAATATCGGGAGAAGATAATATGACCCGTAAAGGAACTGTCATAGTTACGCTACTGCTGGTTATTTTGGGAACAAGTATGCATTTTGTTCACCATTTGCCGTTCTTCAACCATTACTGGGGCTATGTTTTTCCTGTTAAGGAGAGTGTGATGGCGCACATGAAAATGGTCTTCTATCCGATGCTTTTGTTATCTCTCTGCCTTGTTGTATGCCGCCGCGACATACGCGAGATAGGTGCACCTGTATTGGGCGGATTGGCAGTAATGCCACTCATCATTATCGCTTTCTTCGCCTACTGGGTGTTTGTGCGGCGTGAACTCCTGCCGGTGGATATTGTTATCTATATCGTGTGTATGACGGGTGCTATCCATCTTGCCAAACGCTGGAGGTTATCGCCATTTGTGCAGCAGCATTGGAGACTATGGATTATACTCATACTTAGCTGCATTGCCGCTATCGGAACACTTACCTACCACTCGCCCGACTGGATTGTCTTTGCCGATTTGGGATGAAAGAAACGTACGTACCAATATGGTGAAAATAACAACGATACATAAAACAATATGACCATTCAATCTCTCAAACAACGCTTGTCCATTAGGAATATCAGTCAGTCATTTCTGCGTGTAGTAAGACGTTTCCCTGTGGCAACCGTACTACTGACGGCCTTAACCGCTTTGCTTTCTTATATGGTGGTCTCGGATAATGAAAGCGGACGCGTTACATCGTTTTTACTCTCATGCCTGAGTGTCGGCACAGTGATTAGTCTCGCTGTTTCGTTATGGGGAGAAGAACAAGCAAACCCGCGCCTCAGACGGATAGTGGAAAGCGTGTCGCTCATAGTGTGCGCCGTGTATTGCGCACTCCTGTTCCTATTTGACATCTTTCCTAACAGCGGACTGCCTTCTTATTATATCGGTCATGCGGCTTGGATAGTGCTCATCGTTCTGCTTGTTCCATTCGGCTCTTTCCTTCGCGAGCAAGACGACCTCAAAGTATGGCATTTCATCATGTCACTTTGCGTGGCGTTGCTTATCAGCAGTGTGGCGACTTGGGTGTTGTCAGGAGGAATAGAGGGTCTGGTCTTCGGTACAGCAGCATTGTTTGATTTTCATGTGCCCGACAATCTGCCGTTGGTCATTATGATTGTGTGCGGTGTACTGCTGTTTGGAATGTTGTTCCTTGCGCTCATCCCATATGACGAACGCAAGCACAACGCCTCTGACACAATGCCATCGTTCCTCATCAAAATAGTGTCGTGGCTTTTGCTGCCGCTGTTAGGGTGTTATATTCTGGTTCTCTATGTGTATGGCATCACTATATTGGTGAATTGGGAACTGCCTAAAGGGATGATTTCGGGGCTTGTATCGGCAGTGATGGGAGTCTATATGCTTTGTTATATTCTGCTTTATCCGCAGGTAACGAACCGTGACTCTTGGCAGAGCAAAGTGCTGACGCATCTGCTGCCGATAGTTATCTTGCCGTTGCTGGTTCTGATGTCGGTAGGAGTTGTGCGCCGCTTTACCGACTACGGGATAACCGCGCCGAGGCTCTATCTGTTGACTTTGCTGATATGGTTCTATGCCGTATGTATCGCCATGCTCGTCGTGCCCCGCAAACGCTTCCGCCGGATTGTTTTCTCGTTCGCGGTTCTCTTCATCCTCTCATCAGGACATCCGCTCAACTACTACCGTCTCTGCCGGCCGTATTTATCGGCGAAGATTGACAAGATGATTGCCAAAAAAGGTCTGCAACTACCACTTGACTGGTATGCTCTCTGCTATACGTCAAATCCAGACGATGAATTGCACCAATTGGACACGGAATTAGCGTATATGAAAGATTGCTACGGCAGAGACTACGTCAGTCGATGGGTGGGAGAAAGTGAACGGTTCAGTAAGGACGCAATCAAAGGAAAGCGCGAGGAGTTGTGGGCTATATCTTACACCAAACGTTCGGGCGAGAACCTTTCGCCGCAAGGATATACCACTTTCCGGTGGGTCAACAACGACTCCGACGAGTTGCCTTCCCAACTAACCGAAGCCGGCATCGTGAACGGCATATTGCACGTGCCATACGAAGATGCCGTTCTTCTGTTTGACACGGCGGCTATCCGTTTAGCAGAACAAAACAACGAACTGCTGATTGTTCCGTCCTCTAACGGCAAGGTGGCGTATTCTGCCCAAAACATATCCGTCACCGCTTATACGGACCGCACGATTGACATCCAATATAGCGGATATATGTTTGCCAAGGAATGATAGCAAAACAGGAAAGAATAACGAATATCTATCCAATAAAAACCATACTATGAAACGCTTTTGCACAGTATTAGCCATTGCGGCTTCATTGTTCCTGATAACAGGATGCCAACAACAAACGCTTGAGGAACGCGCTGCGGAACTATGCCGTTACATTCCTGACCACGAACTTCTTTCTCAGTCGAAAGACTATATGACAGAAGATTTCTACAACCTGTTAGACACTATGTTCTACCGTTTGCCGGAGCACGAGGCAATGGACCATGAGTGGCTGTACTATTTCGTAACGGGCAACGGCGGTACCATAGCGGACTACGAGGTGCAACGCGTAGAACGCACGGACGAAACCCATGCCGTTGCAACTATTCTGGTGCGTCAGAAATGGGAGGACGGTGCATTTGCTGCCGAAACGGATATTGAGGAACACAGGCTGTATATGGAACGGGTCAACGGAGTATGGCTGATGTCCGATTTCGATGAACACAAACAGGATTGCATCCGATATATAGCAATCAATC
>CADAAF010000145.1:2087-6282 GCA_902785805.1 uncultured Bacteroidales bacterium | reverse complement strand
CCGACCGCTATCTGAACAAGATTGGAAAATGCAAGAAATGATGCAAGGTTCTATCTTGTTCTTTGATACTGAGACAATTGGAACTAATTTTCAATCGTATCAAACGAAATTTTATTCGCGAGGTTGATTTACAACTCATCCCCCTTATATCAGAAAATCCGAATAATTGTCCTTGTTAATAACCTCAAACACTGCATCAGGATAGGCATTGCGAAACCCGATAGGCACTTTTGCCTGCTTTTTGCCAGCTTTCAACTCAAAAGCCGACAATTTACCGTCCGTTTCCTCTATAAGGTCAATCTCCTGATTGTCATAAGTGCGCCAGAAATAGAACTGCGTATCCAATCTGTTATTAAAAGCACGCTTCAAACGCTCGGTGATGACATAATTCTCCCATAACGCGCCTCTATCGGTTTCTGTGCGGACATCCAACGGCAGGAAATTGCGTATAACCGCATTGCGAATGCCGTTGTCATAAAAATACCATTTGCTTGCCTTCGCCACCTCTTTGCGCAAATTGCGCGAGAAACCGCCTATACGATAGACCACAAACACCTTTTGTAACAAGTCCAGATAACGTTCCACCGTGTTCCGGCTCATAGACAACTGCTTGCCCAACTCATCGTAAGAACAGGAACTGCCGACCTGAAATGCAATCAGGCGCAAAAGGTCAAACATCTTCTGCGAGTTCTTTATGCCATCCACCGCCAGAATGTCTTTCAGAAGATAGGCATCCACTATGTCCTGTAGATACTCGCGTTTCTCCGCATAGGTGTCAAACATCGTTATATCCGGATAAGAACCATAGATAAGACGCTCCTCTAATTTCTTGAACGTGGCAACCGGTGTTTCACGTTCCGCCAATTCCTGCACGGAGAAAGGAGTAAGTATGAACCGCGAACTGCGCCCAACCAAAGGCTCACCCGCCTGATTCTGCAAATTGAACGACGAAGAACCGCTTGCCAGAACACGTATGCCGGGCAACTCATCAACAATCAGTTTCAGTTTGGAACCTATTTGAGGAATATGCTGTGCCTCGTCAATGGCAAGCAAATCAATACCTTCGAAGATATGTCGGTAATTGGCGACTGACATACGCTCCAGCAGAGTATGCGTGTCAGCATCTTCGCCGTTCAGTACCAAAGATTTGCCGTCAAAAGACTCAACAATCTGTCGGAGCAGTACTGTCTTTCCGACCCGCCTTGCACCAAAAATCAGCATCACCTTTTGTGGCAGCATACGCTGTTCTATAATGCTCTGTAGTCTGCGTGTGATTTGTGCCATAGCTTATATTGCTTGTTTAATTCGCCGCAAAAATAATGCATTTTTATTGATTGTACCACAAAAAACGTAAAAATCTTCAGTATAGAATACGTTTTTTACGTAAAAATCTTCATTTGACAGTATGCTTTTTACGCAAATGCAGTGATGCGGCTCACGAACAACATATGAATGACGTATTATTTCCAGAAGAGCGACGTGATGTCTATCCACTGATTGTCCACACGACGATAGAGACGTTGGTTGGTGGTTGGTTGCTTTAGCCCACCCTTCTCTTCTATGTAAGGACCCAATTTGAGAAAATCAAGATGGTGGTCATCCACTTCAGGTGCTTTCGTCTCCCGTCCCGAATACCACGCCGCCTTTTTACCGAGCGAATGGATATATGCGAGCCACGAATTGACCTCTTCGGGCATTGCATCGCCACCCATAATGCAGACACATGTGACGGCGGCATCGTAACGGGTGAGAAGGTTTTCAAGCAACTCCGTGGTAAGCGGTTCGCCTATGTCGTCAGAAAGATGCGGACTATGACACCCTTGACAGTGACACGGGCATTGACTGATGTTCAATGCCAGCGTCACTTCTTCGGGGATTTCTTGGAAAACTATATCGTAAGATGCAACTTTCATACCGGACATCTTTACTTACTCTTCCGCTTTCGGTGCGGCACTGCCGTTGGCGTAGTAACGTTTGGAGGCTTCTACCTGTCTTGCAGCGGAGAAATTGGACACACGCTTCATATAACCTATGATACGGGTGAGGTAGTCAATGTTCTCGCTTCCGCAGTTGGGGCATTTCTTCAGGTAGCGTTTGTCGATATGTCCGCAATCGTTGCAGATAGTGTTCGGTATGTTGAAAGTAAAGTAGTTGCACCCTTCTACGGCTGCTACCCGCAGCAGTTGCCGATACTGCTCTTTGCTCAGGTGCTCTTCGAGGTTGCAGTGAAGCGCGGAACCGCCTGTGAGGTGCTCAATATACTTGCGTCCGTGAAGACGGAACTTGTCAACTACGTTGAGAGACGTGTCTTCTACTATGTAGAAATAACTGTTGTAGCAGTCACGCGGTACTATGTAACCGTCTTCTTTGTCCCATTTGGCATGCTTGACACCCACGTTCTCGGCAGGAATCATCTCGCAGTTGAACATCAAGTCTTTGGTGCGGTATTTCTTGTTGAGTTCTTCGATTGTGCCGAGTATGGTTTGTACGAAATTGAGGTAGTCCTCATTGTCGTTTATTTTGAGTCCGAGGAATTCTGCTGCCTCCACTATACCGTTCACGCCGATAGTGAGGTATTGACGCGAGATGTTGATATATCCGGCATCAAAGAGTGGTAGCAAGCCACGGCGTTGGAACTCTGCGAGGTTCTCGTTGTAAGCCATTTGCACTTTGTGCATCAAGTCCACCACTTCCTTTATGAATGACTGGTAAGGAATATTGTTTCTTACTGCATATTGCACGCAGCGGTTGACATTGATAGTGAGTACGGACTTGGAGCCTGTGCTGACACCTCCTGCACCGAGAGTATAACTGAAGCCGTTGTCCTGTATCTCGTTACGCAGTCGGCAGCAGCTGGCGAGCGAGTCGGCATTGTCGCTGATATAGGTGAAGAATGAGTGTCCCTCTGCATACATCTCGGCAGTAAAATCACCGTATTCCTTGTCTTTGCAGTCGCCGTCTTCTGACAGGAGAGCCATAGTCTCAACAGGGAAAGTGAGAACGGTACGGAGACGTTCGGCATTGAACCACTTCATAAAGCGTCTTTGCAGCCAGTTGAGACCGTCCCAATCGGGTTGTGAACCGTCAGGGAAGAAGAAATTGCCGAAGATGGATTGGAAATAATACTTATCATAATAGGATATGTTCCAGAATACGGACTGGTAGTTGCGTGCACCCGTAGGCTGGTTGATAGAATAGACAACCTGTTGGAAGCAGTCGGTAATCACCTTGTCGAGAGTGCGCTGCTTGAGACTGAGATCCACCACTTTGTTGGGTTCTTTCCAATAGTCTTTGCCATATTCCTTTCCGATGAAATAGTTCATATACATAAGGAATTCGGGGGTAGCACATGCGCCGGAGAGCATAGAGGAAACCATAAAGACCATATTGATGAATCCGCCGCAGAAAGACTTGAGGTTCGTAGGTTGGGTAGCGTTACCGCCGATGGATTTGGTACCGCCTGTGAGCCACGGGTACATCGTGATAGAAGCACAATAGTTGGCGATGGATGTTTCGTCGTTCTTGTAGATGAAATGCTGGTTAAGCAATGAAATATACTTGTCGGCTACTTCCTTGCCGAACATCTGTTTGATTCGGTCGGTGAGCAGACGGCGGTTGAGACGGATGAAATTGGACTTGGGTAGTTCGCCGATAAGGGTAGCGATGTTCTTGTGCTCTACGTTTGCATTGGCATCGTACTTGGAACCTTCTGCTGCGTTTTTGGCATCGCAATAGTTGGCGAGGAAATTGAGCTTGGCTTGTGTCTCACGGTCTTCCTGATGCCTTGAACGATAGAGAATATAGGCTTTCGCTACTTGGTAATACCCTTCCGACATCAGTGCCACTTCAACCTGGTTCTGGATTTCCTCAACGCTTATACCTCCCTGAATGCGCAGGTGAGAGAGGATGGATACAAGAGTCTCTTCCGTAGCGTAGGCTCCGACAGCAAGGAATGATTTTTCGATAGCGTTCTTGATTTTGTCAATGGAGAAGATTTCTTGCTTCCCATCACGCTTGATTATGTATGTTTCCATATATAATTGAATATTTATTTAAGATTCAAGGATTCAAGGATTTAAAGATTTAATGATTCAAAAGATTCAAGGATTTAAGCATTGAACGACAATACACCTTTACCGCATAGAAATTTATACGAAAAGCAACTGCAAAAGTAATGTCATTTTCGTGTCGGGAA
>CADAAF010000145.1:0-2068 GCA_902785805.1 uncultured Bacteroidales bacterium | reverse complement strand
TAATGTCATTTTCGTGTCGGGAAAAACTTTGAGAGGAAAAGTTTTCTACAAAAAATATTCACCGAAGATACGAATCTCCGATGAATACTACTATTTGAAATGTTGAAAACTCTTGTAGGAAAGTAGTTATCAAAAGTATATAAACTATTCTCTACAAACCCTACGAAGGACTGTAATTTACGTCGCGAAGTATCTCTTCGCACTGATCAAGCATCGTCTTGATTTCTTGCGCTTTTTGCTGATACTCTTTCACTCCTATGGGTCCTGCCTGCTCTAAATGGAGGATAAGTTGCTCGGCACGCTGAATAGCTTGGTCGTAATTCATCGAAGACGCGGATTGAGGTTCAGACATAAGATATTTGTCATTTTAGGAGTTAGACGTTGCTATTTTGCGGATATACCCTATAAGCAGAACCGTCAGGCAAAGACTGAGAATACCTGCCCACAAAGTGTTCTCAGTACCGAACGACTCAAGCATTGTTGTATCTTCACTGTAACGGTATGCAAAGAAAGAAACAATAACAGCAAGAGCATTATTGGTGAAATGCGCGAGTATCGGTGCCCACAGCGAATTAGTCCATAGGAGCAGATAACCGAGGTATGCGCCAATCAGCATACGCGGCACAAAACCGTAGAACTGCAAATGGATAGCGGCAAACAGTATTGCGACCGCCCAAATGGTAACGTGGGTAACACGGCGAAGCAAGAGACCACGGAAAGTCAGTTCTTCGCCTATGGCAGGGAGCAGTGCCATAACAAACAGGTTGATTAGCAGTGCACCGAACGATTTGACTTGCAGAAATCGGAGCGTGAGTGTCTCGGCTTGCTGCTCCATCTGCTTCATCAAGTCTTCAAGCGGTTGGAGGAAAGCAGGAAGAGCCAGCTGCTGGTTGAGATAGGCAAGGATGTTGATACCGGGTGCAGCCACCAACATAGACAGCGGTACAAGCCACCATACGGCAGTCGGACAAGAAGAACCCTGCAAACGAAGGTAGCGGCAAGGTTGGTCAGACCAAAAATTTGCCACCACAAGCGGCGGAAAAAGAAAAACACTGATGGTTTGCAGAGCCTGTACCGACTTAATGTAATGGATGTTATCAGGACTGATTCCTCCAATATACTGTATCACGTAAAGGAGCATGGCGGCAAGGATGGTAAGCAGGCAGACTGCTACCATCCATTGCAAAACCTTGAAAACAGGGCGCGAATCCTTATATATACCTTTCAGATGCCCCACCTTCTTTACTTGATTGTGATAAGATTGTGACCAGTCATTTCTTCGGGTTGCCGGATACCGAGCAAGTGACAGAGTGTGGGAGCCACATCGGCAAGAATACCATTGCTGACGGTAGCGTTCACAGGGTCTTTATGGTTAGCCGGAGAAGGAATATATACGCAAGGAACGGGATTGAGCGAGTGAGCCGTATTAGGTGTACCGTCTTCATTGACAGCATAGTCGGCATTGCCGTGGTCGGCTATGATGATTACCTCATATCCATTCTTTTGTGCGGAGCGAACCACACTGTCCACACATATATCAATGGTAACAACCGCCTGTCTGATAGCCTCATATACTCCTGTATGTCCTACCATATCGCCGTTGGCGAAATTGAGAATTATGCAGTCATATACCTGCCGGTCCATTGCGTTGGTGAGTGCGGCTGCCACTTCGGGGGCGGACATCTCGGGCTGTAGGTCGTAGGTCGCTACTTTGGGTGAGGGAATAAGAATACGGTCTTCGTTGTCGAAAGGAAGGTCGCGTCCGCCGGAGAAAAAGAAAGTAACGTGGGCAAACTTCTCGGTTTCGGCAATACGCAACTGGCGCATTCCGTTTTTCGACACTATTTCTCCCAATGTATTGGTAACATCTTGCTTGGGGAAAAGGATATGCACTCCCGTAAAGGATGACTCGTAGGGTGTCATACAGAAATAGTGAAGGTTGGGCAGAGTGTGCATACCGAAATCGGAATGGTCTTTCTGTGTCAGCACTTCGGTTATCTCACGCGCACGGTCGTTCCTGTAGTTGAAGAAGATGACCACGTCCCCGTCCTGGATAGTGGCAATAGGT
>CADAAF010000144.1 GCA_902785805.1 uncultured Bacteroidales bacterium | reverse complement strand
GAGCATTGGAGAGTTCGCGAACTGAAACGCCAAATGAATAGTTCACTTTTTTTTCGTCTTTCACTCAGTTCCGACAAAGAGGGTGTTCTCGCTTTGGCGCACCAAGGCACGCAAGTAGCCAAACCGTCCGACATCATTCACGACCCCAGTGAGATACACCATCAGGACATTGGCCAGATGAATATGTATATCAACTATTTCAAGAATGAAGTCTGCCAGCTTGACGACAATCCGCCTATTGGTGTTGTCTTGGGGGCGAAGAAAGACGAACTGCTGATGGAGTATGCCCTTGCAGGCATTGATAACAATCTTTTTGCGGCTCGCTACCAACTCTATCTCCCCAATAAAGCTGAACTGCAAGAGCAACTCAATCAACTAATGGATAGTAACGAATAACACCACCCGCCCATGACACAACCGCACCGTTGGCCGGTGCAACAACATACATAAATAAAAGCGTTATAAGCCAACTTGATTTTCTGAAAACTCGACACTTTCAAAAATCATTATCTATTCAAGCATGGTTTATGCACGCTCACGTAACCGCGTGAGTTTTCCGTGCGTAATTTGAATAGATAAGGTAGTCGAGAACCTCAGAAAATCAAATGAAGCAGCGAAAGCGCACGCTTTTTCTTTGTGTATTATGCAAAAAATATAAAAACAACTAACAACAATTTATTATAACCGATGAGCCAATGGGATATAACCGGCACCAAACAACTATGAAGCAAAAACTTCTAACCCTCTTCCTCGCTCTTGCCGCAAGCGTAGCACCCCTCTTCGCCGAGACCTACAGCGGCACCTGCGGCGACAACCTCACATG
The DNA here is from genome assembly GCA_902785805.1 of uncultured Bacteroidales bacterium. Lineage (GTDB taxonomy): Bacteria > Bacteroidota > Bacteroidia > Bacteroidales > Paludibacteraceae > Colicola. The sequence continues at coordinate 3,499 of CADAAF010000144.1, read as the reverse complement.
GACTCTTGACACCGAATCCGGCACCCTTACCATCTCCGGCACCGGAGCAATGACAGACTACACATCATCTTACGATGTACCGTGGTATTACTCCCACAGTTCCACTAAAACCGTCATTATTGAAGACGGTGTCAAAAGCATAGGACAATCTGCTTTCTATGGTTGCAGCAGTTTGACCTCCATAACCATTCCCAACAGCGTCACAAGCATTGGAAACTCTGCTTTCTATGGTTGCAGCAGTTTGACCTCCATAACCATTCCCAACAGCGTCACAACCATTGGAGTCTATGCTTTCGGTTCTTGCAGCAGTTTGACCTCCATAACCATTCCCAACAGCGTCACAAGCATTGGAGATGGGGCTTTCAATTATTGCAGCAGTTTGACCTCCATAAATGTGGATGCTGCCAATTCCGCCTACTGTGATATTGGCGGTGTGCTGTTCAGCAAGGACAAAACAACACTTATTCAGTATCCTGCCGGCAAAACTGTTACCTCATACACCATTCCCAACAGCGTCACAAGCATTGGATACGCTGCTTTCTCTGTTTGCAGCAATTTGACCTCCATAACCATTCCCAACAGCGTCACAAGCATTGGATACGAGGCTTTCTCTGCTTGCAGCAGTTTGACCTCCATAACCATTCCCAACAGCGTCACAAGCATTAGATACGCTGCTTTCTGTGATTGCAGCAGTTTGACCTCCGTAACCATTCCCAACAGCGTCACAGGCATTGGAGACTATGCTTTCGCTGGTTGCAGCAGTTTGACCTCCATCACCATTCCCAACAGCGTCACAACCATTGGAGTCTATGCTTTCGCAGATTGCAGCAGTTTGACCTCCATCACCATTCCCAACAGCGTCACAACCATTGGAGACGATGCTTTCCGGGATTGCCGCAGTTTGACCTCCATTACTATTCCCAACAGCGTCACAACCATTGGAGACGATGCTTTCGCTGGTTGCAGCAGTTTGACCTCCATAATCTGCGAAGCAATCAACCCGCCCACATTGGGAAAGTGTACCTTCTGCAACGCGGACATGTCCATTTCGCTGTATGTACCTGCTTGCAGTATGACGGATTACAATACAGAGTGGGCAGATTTCATTGTAAAAGCCATTCCCGGAACGGGTGCAACCATCGTATGGAAGAACGAAGACGGAACAGTACTGGAAATAGACGAGGACGTGCCGTGCGACATTATACCCGAATATAACGGCACCGAACCTACTAAACCTGCCGATGCACAACACACCTACACCTTCGCAGGTTGGGACAAAGAGTTGGCAGCAGTAACAGGCGATGCGACATATACTGCTACTTATGACGAAACCATCAATCTGCCGGAAGGTGCACTACCCGGTGAATTTGCAGTTAGTACCACCCAGAAAGTCCGTTTCTCAAAAGGCAACCTGCAATGTAAAGCAACCGATTATTATAATTGGACTTGGCAATTCGCTTCCCAACAATATGAAGTAATGCTTGAGGAAAATCATTGGAACACATCAGGTGTTCATATATTGGACTTATTCGGCTGGGGAACAACAGGATATAATAATAAGTACCCTACCATGTTTTCGACCTTAACTCACGAATACGGACCGGATCCGGCAACCGATATAGCCGGAACGAGATATGAGTGGGGACCATATATGTCAATAACAAATGGAGGACATGCTCCTGGAATTTGGCGTACTATGACAGCTGATGAGTGGAATTATATTTTATATACTCGTCCAAATGCAGATACTCGCAAGGGGCGAGCAATTGTGAATGGAATCAATGGATATGTACTTTTACCGGATATATGGAATTGCCCTGCGGGATTTTCTATCAATACTGATTATAGTGCCTTTAATGATAATGTTTTTTCTTCTGAAGATTGGAAAGTATTAGAACGGGCTGGTGCAGTGTTTATTCCATGCGGAGGAGAAAGGTACGAACGTGCACTCTTAAACGCATCTATCTCTGCTTTCTATTGGACATCTTCATATTATGGTGAAGTTGATTCTTATAGAAATGCTTCAACAATTGATTTTAGTAAAAATGGAGCTGTTAAGTACTGTAAACTTGAACGGGGAAGGGCGGTTCGTCTCGTTCAGAATAGTAGTACATATACTATTGCTCTATATACAATTGCTACTTCTGCTACAAACGGAAAAGTATTAGGTGGCGGACAATATGAGTTGAACGCAATAGTATCTCTTACAGCCATTCCTGACAATGGTTATAGCTTTATACAATGGTCAGACGGCAACACCGACAACCCGCGCGATGTAATTGTGACGGGTGATGCTACTTATACCGCTGTCTTTGAGAAAAAAGAACTGCCTTCCGACATCACCCTCCAAGAGAACGAAACAGCCGACTACTACACGCAGTTCGCACAAGACTACAACGGACAAAGAGTCAATACCGCCACTCTCAACCGTCAGTTCACACAAGGCAAGTGGGCAACCCTCTGTCTGCCGTTCAACGTGAACAAGGCAATGATGATGTCCCTCGGCTTATACAACCGCGTCTTCGCATTCCGTTATGCACAGCAGTTGGATGACGAGACCATACAGGTGTTCTTTGTTCCCGCCCAGTCCATCGAAGCGGGCAAAGGCTACATAGTCAACCCCAACGCTAAACTGGCTGCCAAGACCTCTTTCGTCTTCCCGAACGTGACTATCAACACCGACTCCGACAACGGCGACATAACCGCCTTGACAGGTTATAACGACGGCACGAATCGCGGCAACCTCTTCTTGGTAGGTACTCTCCGCACAGGTATCTTGCAAGGCACCACCACCGGCAACACCTACCTCGGCTTGAAGGACAACCAGCTCTATTACCCGAACAGCACATCAGGTACGCTTATGCGCGCTTACCGTGCCGTCTTCCGCAGCGACGTACCCGTTAACGCCTCCCGCGTACGCATCATCGCCGACGGCGAACCGGTAACCGAGTTAGAGGTAACGGTCGATGAACAGGGAAGAATGGATAACGGTCAGTTGCAGAACAATGCCACCCCCGCCCGCAAGTACCTCCATAACGGTCTCTTGTTTATAGAGCGCAACGGCATCACCTACACCGCCCAAGGCCAGCGTATAGATTAAAACAAGGTCACCGTCTCGACTAAACAGGTCGTATAATGTTCAACTCGGCGGGCTACGCCCCGCCGCAAAACAGCGAAAGGCACTCCATCGCGGAGTGCCTTTCGCTGTTGCGTCGGCAATCAGACACTTTGTTGCGTCTGAATCGAATTCAGACACGGCTCATAAATTAACAAAGGTTTTGGCATATTCACATAAAAGCACTACCTTTGCCGCCCGATATGGGAGCAAAGGTAGTGCTGCCGCTTAAATATATGACTCAAATATTTACCATTATGGAAGAAGATAAATCCCTCAATTTCATCGAACAAATAGTAGAAAACGACCTGCAGGAAGGCAAAAACGACGGACGTATTCAGACGCGTTTCCCGCCTGAACCAAACGGCTATCTCCATATAGGAC
>CADAAF010000143.1 GCA_902785805.1 uncultured Bacteroidales bacterium | reverse complement strand
CAACCGGCTGGTCAGCAGTACGTATAACGGCTGGATAGACCTCTTCGGCTGGGGAACAAGCGGCTGGAACAGCGGAGCAAAGGCATACGAACCGTGGTCAACGAGTACTGACTATGCCGACTATTACCCGGGTAACAACCCTTCCAATCACCTCAATGGCAATTATGCCTACGCCGACTGGGGCATTTATAACCAAATCGGCGATGACCCGCCTGCTTCGTGGCGCACACTGACTAAGGATGAATGGGTCTATTTGATAAAGAAACGCCCGAATGCAAAGAGCAAGTGGGGAAACGCCAAGGTGAACGGGGTGACAGGACTGGTGCTTTTGCCGGACGAGTGGTCATTGCCGGAAGGTTTGGCTTTCACGGCAGGATTGATATCAGCGGAAGAGTGGTACGACTGGAGCGGACTGGTTGCCACCAATATCTACACCCTGCCGCAATGGCGGAAGATGGAGGCGGCGGGTGCCGTCTTTCTCCCTTGTGCAGGTTATCGTTTCGGACAACTGTCTATCTATCGCACGGGTACCTACGGCAACTATTGGTCTTCCACTCCACGCAATAGCAGCACGCCCTACACCATGCGCTTCTACTCCAACACCATTTATCCTGATGGAAACATCGGTCACAACTATGGCGTCTCTGTGAGGCTGGTTGCAGAAGTCATACAGCCCGACCAGACAATAGAAGAGACCGTCCTGCCCGACGAACACCTCTGTGATGGCGATACGTTCCTATGGCTGGACGGTGAGTATTATACCGCAAGTCAGACCCTTACCTATACCGACAAAAGCCGCAAGACGGGACGCGACAGTGTGATTATTCAAAGCATAGTCTTTCATACCGTTTATACAATGCCGACGGAACAGGCATCTGTCAGGCAGGGGCTTGCATATCGGTGGCAAGATAACGATTATTCCGAGGAAGGATACTATGAGAAACGGCTCAAAACAGTCTATGGTTGCGACAGCGTTCTAAGTCTGCAACTGAATGTGCTGCACCACATATATACGGACTTCTCTGCCTCTACCTGCGATAACGAACCTTACTATTGGGACGGCACGGTATATACTGAGACAGGCGAATACACCCGTACCTATGAGGCTGCTAACGGAGCGGACAGCATTGTGACACTCACTCTTCTGGTAACGCCAACCTACAGTATGGAGCTTACCGACACAATCCTGCATGGAACAACCTGTTCTTGGCAGAACAAATCGCTCTCGGAAGAAGGCGATTATGAAGAGCATCTGTCTTCCATAGGTGGGTGCGACAGCGTTCTGACCCTTCATCTGCATACCAACAGAGTGGAGATAAGCAACGTATCTGTTGCCGACCAATGTGCCGATGACGGCTCTCTCAATATCGAATGGCAGGGCAGTGGCTTCATTGACGGGGTGACGGTGACTGTTGAACGCCTTCAGCCGCAGGCGCAAACATACCCGACAATCACTTTGCCTATTGACAACAACACCCGATACACCACCATCCCGTTCGTGGGAAGAGCAGGACTTTATCAGGCGCAAACAGATTTCCTCTACAAAGGACAAACGGCATATAGCCTGACTGTCCCGTTCACTTTGCTCTATCCGTCATCCGTCTTCAAACAGATGTGGAACGATGTGATTGCCGTCCGCACGCAGGATGGCAACGGCGGATATGATTTTGTCGCTTTTGAATGGCTCAAAGACGGACTCCCTATTGCCGGACAAACGCGCTCGTATCTCTATTTGCCGCTCGTCATGGGAGCCGAGTATAGTGCCTTGCTCACCGAAGCGGACGGTACAAAGCTCATGTCGTGTCCACTTGTCGCAGGCATATATACTGACCTGAATGACTATACCGGCAGTTCCCGCCCCGTGAGCATCTGCCCTAACGTCTCACGGCCGGCGGAACAGGTGAATTGCCGTGTGACAGAACCTTCGGATATGACCCTTTACGACGCTACGGGACGGGTCGTAATGACGCAGCAGAACCTTCATGCCGGCGATAATACCTTCCTCTGTCCGAACGCGCAGGGCACATATCTGGTCCTTGTACGAACGCAACGGCACGGAACAACACATACACTCAAATTGATTGTACAATAAACAAAATAAATTGTTGATGAACCAATAAAAGCCCCGCGACCACATACCGGCATCTTTGTCGTTACGTCTTTTTCCCTTTGTCACGTGCGCCGTGCGTCAGCGCGGCGGATACTTTGTCCATTGCGCCCGAATTTAATTCGGGCAAAGTTTTCATCAACGCTCACCCGGAAACAAGGTCTCTAATGGATACAATCGGGTAACTATTTTAACTTGATTCCTTTCGGTTCTTTCGTCCTGTACTTGTTGTCATTTATGACAGGAAACATTCAAAAGGCAAGCACCCCAAGCAAGCGAAACTTAGGTTTTAGGTAAAATTGTGATAAAATGAGTAAATTTTTTGCATAGCTCAGAAAATAAGTTGTACTTTTGCGGCGCAAAACGAAAGTTTTGCTGTATTTGGCCCACGCCGAGGGTATATGTCATTCGGGGTGGGGGGTAAATACAGGACATATTGAAAAAGGCGTCTTACGCGCTTTGTTTTGGCTCTTCAGAATCTGGTAAATTCATATAATCCAAAACATTGCAGCACGAGATGCCCATTGGTATGTAATTAATGTACGCGCATAGTGCGCGCATTTGTACATACGGCGTGGGCTTCAGTGTTGTTGTTTGGATTAGAAGGCAATACCAGAGCCTTGAAGAGCGGAACAGCAAGATTGCAGTCCCGCTTTTTTGTCTGTATCAACGACTTCGATAACTCGGAAACAAGAAACAACAATAATAACTAAGAACACATAAACAATGATGAAAAAAATTCTTACTCTCTTCCTCGCTCTCGTCGCCAGCGTAGGAACCCTTTTTGCCCAAAGCGGCACTTGTGGCGACAACCTCACATGGACGCTCAGCGGAGGCACCCTTACCATCTCCGGCACCGGAGCAATGACGGATTACACCTACTACACATCCAAAGCACCGTGGTATTCCTATTGCAATTCCATTAAAACCGTGACTATGGGCAACAGCGTCACAAGCATTGGACAGCTTGCTTTCTCTTCTTGCACCAGTTTGACCTCCGTAACCATTCCCAACAGCGTCACAAGCATTGGAAGTAGTGCTTTCAGTTATTGCAGCAGTCTGACCTCCGTAACCATTCCCAACAGCGTCACAAGCATTGGAGAATATGCTTTCGGTGATTGCAGCAGTTTGACCTCTGTAACCATTCCCAACAGCGTCACAAGCATAGGAAACAGTGCTTTCTATAAATGCAGCAGTATGACCTCCGTAACCATTCCCAACAGCGTCACAAGCATAGGAAACAAGACTTTCAGTTATTGCAGCAGTTTGACCTCCATAACCATTCCCAACAGCGTCACAACCATTGGAGAATGGGCTTTCAGAGATTGCAGCAGTTTGACATCCATAACCATTCCCAGCAGCGTCATAAGCATCCTAATGCCTGATTTCGAAGGTTGCAGCAGTTTGACATCCATAGTTGTTGATTCCAAAAATCCAAACTACTGCGATATAGATGGTGTGTTATTTAACAAGAACAGAACGGAACTTATTCGGTATCCCCAAGGTAAGTCTGCTACAAACTATGTAATTCCTAACAGCGTCACAAGCATTGGAGAATATGCTTTCCATGGTTGTAGCGGCTTGACATCCATAACCATTCCCAACAGCGTCACAAGCATTGGAGAATATGCTTTCCGTGGTTGTAGCGGCTTGACCTCCATAACCATTCCCAACAGCGTCACAAGCATTGGAAGTGGTGCTTTCTTTAATTGCAGCAAATTGACCTCCGTAACCATTCCCAACAGCGTCACAAGCATTGGAGAAGGTGCTTTCGTAAATTGCAGTAGTTTGACCTCTGTAACCATCCCCAGCAGCGTCACAAGCATTGGAACACAAGCTTTCGAGTCTTGCACCGGTTTGACATCCATAACTTGCGAAGCAGTCAACCCGCCCGCGTTGGGTGAATATGTGTTCAACAATGTGGACAAATCCATTCCCCTCTATGTCCCCGCGCAATCAATAGACTTGTACAAAGCCGCAGACCAATGGAAAGACTTTACCAATATCCAAGCCATTCCTCTTTGCCTTATCGCCTCTGGTACGTGTGGCGCACAGGGCGACAACCTGACTTGGGAGTTCTCCTGCGATGGTATCCTCACCATCTCCGGCACCGGAGCAATGACGGATAACATCACCTCGTCTTTTGATGTACCGTGGTATTCCCATCGCAGTTCCATTACAACCGTCATCATCGAAGATGGTGTCACAAGCATTGGAGACTATGCTTTCTTTTATTGCACCAGTTTGACCTCCGTAACCATTCCCAACAGCGTCGCAAGCATTGGATGGAGTGCTTTCTATGATTGCAGCAGTTTGA
>CADAAF010000142.1 GCA_902785805.1 uncultured Bacteroidales bacterium | reverse complement strand
ACTCGAAGTTATCAACGGCGAGTTGCAGGATGTTCAGGAGACTAAGAAGTTCATTGAGAACGGTGTTCTCTACATCGAGCGCAACGGCATCATCTACGACGCTACAGGACGCAAAGTCGAATAATTGAATAGTTGAGCAGCAAGGCTCGTCCGCGAGTGGGGGTTACATAGGTTACCTTGTTTCATTAGGGTTTTTATCGCGGGCGAGCCTCCTGCTTTTTAATAAGCGAGGCTATTTTGCATACATTTTGGCGCAAAATGTTACCGTTTTGGAAAAAATAATGTAAAAAAAGTCGCATTATTTTTGTATATTGAAAAATAGTTGTACTTTTGCCGCCGGTTAAGGGTGAGAAATGCCCTGCAAACGTCAAGTAGATAATAGAGTATTAACATAATAAACAACCTCAGTTATGAAATTTATGTACCAAGTTCCCGTAACAGAGACCTACGCTATCCGTTCACAAGTGATTATGGAAGGAACCGTTCATGGTTCACCGATGCTTGAGGGCGGCAATAATGATCCGACTCCCGAAGTCCCGATGGATTGATGGTAAATTCCGTTTAGCGTACAAATTATCGCTATTCAACCCTCACAAGTGTTTTGTGGGGGTTGATTTTTTGTTAGTGTATTTATTTTGCGTATCTTTGCGCCGTTTTTGTCTTTTGTAATCGACAGAATAGGTCATCAATTGTCTTTTCCAATCGACAATAGTATAAGTCATCACTTATTCTACCAATATCTAAAAAGATATATACAACACGGGATGAGAGGATATACCAAATGCTTGCAAGTAGCGGTTGTGCTACTGTTGATGTCCATTGGCGGGAACGCATTCGCGCCGGTCTGCGCTCAGAACGTCCGGCGGTTATCCAAAGAGCGGTTACAGCAGTTGGGCGACTCGCTTACAGAGTATGCCCGCGCACGTGCGGACGTGATGAAAGTGTCGGTCAAGAGCTGTCAGTTGCGCGGTAACAAAGTGGATGTCAGAACGAATGCCACCTTGTCGTATCTGTCCTTGAACGAAGATGACTTGCGCGCTTTGCGCGAGCAAGTGAGTTGGTGGGTGCGCGGCGACCGCAAGGGCAAGGTCTCGCTGTACAGCGACGACAAAGAGTTGGGCGAATTAGTCACATCGCGCTTCCGTACCCGCTGCGAACAGGACAGACATAAGTTGGCGGATGCCGCCATAGTGACTTATCCCGATGCCGCTTACGAGACATCAGGCGGTCTGCGGGGCAAGAACATCGCCTTGTGGGCGAGCCACGGCAAGTTCCTGCGGTTGGGAGACCACAGGTGGATGTGGCAGCGCGCACGCTTATGGACCACTGTGGAGGACCTGTTCACTTTTTCTTTTACCAACACTTATTTGGTTCCTATGCTGGAGCAGTCGGGGGCGGTTGTTATGCAGCCTCGCGAGCGCGATGTCCATCGTGAGGAGCGTGTGGCTTATTCGTCGTCTCTTATGCAGTCGTTGGCAATGCCTGTGGCGGACGAGTACGCGCTTTATGTGCGTTATGCTTCCGGTGCTCAGAACACGCCGCGTGCGCTTTATACCATTTGTCACTCGGGAGTGATAACCCGCGTCGAAGTTAATCAGCAGATGGGAGGCAACGGCTGGCTGTATGTGGGTACGTACGGCTTCGGAACCGACTCTGCAAGCAATTACCTGACGGTAACGGACGGAACGGGCAAGGGTATGCCTGTCCCGCACGAGGGCGTTAAGATAGGCGGCGGAGTAGGAGAGAGCGGCAGCCCGAGGTTTATGGAGGGTGCGCGTTACTGGCTGGAATACAACGGTATTCCCGACTCCGTCTATACGTACGAGAAGAAAAAGAGCCATTACTTGGACGACTTGGTGAGCCGTGGCAGATGGGTCAATTTCCTTAACGAGCGTCAGCGTGTGCCTGTCCATTTGGCATTGGCTGTTCATACCGACGCAGGCGTTCGCGAGGGGGACTCGATAGTCGGCACGTTAGCCATCTATTCGGAGAAGGACAAAGAGGGCAAGACACGTTTCCGTCGCGGCGGCAGCAGGTTGATAGGCCGTGATTTGGCGGACTATGTGCAGACGCAGGTGGTGGAGGATATGCGCCGGACGCTGTGTCCTAATTGGGCACGCCGCGAGTTGAAGGACGGCGTATATGCCGAGTCGCGTATCCCGCATGTGCCCACTTTGCTTGTCGAGATGTTGAGCCACCAGAACCAGAACGATATGCGCTACGGTTTGGACGGGAGGGCGAAGTTCATTATCAGCCGCGCTATCTACAAGGGTGTATTGCGTTTCCTTCATGAGCAGGACGGTACGCCGTTTGTCGTTCAGCCTTTGCCCGTGCGCGATTTTGCTGTTGCCCGTGTGCCGGGTCGCGATTCGGTGCGTTTGTCGTGGCAGAGCCGTTTTGACAGTTTGGAGGCAACCGCTGTGCCTGCTTATTATATTGTTTACAGCCGTATAGCGGGTGGCGACTGGGATAACGGTTGGCGTGTGGACTGCGAGCAGGTTGCCTTGCCGCTGGAACGTGGCAAGCGGTACGATTTCGTAGTGTGTGCGGGCAATTCGGGCGGCATCAGTATGCGGTCCGAGCAATTGAGTGCATATATCTCTCCTGCGGACACCAAGCAGGCGGTTATAGTGAACGGTTTTACGCGTGTCTGCGGACCGGCAATGATGGCTGGAGACAGCCTGCACGGAGGCATCCTGCCTCATGCTTTGGCTATCCCTTATGGCAAAGACCCGTCCTATATAGGCGAGCAGATTGATTTCGACCGCACCCATCCGTGGCTCAGTGACGACAACTGCGGCTACGGTATGTGCAACAACGACTATGACGGTATGTGGGTGGTTGGCAACACGTTCGACTACCCTGCGCGGCACGGCGATGTATTGGCGGCTATGGGATATTCGTATGTGAGTCGCTCGCTCGCTTCCTTGGACAGACTGCCCGATGTGCAGTTGGTGGATATTATTTTAGGCAAGGAGTCAGCGGGCATAGCCGCTTTGTCGCAGCGTCAGCGCAAGGAGGTGGCGCGTTATCTGCATGCAGGAGGAAGGCTCTTGGTCAGCGGCTCGTATATAGGTTCGGGTACCTCCGATGCCGAGGTGCTCACGTGGGCGCGAACAGAGTTGCATTTTATGCCCAAAACTGCCAATGCTTCGCGTAACGGATTGGTGAAAATACAACTGCGAGGCAGAGAAACCGACACCTACCAGCTGTTTATGGAGCCGAACGAGTGGCGTATAGCCTGCGAAGCACCCGATGCCATCGAACCTGTAGGAATCAGTGTGCGCGTCGGAACTTATGCCGACAGTTTTATGTCGGCGGGGGTGGCTACCGGTCACCGCATATTGGTGCTGCCTTTTATGCCGGAGAGCGTATGCGAATTTGAGTCGCTTCTGACGGGCTGTGTACAGTTCCTTGAAAAGTAATAGCATATAAACCTTAAACAATATTGATGACGATGAGCCGTAAGAATCTTCCTTTATTGGAGAATATCCTGATTGAGTCGGTTGCCGCCGAAGGCAAGGCGGTCGCGCATGTGGACGGACAGGTGGTCTTTGTGCCGTATTGTGTCCCGGGCGATTGTGTGGACTTGCAGGTGACCCGCAAGAAGCACTCTTTTATGGAGGCCCGTGTGGAGCGTGTGGTCAAGCCTTCCGATGTCCGCTGTCCCGCTGTGTGCCGGCACTACGGCGTTTGCGGCGGGTGCAAGTGGCAGATCCTGCCCTACAGCGAGCAACTCCGATGGAAACACCGGCAGGTGGAGGATAACCTTGTGCGGATAGGCAAAGTGCCCTTGCCGCAGATAGAGCCTGTCTTGGGCTCCGAATCGGAGTACGGCTATAGGAACAAGCTGGAGTTCACTTTTGCCGGCCACCGGTGGCTCACGCCCGAACAGATGCGCGACAAAGTGCCCTTCGAGCCGGGACTGGGATTCCATATACCCAACTGCTTCGACAAGGTGCTGGACATAGAAGAGTGTCACCTGATGCCCGAGGTGAACAACCGCCTTCGCAACCGCGTGCGCGAATATGCGCTCTCGCACGGTATGACTTTCTACAACGAGCATACGCACGAGGGACAACTGAGGACGCTTATCCTGCGTATGAACGGACAGGGCGAAGTGATGGTGGTGCTTGTGCTCGGTGAGGACTTGGAAGAGCAGGGTAGGGGACTGCTGGAGATGATTCGTACGGAGTTCGCCGAGGTGGTCAGCCTGTGGTACTGCGTCAACAAGAAGATGAACGACACGATTGGTGATCAGGAGTTGGTTCTCTATTCGGGTCAGGACCATCTGATTGAGCGGATGGAGGACTTGCGCTTCAAGGTAGGTCCCAAGTCTTTCTACCAGACTAACACCCGTCAGGCGTACCGTCTGTATGAAGTGGCTCGCAACTTTGCCGGTCTGACTGGCGGAGAGACTGTCTATGACCTCTATACGGGTACGGGCACCATAGCCCAGTTCGTGGCGCG
>CADAAF010000141.1 GCA_902785805.1 uncultured Bacteroidales bacterium | reverse complement strand
GACATAACCCGTGCCGAAGACCTCAAAACCATCTCCACCTGCGATTATATTCCTTACCAGCACGCAGATACGGTTATCTTCAAAGATGACTTGTATATGACTCCCCGCTATGCAGGCAACCCGCGTCAGGTAGCAGTAACCACCTCGCTTTCCGGCAGATACATAGTGTATGACATCAGCGGAAAAGAAGTGCTGACCGGTTGGTTCGGTGCTGATTACGGTTCGCCGGACATTGTCTTCCCTGCGGCTGAACCTGTACCACATCGTAGCCTCCGTTGAAGTCGCGGTTGGTCATCGTCAGGATGTCGTTCCAACGCTGAATAATAACCCGCGACGGGTACAAAACAGTGAATGTTACGTCGTATGTGGTTACGTCATTATACAGGTCGGTCAGCACTAATTTAGCTTCGTAGTCATCGGGACGGACATACCAATCTTCGTCATCCGGTTTGCTTGGCATAGGTACAGACCATTCAAACACCGGCGTATTGGGCATCTTTTGGTTAATGATATCTTCAAAGCCTTGTCTGTTGGCGGCTTCGGAGAAATATACATCGTAGCGTACGGGCAGTCCCTGTTCGCGCGTAAAGGTCATTGTCATAGCTTTGCTGTCGCCGCAGGTGGCATCAACAGAGAACACGCCTTTTACCTTCTCCAGCACACCAAACACGGCTGTCAAATCCATATCCGTTGTCTGCATCGTCACGCTGTAGGTGCCATTGCCGTTGTCTTGAACGTAGTCGGCAGACTCGCCCACCCATCCGGTGAAGTAGGAAGGTTGTCCGTTGGCTGTCGGAACAAGAGTGATAACGTCCCCTTCTTTGTAGTATTCGCAAGCAGGGATAAGGCTTACCGTTCCGTCACCTGCAGCGGAAACTGTCAGACGATGTACGTCCGCATTCGTTTTTCTTCCGATGGTGACTTGCGCTTCGGTATTACATTCCTGTCCGCCAATCTGGATATAGATATTGCCGTCATCACCTGTGTCCACCGTTACTATCAGCGAGTTGAAATGCGTAATGTAGGAGGTGGCTTCCGTACCAACAACATAATTGGTGTTGTCGTTCGACAAATCGCCCATTTGTGACGCATAGGAAGAGAACGGACTTACCCAAATGATGTCGGCATCTTCATAAAGGAAATCGTGAGTGCGGTAACTCATCAACATGGCTTTTTCTGTAGGAATGTTGGTGTGTGACCAGTAGTACAGGGTGGCATCGGCATCATTGCCCAAGTAGAATGCACCCGCTCCCGGACGTGTCAGTGTGTAGTTGCCGGCTTTCGGACCTATACCGTTGGCGTAACTCTGCAGCAATTCGGTATTGCTGCCATCGCCTACCCACCAGTAGAGCTGGATATAGTTGTCAGTATTAGACGAGCGATCCGACCATGCGCGTACACGGATGAACTTGTTCTGGTCCCATATCTGGGGCTTGTTGTAGTTATCAATGTACTGCAACCAATCGTTTTTCGTGTCGGTATAGACATCCAACAGAATGACATCCTGGTCATACAGGTACCGATCGCGCATACCTGTTTTTTCTTTGACGGCGCAGCATTGTGAGTATGCACACAATGCCGAGCAAGAAAGGAAGATGAGTGTCAAAACTCGTGAAAATGAATGTGTCATATCTTATACATGTATTAGCAGTCGTAGTGTGCAGTATGGTTGTCATACTGACAAACGCGCAAAGGTAAGCACTTTTTGGGACAGCACAAATTATTTTATTACTTTTCACGGTATTTCTTGCTGTTAGATGCACTTTTTCTGACAAAATGTAATCCGTAAATGGCAATATAAGCAAACAAGAGTGTGCTTCTTGTTTTGGCACACCCCTGTTTGCAACGATGATTGATTCAAGCGTTCGGGATGTCAGGCAATTTCTATTTGCCTTGTCGTCTTGCCTACTACCTTCTGCATCTTGGGCAGTTCGATAGTGAGAATACCGTCTTCCACTTTGGCGTTGATGTTTTCTTCGTCCACGTCTTCGGGCAGTGTGTAACGTTGCTCAAAGTTGGTGTATGAGAACTCACGGCGCAGATAGTGCGAATGCTTGTCTTCCTCTTTGTGCTCGAACTTGTTCTCAATGGCGACGCACAAGTTGTGGTCTTCGTCAATATGAACGCGGCAGTACTCTTTCTTTACGCCCGGTGAAGCCAATTCAACGATATAGGCTTTTTCGGTTTCTTTGACATTGACTGCGGGAGCAGTAGTGGTTGTGCTGTTCATCAAATCGGAGTTCAAAAACTCGTCAAATACTGTGGGAAACCATCCGTTTCTACGATACATTACAGGTGTCATAATCAATCCTCCTATTTTTTTTACCGGCTCTGTTTCCAAAGCCTTTTGTTAAACATGTTTGCGTTATTATTAACGTTTTCACTCTCTATGTAGCAACCTTCGTGCCAACCGTGTTTTGGGGGTACAGAGTCTGCCAAATTGTCCGTTAGAAAGTGTCAAATTGTCATTTTTCTGCCATATTGTCTGTTTGGTTAATGTTCCGTTGATGAAGAGTCGAAAAAAAACCATTGTTGAATGTCAGTTGGTTATAAACTATTTTTCATAAAAGTTGTTGTGATGTTTGGTGGGTTGTGCAAATGCCTGTACTTTTGCGCCGCTTTTTTGAGATAATTATGAACGCACAAATGGCTAATTTCTGGTGGTGGCGCACTCTCGTTGAAAAAGGAGGGTCACGTGCCGTTTGTCAGACTGTGTAAGTCATTATTCCGAAAAAATTAACTTGACATTATACAAATGAAGATAAACATCAGCCGTAGGAAAACCCTCCTGCGGCTGATGTTTTGCGTGAGGAGAGAAGAGGTGAGGATATAAAGATTTAAAGATTTAAAGATTCAATAACAATTATAATAACTAACAAACTAACTAACTAACAAAAAACCTAACAACTATGAAAAAACAACCTGTTCCCTACAAGATTTATCTTGAAGAAAAAGAGATGCCGACCCACTACTACAATGTACGTGCTGACATGAAGCAAAAACCTGCTCCACTCATCAACCCGGGTACCCATCAACCAATGACCGCTGAAGAGTTGGAACACGTATTCTGCACCGAACTCGTCAAGCAGGAATTAGACAACGACACTCCTTACATCGCCATTCCCGATGAGATTCGTTCGTTCTACAAGATGTATCGTCCGTCGCCACTGGTACGCGCATACGAGTTGGAGCGCAAATTGCAAACACCCGCTCATATCTACTATAAGTTTGAGGGCAACAATACCAGCGGCAGCCACAAGCTCAATTCAGCCATAGCCCAAGCCTATTACGCCAAGAAGCAGGGACTCATTGGACTGACTACTGAAACAGGTGCCGGACAATGGGGAACAGCTCTCTCTATGGCATGTGCCTACCTCGGAATGGACTTGAAAGTATATATGGTGAAGGGTTCCTACCATCAGAAGCCGTTCCGTCGCGAGGTAATGCGCACCTACGGCGCTTCCGTGACTCCTTCTCCGTCGGACACCACCGAAGTGGGTCGCCGTATCCTTGCTGCACACCCCGATACAACAGGCAGTCTCGGTTGCGCTATCTCCGAGGCGGTAGAGTATGCAGTTACCCACGAAGGCTACCGCTATGTGTTAGGCAGCGTACTCAACCAAGTTCTGCTTCACCAGAGCGTTATAGGTTTGGAAACAAAAGCTGCTATGGACAAGTACGGTATTCGTCCTGACATCATTATCGGTTGTGCAGGCGGCGGATCGAATCTCGGCGGACTGATTGCCCCCTTTATGGGACAAAAACTTCGCGGCGAAGCCGATTACCATATTATAGCCATCGAACCGGCATCCTGTCCTTCTTTCACTCGCGGGAAATATGCGTACGACTTCTGCGATACGGGTATGATTTGCCCCTTGGCAAAGATGTACACTCTCGGTTCTGACTTCATTCCTTCTCCCAACCATGCAGGCGGACTGCGTTACCACGGTATGAGTCCTATCCTGTCCGAACTTTATCATCAGGGATTGATGGAGGCTCGCAGTGTGGAGCAAACCAGCGTGTTTGAGGCAGCAGAGTATTTCGCCCGTATCGAAGGTATCCTGCCCGCACCCGAGAGCAGTCATGCTATCCGTGTGGCTCTTGACGAGGCTATCCGTTGCAAAGAAACAGGTGAAGAGAAGACTATCCTCTTCGGTCTGACCGGCACCGGTTACTTCGACCTCAAAGCCTATGAGGAGTATAACGACGGCACAATGACCGACTATATCCCCACAGACGAAGAGCTGGCACGCTCTCTCGCCAAACTGCCTAAAATGGACTGATTGAACAGGCTGTAGAAACCGTCTGATTGAATACTTAGGGCGCGGAAATTGTGTTTTTTTATCGATTTCCGCGCCCTATTGTAATGCAGAAGTATATGCGGGCAGGGCGGTGGAATAAGTGGTTATAAATTCAATACGTCAAAGAACACTTGCAGTTTGATGTGCGGTTGATCTGCTTCCGCATGCCAAGTATCAGCACTCTGACTTCTTAGCGGGTGCAAAGATACGATAGCGGGGAAAGGCGCGTTCAGTTTATTTCAGTTTACTCAAGCAATTTCAGTTTATTTCAGTTTACTGTCTGTT
>CADAAF010000140.1 GCA_902785805.1 uncultured Bacteroidales bacterium | reverse complement strand
TGGAGGATATCGATGCTATTATGGTCATCTTCGGTACACTGCTTCTGCACTTGTTATTCTGCCGTCTTTTCCGCATCAGCGGCGACCTTTACTCCATCAGTCTCATTGCACTTCTGTGCTCCCCCCCCTTCGTACCTCCTATGATGGGTGCTATGGGTAACAAGAAAGTGCTTATTTCCGGCATCGTTATCGGTCTGATAGGGTACGCTGTCGGTACTTATCTCGGTTTTGGTGTCGCCCTTCTTCTGCATGCGGTGTAAACAGGTCATACTGCTTTTCTTACTGCTTCCCACTCTCGCCGCTTACAGTGCCGGCAGTAGTATTCATCCGCACGGGAAAGACACTGCGGCAGTCGCTTCACGCGATACGGTGCCGCAAAAGATAAAGAAGGGCTGGAACTTCGGTATTCTCCCTGACGTGTCCTATGATGCCGATTTAGGCTTTCAGGGCGGTGTACTCACCAATATCTACGACTACGGCGACGGTACGTATTATCCCGGCTATAGGCAAATGTTCTTCTTTGAAGCCGCCTATTCGACCAAGCACTACGGTACACTGCGCTTCAACTACGACACGCGCCACCTTATCCGCAATCACCATCTGACTATCGATGCGACCTATCTGCCAGACGCGATGTGCGACTTCTACGGCTACAACGGCTACCAGAGCAAATACCAATACGAGTGGCACCATTGGAGCAAGAACCCTGCCAATATGGACACTATCCAATATGTGTCCCGCGCTTTCTACAAGTACCGCCGTGACTTTTTCCGCTTGTGCGCAGACATTGACCGCAATCTGTCTCCCCACTGGAAAGTCAATGTGGGTATAGGTGTGTTAGGCTATATGACAGGACGTTGTGACTTTGCGCGCCTGAATGCCAACATCCTGAAGGACAGCCTCAGATACCTCAATCCCGACATTGAGTGCCTATATGACAAGTACATCCGTTGGGGACTCATTGACCCTGCCGAGAGCAACGGCGGCTGGCACCCCTACCTGCGTTTCGGGGCAGTCTATGACTCTCGCGACCAGCAAGCCTGTCCCACTCAAGGTATTTATACCGACGCTTTCTTTACCTATTCGGCTGCATTCCGTACGGCAGCCTTCGGCGACCAAGCCGCAGCCGGATTCAACCACCTGCGTTTCAACTTCACGTTCCGCCACTATGTGCCCGTCTATCGTAACCGAGTGGTATTCGCGTACCGTATCGGCACACAGAACATACTCGCCGGCAGAAGTCCCTACTACCTCAATACGTATCTCAATACTCTCTTTATCCAGCGTGTACTATACGAAGGATTAGGCGGCGGCAACTCGCTACGGGGCGTATTGCGCAACCGTATTCTTGCCAAAGGATACGCCTATACCAATATCGAGTTCCGATTCCGTCTCTATGATTTCGACCTCTTCAGGCAGCACTTCTACATCGGTCTCAATCCATTCTTCGATATGGGTATCATCACCCAGCCATACGAGTTGGACGAATCGTCCATCCGCGAAAGGATAGCCCAAGCCAATATCCGTGACCATACTTCCGACGATGCAGACGACTTCTTCTCTTTCCGCAAGAGCGATATCTACCGTCCGCACTTGTCAGCGGGTATAGGACTTAAAATAGCGATGAACGAGAACTTCGTTCTCTCAGTAGATTGGGCAGCCGCTTTCTCCCGCCAAGACTCAAGAGACTATACCAACTTCTACGTCAAGATGGGATACCTCTTTTAACAACGAAATGATGTATAAAATTGCATAGAACGAATTTATACTCTACCTTTGCCGTCTCCAAAACATAATCATTATGGCTAATATCCGTTACGACTCTTTGCAGGTAACCGAGGGAACCTACATACCCGAAACAGGGAAATCTTATCCCCAAGATGATCCTCATGCACGTCTCAAACCCTTGAAGCGTACACACGAGGAAAAGATAGACGAGCACTATCCCTACCTTGACGACTCGTTCCATAACCGGTGGCGTATCTTCTGGGCGTATGTTCTCATCCTGTATCTGTCACTCGGCACCTATCTCTATCTCTGTATGGGTCTGCGTGTGCACGGCAGGAAGAACCTCCGTAAGTACAGAAAGCAACTCAAAGACGGCTTTATCACACTTTCCAACCACGTCTATTTTTTGGATTGTCCCGCCGTTCTTATAGCCACCCGCGCACCCCACACGACCAAGATACCTATGTTCGCACCCAATTTCTCTACGGGTGTCAGTTATTTCCTTCACGTGGTGGGCGGCATACCCATTCCCGAAGATAACTTCGAGGCGATGAAGAAATTCAACGCCGCTTTCGACACTTTCCATGAGCGCAAATACCGCTTCCATATCTTTCCTGAAGCCGCACGGTGGGATTACTACAAGCCTCTCCGTCCCTTCTCCAAAGGTGCTTTCTCAATGGCGTACAAATACAATATGCCTCTTGTTCCCTGTTGCATCAATTTCCGTCCGCGTACCGGTATCTACAGACTCTTTGGTGCCAAGGACAAGCCGCTTATCTCTGTTGAGATAGGTGAACCCGTCTTTCCCGATACTACACAGCCCCGTCGTACCGAAGTGCAGCGTCTCCTCCATGAGTCCCGTCAGCGCATACTCAAGTTGTTGGGTATCACCCATAATACGTGGGACGAAGAATATACTCCCAACTCTTAAAACACTTGCTATAAACAAGTCTTAACCGCTCTCAACACACAATAATTATGAATCTTCTTTTCGACCTTGGTCACGTTCTTGTTGACATAGACCCGCATCGTTCGCTTCAGGCTTTTGCGCAACTCATCAATCGCGACAACGACAATCAGCGGCAAGCCGCGCAGTCGCTCATCAACAAAGAGGGACTGTTAGGCGGACATACATCCCGTCTGATAGACCTTTACCAAATAGGGCAAATCACCACCGACCAGTTTCTTACCACTGCTCTTCAAGCCTGCCGACCCGGTACTACGAAACAGCAGTTGTTAGACGCTTGGATGGCTATGCTACTGCCTTTCCGTGAGGACAAGGCACTATTGCTGCGGCAACTGTACGAAAAGCATATACCTTTCTACATCCTGAGCAATATCAACGAGACGCATGTAGAGTGGGTACAAGAGCACTGCCCCGAACTAAAACTTGCCTCCGGCATCTTTTTCTCGAACGAGATACATATAGCCAAGCCTGATGCTGCGGCTTATCAGTATGTGCTTGACCATACTGACATCAAAGCCGAACAAACACTCTATATAGATGACCTTCCCGCCAATTTAGACGCAGCCCGTCCTTTCGGTTTCCAGTGTTTGCAAGCAACAGACGACAACGCTTGGATGCCCGTTGTCAGAGAAATGATACAAAAGATGTAAGAACTGTGCGCGGCGGCACTTATCCCAAGTAGGTGCGTAGGATATGGCTACGGGAGTTCTGCTTGAGTTTCTTGATAGCCTTCTCCTTAATCTGACGGACACGTTCGCGTGTCAGATGAAGTTCTTCTCCAATCTCTTCCAAGGTCTTTTCCTGTGCTCCCAGTCCGAAGAACTGACGCAAAATCTTTTGCTCACGTTCCGTAAGTGTGGCTAAAGCGCGGTCAATCTCTTTGGTCAGAGACTCGTTAATCAGTCCTCTGTCCGCATTAGGACTGTCCTCATTGGGCATCACGTCAATGAGACTATTATCCTCTCCTTCCACGAAAGGTGCGTCCATACTGATATGCCGTCCGGACATCTTCATTGTGTCCGCAATCTTTTCGATAGGCATATCCAAGATTTCCGCCAACTCTTCTACCGACGGGCGCCGCTCATACTTCTGCTCAAACTGCTGTAGAGTCTTGTTAATCTTGTTGATAGATCCAACTTGGTTGAGAGGCAGGCGCACTATACGTGCCTGTTCCGCCAGGGCTTGGAGGATGCTTTGCCGAATCCACCATACCGCATAGGAAATGAATTTAAATCCACGCGTTTCGTCAAACTTTTCCGCCGCTTTAATCAGTCCCAAGTTACCTTCGTTAATCAAGTCGGGGAGACTTAATCCTTGGTTTTGATACTGTTTGGCGACGGAGACCACGAAGCGCAGATTGGCTTTGGTGAGTTTTTCCAAAGCTGCCCGGTCTCCTTGACGAATACGTCCTGCCAATTCCACTTCATCTTCGACAGAAATGAGTTCTTCGCGACCTATTTCCTGCAGATATTTGTCCAGAGAAGCGGATTCGCGATTCGTTATGGATTTAACAATCTTTAATTGACGCATAAATATCCTTTTTATCAAAAAAGCCCGCAAAAGTACAGCGTTTTTCTGAATAATCAAAACTTTTTTGCAATTATTTTTTGTAATCCAAATAATTGCTCTACCTTTGCAGCCCCGTTTCGCATATATGTGCGGGTTAGCGCGGGTGTTTTATCGGCGCAAAGTATAGTAACGGTTCGGTAGCTCAGTTGGATAGAGCAACAGCCTTCTAAGCTGTGGGTCGCGGGTTCGACTCCCGCCCGAATCACAGAGTTTAGCGCAGTACAGGTCTTACGAGTCGGACGCTACGGGCGTAGTAGCGAGAGAAACTACTTTGCGGGCGGCTCTCGGGATCTAAAATTTTGCGCAAAGATACGATAGCGGGGAATTGCGCTTTCAGTTTTCTTTCAGTTTACTCATGCAATTTCAGTTTATTTCAGTTTACTGTCTGTTTTTTTTCGCATGCAAAGGTACGATGCGGAGGAAGGGCGGGTTGGGGA
>CADAAF010000139.1 GCA_902785805.1 uncultured Bacteroidales bacterium | reverse complement strand
CCTTCACGGGCTGCAATGGTGATTTCTTTTCCGAGTTTGGTGAATGTGCGGGCCATGTGACCCCAACGTTTCAGTTTGGTCGCTTTGCGATATTCAAATGCTCGTCCCATAGGATTGTATAATTTAAGTATGTGTAGGTTAGTTACTCTTATAAATCGGTGTTGGTAGGTACATCGTTTACTCTATCAGGTACAACGAGTTGCTGTTTCTTCGGTTTGCTCGGATTGGTACCCGCCACGATGGTTAAGCCGAGAGCCACGTTAAGACCCTTCATCTTGTAAGGAACGGTGACAGACTTGCCGTTATTAT
Organism: uncultured Bacteroidales bacterium; assembly: GCA_902785805.1. Classification (GTDB taxonomy): domain Bacteria; phylum Bacteroidota; class Bacteroidia; order Bacteroidales; family Paludibacteraceae; genus Colicola. Next base: position 6,422 of record CADAAF010000139.1, on the reverse strand, counting down.
CGATGACATCAGCATAAGTGAAAGGTATATAGTCGGTCATAACAGTCAGGTTCAGTCCGTCGTAAGGCATAATACTCAAACCGGCACCTATCGAGTTCCAGCGTCCGTTGAGGAACGAATAACTGAGTGCAAAGTTAAACCAGTTGACGGGACGCAGTGACAAACCTAAAGTCAATTCTTCGTACACGCGGCGGTTACGGAACTGGGTTTGCGAATAGACGCCGACACCAATCTTGTTGTCGCAGAAATTGCCGTCCACACCGATGTGCAGACGCGTGTTGGTCATACGTGCTACACCGCTCGTGCCGGTACGGTGTCCCACCATGCTTTGTTCAATGAAAGCCGTTGCGTAGGTGGTGATGGTGTCAATGATGGCGTTAATACCCGTGTTCTGCTCGTTAGCCGTGTTGCTGTTAATCTCGCTGTAGTGCATCACGGGACCGGTGTAGGTGGTGTCGCCCTTGATAGAATAGGTGGTAGAGTTCCAATAAACAAAGCCGAGGTCGGTAACCGATACCGCTAACTGGAACTGCTCCACAGGTTTATAGGTGAAGCCCAAGTCCAAAGCACCACCCAAGCCCTTCGGCTTTAAGATAGAACCGACTTGTGTATCAAAGTTCGTCAGGCTGTTGATGTTGTCTTTGTCAATGCGTTCGGGCAAATTCTTTATCGGTGCGGCAATGTTCACATCACCGTTGATGATAGCGTGCAACTCATCGGGATGCATATCAAGGTAGGCGGTATTGGTGCGCAAATCCATAAAGCCCAGACCATAGAGGAATTTCAGTTTACCTCCGACCGTCCAGTGGTCATTTATTTTGCGGCTGTATCCTCCGGACAGTTCGGCTAAAAGCTGCATATTAAGCGACAGGGCTTGGAGATTGACTCTTCTTCCTCCGGCGTTGTCCAATCCGCTGTTGAGGGCTTCATAGATATCGCCCGGGAAAGCCATCGTTCCTTCCATGCGTGCGTTAAGACCTACATGGAAATAACCCAACGAGTCCTTCGTGCGTGCACCGAAATTAAGAATGGCCAATTCGCTGTTCATTGTGAAGCGCAGGTCGTTTTTCAGGCGGTTAGCCAACTTGTCCGTTTCGCCCGGGTAAAGACCTGTTATCAACTTGTTGTTTTTAGAGTAAATAAGGTCGTTGAGCGCCAACGCGTTATTCCCTGCCGACAAGGTCATATAATGCAGAGGCAAAATACCTACATATACTCGGCTGACAGGCTGAAAAGCAGGGTTAATCTTATGCCGCATAGGCGTGTTCTCCAAGAAGTACATTGTGTTCACTTCCTGGGCTGAAAGCATTGTCGTTCCCACCATAAGGATGGCTAAAATAGCAATACTGAGTTTTTTCATCGTTGTGTCCTCCTTATGATTAGAAAAGTTTTAATACAGCGTCAATAGTAGCCGAAATACCTACGGTCACATCCAGTCCAGAACGCATATAAATGGTGGCATTTTGGGGGTTGCCTTTCAAAGACGCAGTGAATACAATCTTTTTGATGCTCTTGAGTTTGTCAAAATCCTCATGAGAAACACGCAGAATAATGGTGCTGTTACCGGTCTTCGTCACTTTGCCGTGTACATCGTATGCTTCGGGAGAGGGTATGTCAACGTGATAAATCTGTTTGCCGTCTTTGCTGTCAACCAGCGGCAGTTCAACTTCTGTACCTTCGCCGTTGAGGAATTTATAGTCACCTGCCATATTGAACGGTATGGAGTTCTTTACATACAAGTAGAGATAGATGACTCCGCTGTTAATCTTATCCAGCCATTCTACCGAATTGGTAATCGAATCGAAATTAACGTTTGAGAAGTCCACAGCGACCGTATCGGTGTATGACACTTCCGACCCTTCGCCCAAAACGAAAGGTACGACTGTCACGGCGTGCAAGTCAATCTTCGTGTTGTTCACAAGGCGCAGTTGGGAACCGATAGCAGGGTTCTTCTCGTCACCGACTGTAATGGTGTAGTCATAGAAAATCACGTCGGGACGTATGTCAAACAGTTTGTCCACATCGCCCACGTGCTTTTTATTGTTAAAGTTAGTATAACCTACTATGTATTCGTTGGTTGCCCATTTGCCGAAATCGGTATTATCAGGATTCGATTCAATCCAACTGGATTCTACGCCGCTTTCGTATAAAGGCCATGTTTCGGTGTTCTTGTCGCCGTTCTCACCGAATTTGGCAAAAATCTGGTTTTGCATTTTCTCGTCAGCCACGCCGATGTATTTGAGGTTGACATTGAGCGGGCTGTTGCTGTCTTCTGTACCAATTTGATGTTTGGCAATCAGACGGATAGACGGATAAAGGAAACGCATTTTCAAGTTCTTGATGTCTTTCCATGCAGGCCATTCGTCTGCTAATACAAGCGTGTCTTTATCTTCCATCCAAGTAGAGGGGTTGAAATAACCGTATAATGCCTCATGGTTTAGCAGCTGGACATCAAATGTATAACGGATAGTGGAGGATGCATCTACCACTATGTCTTGCGTTGTGAACAGCGAAAACTCAATCGTAAAGGTTACCTTGTTAATCATGTGTTGGCGACGGTTGGTCTTGTCTGCTCCTTCCGATTGGAGATTGATAAGGAACTTCTTCATTTCGATAAACGTGGTATCGCCCTCTACATGATAGGGAATGCGCACGTCTGACATCGGTCTGCCCTTCCATGTGGTAAATTCAGCGGGCATCTTGAGTTTGACGGACTGAATATCAGCATCTTTAAGTCCGAAATTAGTGGAAAAGTACGAACGGAAACGTGCCGTATTTATCCTCATCAGATCCACGCGGTCGTCTGTTTGTGCATTGTTCAGATTGTCCAACGTAACCGTCAGCGGGAAACTGAACTTGGCAGGTGTTCCGGCAGGAATAGTCATCTTTCCCGCAGTAATGGGGTAGTTCATTTTCTGTGCCTGTTCGTAGATGTTCAGATTCTCCACAACAGGCTGAATAAAACTGCTTAAATTGATGGGGTGGAAATCACGCGAAATGTCAAACGTATCGCGGAAGAAAAGAGTGCTGTCTTCAAGGTCTTTAAGTTGTTCGTCTCTGTCATTTGGCATCTTAGCAAAAACTTGTTTCACCTGGCTGCTACGACCGGTTTTGTCGTTCATGCCTAAAATTTCACTTAACGGTGCCTTGATGGTAACAACCGGCGCGGCAATGCCCGTGTTGACTTGCATCGATGAGTCAACCTTGTTGAGCTCGATTTTCTCTTTGCAACCCGCCATTAAGACGGTCGCTGTCAACAAGAAAAAAAGTTTAGTTTGTTTCATATATACATTAAGTTAGTTGATATTTCGGCTACAGATAGTGCTTTTTTATGTGTTCCGCACCTTTTTGCGCCGCAAAAGTAAAGCAAATTATGTATGTTGCCAAATGAAAAAATCACGTTATTGCAATAAAAGTTTGTGTACTTGGAAAAAACGCTCTACTTTTGCGCGATTTTTTTCGGGTATAGTCTCTGGCGATCGGACATATCAAGGCTGTAAAGGTCGGTTTCGTACCTTGTATTGCACCTTGAGAACAGTAGCGAATACTATAACCGAGGTAACCATTAAAACCAATTATAAGAACAATGGATTTGATGAAGATTGCCGAAGAGGCATTTGCCGGCGAGAAGAAAGAGTTTCCGGCTTTCGCAGCAGGTGACCAAATCACCGTAGCGTATCGTATTAAAGAAGGTAACAAAGAGCGTATTCAGGAGTTCCGTGGCGACGTGATTGCCATTCACGGCTCGGAAAACAAAAAACGCTTCACCGTTCGCAAAATGTCCGGCAACGTCGGCGTTGAACGTATCTTCCCGATGGACAGCCCCTTCATTGAGCGCATCACCGTCAACAAGTATGGTAAAGTTCGCCGTGCGAAACTCTATTACCTGCGTGACCTGACCGGTAAGAAAGCGCGCATCCCGGAGAGAAGAGTTAAATAAGACTGTTCGCTCTACTATGGAGAAACGCCCGGCCTTAAGGTCAGGCGTTTTCGTTTTATAGCAGTTTACTTTTCTTTTACTCATATCAATTACCGGTATTTTATACACTTTTAGGCAAATTCTCGGTATGGTTATTTACATAACTAATTACTGTCCGATAAAACTCTAATCACTGTCGGATAGTCGGTGTTTTGTAAAGAACAAGCGTACTTCTTAAATTTGAAGCGCCCTCGTCTCCGATGAATACTGCAATTAAGGGACCTTTTGAACATCATTTGAACGGGAAATGAACGGGAAATGAACGACGAAAGAACGGGAACGCTCATTCGGCTTAAAAAAAAGAGAAAACTTATAGTCTTCTCTCTTTTGAGCCACTTCCCGGACTCGAACCGGGGACCTACGCATTACGAATGCGTTGCTCTACCAACTGAGCCAAAGTGGCAATCACTTTTCAAAAAACGTAGCGGTTATTTCCGCTCAAAAGCGAACGCAAAAGTACGGCAAATTTCTAATGTAGCAAAATATTTTTTACAAAAAGCCGAAAAAAAAATATACTTTTTCCGTGTTGTAGGCATACTTTTTGTGGTACTATTAAAGAGATAATTATTCGTCATTACTTGTAAATCAAATAAAAAACAATGAATATAGTTCTTTGCCGCCGTAGCAAAATAATCTTTGCATTGGATGTGATACATTCTTCAAAGTCACTATTCTTCGTCTTCTTCTCTTTTTTAATGACTGTTTCAGCATACGGAAAAGTCTATTATACTCATACTGCACAGACCGATGTGGCCTCTTTACGTGTGCGTTACATGGAGCAAGACAACCTGACGCGGCCATTCCTCATTTTGCAAGGCGGGGTTGTGGACGGAACGAATCCGCGCAACACGTTGGAAGTCTCGTTTGATTGTATGACGCACGATATAAGACAATTCACGTACACCATTTATCATCTCAATGCCGACTTTACGCAAAGCGACTTGCAGTCAACCGAATACTTGCAAGGTTTTACCACTGCCGATATTACTGAATATGAATTGAGTAATCTCACGCAACGCGATTATACGCACTATTCGTTCACTGTTCCGAATGACAATATGCGCCTTGTCAGGAGTGGCAATTATGTAGTGCATATTTATGAAGACGGCGACCGCGACAAGACAGTGGCAGATGTGTGTTTCGCTGTGGTTGAGCCGCTTGTAGAGATTGCGGCTCAAGTACGTTCCAATACGGGAAAAGAAATTAACGGAAGGTATCAGCAATTGGATATTGACCTTGATATGAAGCACCTTTCTTCTTTCAATCCGAGTGAGATATCGCTTGTTGTGCAGCAGAACAACCGGCAGGATAATGCAGTGACTGTGCGTCAGCCAACTTATGTGGAGGCGCAACGCTTGCGGTATGTTAATAACGATGCGTTAATCTTTGAAGGCGGCAATGAGTATCGTCATTTTGACACTTATTCGTCCTATTATGCAGGCTATAATGTCAATCGTATTAGGTTTGAACGACCTGATTATCACGCATTCTTGGAGATAGACGATAATCGGGGTGTCATCAGCGGTCAGACCGACCGTACAGGTTCACCTTACCTCCAGCAGTTTGACAACGACGGGCAGTGGCTTACCAACATTGAGCAGTCCGATTATGACGATACGGATGCTGAATATATGTGGGTACATTGGACTTTGCCGGTGAGCGAACCTTTCTTGGACGGTTCGGTGTACGTGGGAGGTGATTTGTTTGGCAATCGGATGACGATTGACAACCGTATGCAGTATGACGGTGAGCAACGTTGCTATTATTTGAGTGCCTTGCTCAAACAAGGAGGTTATGATTACCAGTATTGGTTTGTCCCGATGGGGCAAAAAACAGCGACTCTTCAACGGACAGAAGGGTCGCATTGGCAAACCGAGAATACCTATACCATTGCGGTTTATTATCGTCCGATAGGCAGTCGGTACGACCGGTTGGTAGGTTATCGTCTTATTCGGTCAGGGCAATAATCTGTTCGGGGTGGTCAATGATATAGTTCGGATGTGCCTGCTCCAATTCTTGTCGCGGAACGAATCCCCATGAGCAGGCAGCCATCGCAACACCCGCCCGTTGGGCAGTCTCTATATCTACTAAACTGTCACCCACATATAGTGTTGTTTTTTTCTGCGCATCCTCGGAGCTGAATACTCTCCTTGTTGCTTGCCATATATCTTGAACGATACGCGGGTCGGGCTTGCGTGGGATATTCTCCCGTTCACCGAGTACTGCATCGAACGTGTCGCCGAAGAAATGGCTGACAATCCGTTCTGTTGCGGCTTGGTACTTGTTGCTGGCTACGGCAAGGAGAATACCTTTCGCCTTTAGTGTATTCAAGACTTCCGTAATGCCATCGTAAGGACGCGTCAAGTCGCAATTATGTTCATTATAATAAGGAACAAACTCTTGGCGAACACGCAGTACTTGTTTCATTCTTTCGTCTTCGCCC
>CADAAF010000138.1 GCA_902785805.1 uncultured Bacteroidales bacterium | reverse complement strand
GGATTATGGCGTAGGCGCTCAAATTCTGCGTGCTATGGGTGCCAAGAAACTGCGCTTGATGACCAACAACCCCGTCAAGCGGGTGGGCTTGGAGAGTTATGGCATAGAAATTGTAGAGAATATACCAATAGAGATTCAACCGAATCCGTACAACGAACGCTATATGCGTACCAAGAAAGAAAAAATGCATCACAACTTAAATTTAATTTGAGCTATGAAAACACGAATCCTTCTCTTTGCGCTGTCGTTAATGTTGCCTTTGGTACTTACTTCAGCCCGCGCCGATGAGACAATAACTGTTTCGGCGACCAATCAGGACATTTCGGAGAGCCTCGACCTTCGTGCCGTAGCAACTCTGTTCGGTGAAGTGGACAACCTCGAACAGTTCGAGCAAGAACTTAATTCGGAGAAACGCCACTTGAATAACCTTGACCTTAACGGCGACGGCTATGTGGACTATATCCGCGTCATAGAAGTGGGCGAAGGAGAGAACCGCCTTATCGTTCTTCAGGCTGTGTTAGCGAAAGATATTTACCAGGACGTGGCATCCATTTATGTGGAGCGCGAACAGGACCAGACGGTCTCCGTGCAGGTGGTAGGTGATACTTACATTTATGGTGAGAACTATATTATTGAACCTGTTTATCTGTACCGTCCCGTTATCTACGACTGGTTCTGGGGTCCTACTTGGGTAGCATGGCACTCGCCTTACTACTGGGGCTATTACTCGCCTTACTATACGTTTTATGCTCCGTGGCGGTGGGATGTATATTACCACCATATCTATGCCTTTCACCACCATCATCCCCGTTGCAGTTACCACTATGCGCATGTACCCCGTCCAGGCATGGGAACGTTACGCGGCAGTGTCCATGGCGAGCGTATAATCCGTAACGACTGGGCCAACAGTCATCCTGACCGTTCATTTACGGCTCGTGCCTCATTGCGCGGCAGCAGTGCTACCAATGCCCGTCAGTTGCAACGTGAGAGCCGCACGTCTGCGTCCCGTCCGGGTGCTATGGCTTCGGCAGGAGGCAATGCCCGTACCGGTGCATCCACTCGCGGCTCGTCGGCTCCTTCCGCAGAGGGAACACGTTTCTCCCGCACCCCGAGCGAAGCACGTGCATCAGCAGCCGCCCGCACGTTCGGAAGTGCCAATACACGCGAATCGACCAGTGCCATGAGTACGGCACGTGCTTCAAGAGCTTCGGCTACTACTGCTTCTTCGCAAGGTACGACCCGCGCCTCGGCTTCTTCGCAAAGCAACAGCTCGGTGCGTGAAGCAACCGCAGGCAGGGGCAGTTCGTCGGGCAGCAACAGCAATATGAACGTCCGCTCTTCCCGCTCGTCTGCTACCACTTCATCTTCGGGAACCTACCGTTCGCCCGCTTCGTCCAACAGCAGCGTCCGTTCGTCAGGCAGTAGCAGCAATGTCCGCTCCTCAAGCAGTAGCAGCATGCGTTCTTCCTCAAGCAGCATGCGTACATCTGCGCCCTCCTCGGCAGGAACATATAGTTCACCTGCTTCGTCGGGCAGTAGCGGCGTTCGTTCATCGGGAGGCGGTCACTCTTCTGGTGGCGGTTCGCGCAGCAGCCGCAGATAAAAAACGGGCTTTTTCCCGTAGGGTAGAATATTCTTATTCGTATGTTAAGTGCCTGTCTCATTAGCAGAGACGGGCACTTTGATAGAAATGAAACGAGAAAAATGTACTAATTTGCATTTTTTATTTTGTCAGTTCAAATGAAAGGTGTACTTTTGCGCCCGATTTGCGAGAATCATTCGGGATGTGGCGCAGTCCGGTAGCGCAACGGTCTGGGGGACCGGAGGTCGCAAGTTCAAATCTTGTCATCCCGACAAAAGAGGAAATGCGTCCGACAACAAGTTACGTTGTCAGACGTTTCTTCTTTTGTTACGTTCCCTTTTCCTGCCCTTACGCAGCGGGCATCAGTGGTTGTAAATTCCGTACGTCAAAGAACACTTGCAGTTTGTGCGCGGATTGCTGCATTCCGCCCCGGCGTTCCGCAGCGCAATGTTGCGGCAACCGGCTTGCTTCGGCTGACACGGACAGCAGACAAAAAGAAAACATCTGCAAGCACGATGTCTCTTTCGGTTGGTGGCAGCCCTGTGCACAAAGGTTGTGCAAACGGCTGTGTGTCATGTGTTCAGCGTCTCACGACGCCATCGCCAAGTATCAGCACTCTGATTGCTTAACGGGTGCAAAGATACAACAAAAAAAGGCGTTTGTCAAGAGCATCTTAAGAAAATGAGAAGGAAGATTGTTTTATTGGGGTGATTGCAATCTTATAAATCTGTCGTGCAGCAGGGATATGTAGGCTGCTTTCTGCTCTTGTGAGATAAAAGAGCGGTCTATCGTCTCTTCCCATTTCGGCAAGCGGGAAGCCAAACGCTCTACTGTATGGCGGATAAAAAGCTCGGGAAGGTTAGCATGCTTTGCAGCTTCTTCAAAATCGCGTAACCTGATATTGGATTTCTTTCCATTCAGCGTCAACGCCAGTTCCTCTCGATCCTTCGGATTAACCAATGCTACATTCACAAGGTCATAAGCGGGAGTAAAGACTTGCTGGCTTGCAGGCTTGTACAAGGAGAAGTTCTTCAAATGCATATCGTTGTTACCTGTCAGAAAACAAAAGAGCAACAGTTCGTAGAAATTAGTCAAATCCAATTGCGGGATAGCCGAATACTGAGCGATAAGTTTGGCAACTTGTTCATAACTGCTTTTGTACTTGTCCTCCGTTTTTCGTTCCGCCAACTGGCACATGTCTTCCATAGGAATCTTCCCGCCCTTTGCGCTCCGGTCAAAACGACGGGTAATATATCCGAGGCTTCCATCCGCCAAGCGAATAAGCGAATGTCGGGCAACGGACAATTTGGCATCTTCCGCCAAGTGCATGGTCAGATCCTCCACTTCCGGCAAGTGTTCGTACAACTCCGTCTGCGGTTTGAAAACATACTGTCCCCATAACCCTACAATAGTCAGACGTTTGCTGCCTTCGTGCTCTGTCAGATTGAGCGATAACTTGGCTTGTACGCCGGTAAGGGTGGTCTGCGAACGGATAATCTCCGTTGCCAAACGCTCCATATCCGCTTGGGTGTATTCCATGAGCGGTTGTTCCTTTATACCGAATATCTTCCTGGCACACGATGGATGAAAATCCACCTGTCCCGGCTCTAAATCCTTGTAACAATATAAACACTTACACATTTTGATTTATTCTTCAACAGGTTGCACACTAACCGCACCGATACAGTCTTTGCAGCAAAGCAGCAGCAATCCCATCCGGTCTAATTGGGAAATATCGCTATTACGCAATGCCACATCCAACAGCCAGCCTTCCGGTATCAAACCGTCAAAAAACGGATGGAGTATATTGCTGTCGTACGGCTGCTCACGAAGGGGTAAGGTCAGACTGACAGGCTCTGCATCCGGCTGCTCTAAATAGCGGCTGTCATACGTGAAGCGGTATCCCGTTTCTGTTTCTTCCAAACGTCCCGCCAAAATGTCACGTACAAATATATTAGCTTTGCGCATTGTTCTTGGGTTGGGCGGTTAAACAATAGTTGAACAAGTTGAGCAACTGATTGACCGTATCCATACGTGCAGTTGTTTTTCCCTGCTCCAATTCACGGATGAACGCCAGACTGACTCCTGCTTTACGTGCAGCTTCCTCTTGCGTTAAGCCATATTGTTTTCGTAAGGCTTTGACTGTATTTGCAATTTCCGTTCTCATGATACTATATGCTATAGTAGATAATCTTGCTTTACTTTTTCAGTAATGCCTACTATGGTATATAAACTCAAGTATTCATATTTGATTTATATACTATAGTAGTTAAAAAACAGCCGCAAAGGTACACAAGAAAGATTGATATGTGCAAATTTCTTTAACAAATTATTGAATTATCGAGTTATAGACACCTCCTAATACTTCCTAAGCGAATGAAAAGATGACGAAACAAGACATACCGACAAGGGGGATGCCGGTATGTGATTGCGGGGCTTTTTATTGGACAACAATTATCGACAATTAGCCAACATTTTTTCTCTACTCCCTTTTTATTGGACAACAATTATCCACAATTGGACAACATTTTTTTTCTCTACTCTCTTTTTATTGGACAACAATTATCCACAATTAGCCAACATTTTTTTCTCTACTCCCTTTTTATTGGACAGCAATTATCCACAATTGACCAACAATTTTTTTCTCTACTCTCTTTTTATTGGACAACAATTATCGACAATTGGCCAACATTTTTTTCTTTCTTTTTCCTGTTTAGCCGAGACGCTGGCTTTGCTTTAATCTATACGCTGGCCTTGGGCGGTATAGGTAATGCCGTTGCGCTCTATAAACAAGAGACCGTTACGGAGGTACTTGCGGGCGGGGGGGGCATTGTTCTGCAACTGACCGTTATCCATTCTTCCCTGTTCATAGACCGTTACCTCTAACTCGGTTACCGATTCGCCTTCGGCGATGATGCGGACACGGGAGGCGTTAACGGGGATGTCACTGCGGAAGAAACCACGGTAGGCACGGATAGAGGTGCCGGAGGTGCTGTTCGGGTAATAGAGTTGGTTGTCCTTCAAGCCGAGGTAGGTGTTGCCGGTGGTGGAGCCTTGCAAGATGCCTGTGCGGAGTGTGCCTACCAAGAAGAGGTTGCCGCGATTCGTGCCGTCGTTGTAGCCTGTCAAGGCGGTTATGTCGCCGTTGTCGGAATCGGTGTTGATGGTCACGTTCGGGAAGACGAAAGAGGTCTTGGCAGCCAGTTTGGCGTTGGGGTTGACTATGTAGCCTTTGCCCGCTTCGATGGACTGGGC
>CADAAF010000137.1 GCA_902785805.1 uncultured Bacteroidales bacterium | reverse complement strand
GCAGTAATCTGATTGATGATGATGTAATTCGGATTGGTAGGCGTAATATACTCTTCGCCTGTCAAGATATGCATAAGATTGACAAAAGGAGCAAATAGCTTATTCGGGTTCCCTATTTCTAATATGCCTTGTCGCAAATCTTCGCTTAATCCGAGGATGCCGCTCAACAAGTAATGAAACACATGCTGGCCGATGTACTCTCCCATGTGAGCATCATAGGTTGCTCCGGCACCTATAATAAAGACAACCAGATAACTACCGACAAATAGACTTACTCCGCCCACAAAAATCAAAATAAGCAACCGCAAACTCAAACGAATCCGATTGGTCATAAGGCATAGCCACAAACCCGCCAACAGAGGAATAATGACCCAACTCTTTACTTGATTGACAAAAGCGACTGCCGCAATCAGCATAATAGCCAGCATCGGTAGCAACCGATTGCCTTTCCTTACGCAAGTGAAGCATAGGATAGAGCATGCTGTAAGGAAAATTAATAGATGTCCGAATATACCATAAACTGCAAAATTCTCGCCGAATTCATCAGAACCGAATGACTCTAATGACGAAGCTACCATCGTACGTAGATGAAATACAAACGGGATAATGAGCAGAAAAGCAGTAATCAATAGCAAATGCTCTTTTGGCAGCGATTCAAACTGATAGTTTGTTTCGCCGTATTTCTTGTGATAGAAGTATCCTAACAGCCAACTCGGTATAGTCATCAGAGCCAATCCGCCCATCCATATAGTAAGGCAAGGATAATAAAACGGAACAAACCCCCATGAAGAAGGCAGACATAAGCACAAAATTAGAATGGCTGTGAAAGGTAGCGACAATGCATTCAGTGGCGTAAAGAGTGTACCCCATACGCGACGTTCCGCCAGCGCAAGGAGTGCTACTTCTGTTAAGAAGACAATCAAAATCAATATATTGACAGCTTCACTCACGATTATTTCCCCACAATTCCTGTATTACCATCGCAGGCCACTTCCAGTTCTGGTAGGCTGCCTGTGCTATGCCGCCTGCTAAAATCAATCCCCACATTCCCCATTCCAACGGACCTAAAAAAATAAACAGCAGCACCAACGTAGCCGCTCCACTCACCAACGAAGGAATGAAGAACGGTATCTTGTTGTCAGCCATGATAAATCCTGCTGACATAGCGTGGTTGTCTTCAAAATAATGAAAAACCAACATAGCGATAAGCATTGTCAGTGGCACAAATGATGTCTTACTATGAATCAGCGTCAAAGCAATGTCGCCGAAACCAATCCATACCAATCCGCCCAAGATATATGTTCCTAATACGCTCGCTGCACTAATCTTGTAGTACCGTCGCAGCTGTTCCTTGTCGTTCTCCGCACGAGCCTGCGCTAATTTGGGTATGAAAGACCTGTAAGGAACAGTTGCACAGCGGGTCATAACGTCCATCACTTGTAGTGTTATGCCATAACATGCCACTGCTTCCAAACTCAAAAAGACAGACCCTATCAGCACCGATGATTTGGTAATGGCGAATGCTCCCAACTGCGTCAGACCTACTTTCACGGCGTTCGGATAAATGACGCTGAAAATGGCCTTTGCATCGTGTGCCTCCACATCTTTCAGGCAAGCACGCATCTCGCTTGTAAAGAACGTCCTATAAGCCAATACACGTCTTACCACTGTGGCAATCAGCTGGGCACTCACTATGGCACTCAATCCCATTCCCGCATAAATCAGTCCGATGGCAATAGCCAAATAAGTACATTGTGCAATGATGATAATCTGCTGATTGCGTTTTATATAGCCTTTCCCTAAAAGCAACGCATCATAGTACAGCGTATATAGGTTGTAGCAGTTGATAGCAATGAGCAGTAACCATGCCACCATTGCATCCGTCCTGTCGCCCGTGTATTTCTTCAACACATAGGCAAAATACGCTGTACCCGCCGTAGCCAGCAGCACAAAACAAGCAAGGGCTATCCATCTGTAGAACTGACGCATAGCGGTCAGAGCACCTTTCAGCAAACCATAGTCCACTTCGCCGTCATGAACTTGCTCAACACCCTCTTTTTGAAGTGACTTGGCTCCCGAAAAGATGTAACTCACATTTCGTGCAAACGACGGACTGAAACCGAAATCCAATATATTGACCAGCATAATGATAACGGTAAAGATATTCCATATCCCGACCGTTTCTGCGGGCATCTTATTGAGGATGAATGGCAATAGAATCACACCGGCACCTATTAGCACCACGGTGGACAGATATGACCATACCACGTCTTCTTTGCCTATATCTTCTATTCCCTTGTTCAAAGCGTTTCGTGCTTAGGTTCAATAAACAATTCTCTGACAATCACGCTCGGCCACTTCCAGTCTTGGTATGCCAGCTGCGCTATGCCGGGGGCAAGTATCATTCCCCATATTCCCCAATCCAATACATCAAGGAACAACCATAGTAGCACCACCGTTGCCGCTCCACTTATCAGGGACGGAATAAAGAATGGAATCCTATTGTCTGACATAATAAATCCGCTTGCCATTGATTGGTTGTCTTCCAGCATATGGAACAGCACCATTACCGCAAACATTGCTGTTGGCAGGAACATCGTCTGGCTCTTAATCAGACGGAGCACATCATCGCCCCATAGCACAGCGAAACTGCCTCCGCCTATCCATATAAGCAGCAAAACAGCCTCGCAGATGAGGTAGTAACGGCGCAAACCTCGCAAGTCATTCTCTGCACGGCATTGGGCTAACTTGGGCGAAAAAGAACGATAGGGCACGGTGGAACAATTGCACAGAATCTCAAGCAGTTGCAACGTAATACCATAGCCTGCCACTTCCTCCAACGATAGAAATGCCGCACCAATCAGCATGGCTGACTTGTTTACAGCCAGACTGCCTAATTGCGTCAAACCTATCTTGATGGCGTTCGGATAGATGGCTTGCATTATCTCTTTCGGGTCGTTTGCCTGAACACCTGCCAAGGCTTCACGCATCGGTCGGGTAAAGAAGATTCGATGCGACAACATGCGCCGGAGGACGATAGCCACTAACCGTGAACCCACTATGGCACTCAATCCCAAACCGGCATAGATAAGGCCGATAGCAAGAGCCACATATACCGACTGGCTCAATATCATTATCTGCTGGCTACGGCGGACATAACCTTTGCCTTTGAGCAGTGCGTCGTAGTACAAGGTATAGAGGTCGTAGCAGTTCAGCACAATCAGTAGTACCCACGCTATAATGGCATCGTTTCGGTCGCCGCTGTACTTGCCTAAAATATACAGGAAATACGCTGTACCTGCCGTAGCAAGCAGAGCAAATGCCGCTAACGATATGATGCGGAACAGTCGCTGCATTGCTACTAATGTGCCTTTCAGCAAACCGTAGTCCACTGCTATTGTCCCGTCAGAGTAGGGTGTATCTTCGCTTGATACTACGGCTACGCCCTCTTTGCGAAGACTCCTGACACCGCTGAAAACATAACTCAGATTGCGGGCGAATGACGGCTGAAAACCGAAATCCAGAATAGCCACCATCACCGTGATAGTCTGAAAGATATTCCAGATTCCCACCGTTTCGGCAGGCATTCGGTTCAGAATAAACGGAAAGAGTATCAGTCCCGAACCTACCCAGAAGAACGTGGCTGCATACGACCAGGCCACATCCCGTTTGCCGATATGTTCAACTCCTTGTGCCAAAAACTGCTTCTTAATCTCGACCGAAAATATCGCGCGTATAGACTTTGTCCTTTACCGAATCAAGGCATTTCTCATAGCGGTTAGCTATGATGGCTTGCGATTGCTCCATAAACGATTGCAGGTCATTCACCACCTTACTGCCAAAGAATGTGGTTCCGTCGGGTAGGGTAGGCTCATAGATAATCACTTGTGCGCCTTTGGCTTTGATGCGTTTCATTATGCCTTGTATGGACGACTGGCGGAAATTGTCCGAATTAGCCTTCATTGTCAGGCGGTACACACCTATAACGCACTCTTTCTCTTGACCTTTGTTCCAACTGTTGTCTTCCGAATAGGCATAATATCCGGCTTTGGCAAGTACGCGGTCGGCTATGAAATCCTTGCGTGTGCGGTTGCTTTCCACTATTGCCTCTATCAGGTTCTCCGGCACGTCTTGGTAGTTGGCAAGCAACTGTTTAGTGTCTTTGGGCAGGCAGTAGCCGCCGTAGCCGAACGATGGGTTGTTATAGTGCTGACCGATACGCGGGTCCAAGCATACGCCGTCTATTATCTGCTGTGTATTCAGACCTTTCATCTCTGCGTAGGTGTCCAATTCGTTGAAGTAACTTACGCGCAGAGCAAGATAGGTATTCGCAAACAATTTGACTGCCTCTGCTTCTGTGAAACCCATAAAAAGAGTAGGGACATCTTTAGTGATGGCACCCTCTTGCAGCATTCCTGCAAAAGTCCGGGCTGCTTCCGTCAAGCGGGCATCCTGCAAGTCTGTGCCCACGATGATACGCGATGGATACAGGTTGTCGTACAATGCCTTGCTCTCGCGAAGGAATTCCGGTGCAAACAGGATGTTCTTGCTGCCAGTCTTCTGACGGATACCCTCCGTAAATCCCACAGGTATAGTCGATTTGATGACCATTATCGCTTTCGGATTGACGCGCATCACTTGCTCGATGACCGACTCTACCGCACTCGTGTCGAAGTAGTTCTTTTGTGCATCGTAGTTAGTCGGAGTGGCTATTACTACCCATTCGGCATCGGCATACGCTTTGTCTCCGTCCAATGTAGCGGTAAGGTTCAGCGTAATAGGCTGACCGTCGGTATCTTTTCCTGCTAAATATCGCTCTATGTAGTCGTCCTGTATGGTCGGTTCGTGGCGGTTAATCTTGTCCACGCGTTCGGGAACTATATCCACCGCGTAAACCTTGTTGTTCTG
>CADAAF010000136.1:450-5392 GCA_902785805.1 uncultured Bacteroidales bacterium | reverse complement strand
GCTGACATCGTTATCATAGCCGCCTGCGGTGAACGTGCCAATGAGGTAGTAGAGACGTTCACGGAGTTCCCCGAATTAGTGGACCCGCACACGGGCAGAAAACTGATGGAACGTACCATCATCATCGCCAACACTTCGAATATGCCTGTTGCTTCGCGTGAGGCTTCTGTCTATACCAGTATGACTATCGCAGAGTACTACCGCTCTATGGGTCTTCGTGTTATGCTGATGGCTGACTCCACTTCCCGTTGGGCGCAAGCGTTGCGTGAGATGTCCAACCGTATGGAGGAATTGCCCGGTCAGGATGCATTCCCTATGGACTTGTCGGCTATTATCGGTGCATTCTACGCCCGTGCCGGATACGTCTATCTGAACAACGGCAAGACAGGTTCCGTTACATTCCTCGGCACTGTATCGCCTGCAGGTGGTAACTTGAAAGAGCCTGTGACGGAAGGTACGAAGAAAGTGGCACGCTGCTTCTACGCTTTGGAGCAGAACCGCGCAGATAAAAAACGTTATCCCGCAGTTAACCCGATTGACTCCTACTCCAAGTATCTTGACTACCCCGAGTTCCAAGAGTATATATCCCAGCTCATTGACAAGGAGTGGATTCCTATGGTCAACGATATGAAGACCTACCTGCAACGCGGTAAGGAGATACAAGAGCAAATCAACATTCTGGGTGATGACGGTGTACCTGTTAACTACCACGAGGAGTTCTGGAAATCGGAGGTAATAGACTTTGTTATCTTGCAGCAGGATGCGTTCGATGCTATCGATGCCGTATGCCCGTTGGAGCGTCAGCAATATATGCTGCGTCTCGTGATGGACATCTGCCGTCATGATTACGATTTTGACAATTTCCTTGACGTGATAGACTACTTCAAGCGCGTGATTAACCTGTGCAAACAGATGAACTACTCGGAGTTCCATAGTCAGCAGTTTGAGGACTATCAGAAGAAACTCAACGACCTGCTCGCAGAAAAGCAGATTAAGGCCTAAATAATACTAATATGAAAATATGAAAAAAATTGGTTTTATTATATTAGTAGTTGCATTGTTTGCAAGTTGTCAATATCCAAACAGTACCCAACAAGTATTAACGGATAACACTCTTCGTATAGAACAATTTGTGGACACATTCCTTGTACAACACCCTGATTGGAATAATAATACCGTAACACGTGAAAAAGCGAATAAAGAATTCAAAAAATTGTTTCACTCAACGATGGAACAAGAGAATTTACTTGCAGGTGTTCCAATGGAGTTAAAATCGGTTCACAAAGTAAAAGGGAAAAATATGGTTCACTTTTGGCTGAACTCAACTCCTCGTGATTTTGAATACAAGCAAATAGAGAAATACGAATTAGGCATATATAGCTTATACGGAGATGTTATAGGTAATGTTCCAGATAGCATTGTTGCTATTCTTGTAGAAAATAATTATTACGATGTTAGTGGTCATTATGTTGGAGATATAGGAGATATCACAACTATGCAATTCTTAATTGGCAGTAATGAATGGGCTGTCACAAATAAAATAGGAATTGAAAATGAATCATTAGGGCAAAATGTTTCAGTAGGAATTATTTTAATGGATATTGATTCTTTGAAACCATTTAGTGGAAGAAAAAGTTATCCTATACAACAAAATAATACAACCGAAACAAATATATAATAAGTATTTTTTATAAAAAAACTATAACAATTATGGCAAAAGCATTTCAAAAGATATACACGCAGATAACCGCTATCACGAAGGCGACCTGCTCGCTGAAAGCGATCGGCGTAGGTAACGATGAGTTGGCAACGGTAAACGGCAAATTAGCGCAGGTTGTTAAGATTATCGGCGATGATGTAACGCTGCAAGTGTTCCAAGGTACGGAAGGTATCCCCACCAATGCCGAAGTGGTATTTCTCGGCAAAGCTCCTTCGCTCAAGGTAAGCGACCAGTTGGCAGGCCGTTTCTTCAATGCTTACGGTGAGCCGATAGACGGCGGACCGGCAGTAGAAGGCGAGGAAGTGGAAATAGGCGGACCGAGCGTTAACCCCGTACGTCGTAAACAACCCTATCAGTTAATTGCCACAGGTATCGCAGGTATTGACCTGAACAATACATTGGTCAGCGGTCAGAAGATTCCTTTCTTCGCCGACCCCGACCAACCCTACAACCAAGTAATGGCAAACGTGGCTCTGCGCGCCGAGGCTGACAAGATTATTCTTGGTGCAATGGGTATGACCAACGATGACTATCTGTATTTCCGCAACGTCTTCTCCAACGCGGGTGTATTAGACCGCATCGTAAGTTTCGTCAATACAACCGAGAATCCTGCCGTGGAGCGTCTGCTGGTGCCGGATATGGCATTGGCAGCAGCCGAGTATTTCGCAGTCAAGAAACAGCAGAAAGTGCTGGTATTGCTGACGGACATGACTCTCTACGCCGACGCACTCGCAATTGTAAGTAACCGTATGGATCAGATTCCTTCCAAGGACTCTATGCCGGGTTCACTCTATAGCGACTTGGCAAAGATTTACGAGAAGGCGGTGCAGTTCCCCGAAGAAGCAGGCGGAGGTAGTATTACCATTATTGCCGTAACCACTCTGTCGGGCGGCGATATCACACATGCTATTCCTGATAACACGGGTTATATCACCGAAGGTCAGTTGTACTTGCGTCGTGACTCCGATATAGGTAAAGTCATAGTTGACCCGTTCCGTTCGCTGAGCCGACTCAAACAGCTGGTAGCCGGTAAGCAGACGCGCGAAGACCATCCGCAGGTGATGAACGCAGCCGTACGTCTCTACGCCGATGCCGCTAACGCCAAGACCAAACTGGAGAACGGTTTCGACCTCACGGACTACGACAAACGCTGTCTTGATTTCGCCAAAGATTATTCGGACAAGATTCTCGCCATTGATGTGAACATCAACACCACCGAGATGCTTGACATCGCATGGGAGTTGTTCGCCAAACACTTCAAGGCAGAAGAGGTGAACATCAAGCAGGCACTCGTGGACAAGTATTGGAAGAAATAAATCCGAAACAATCGGAATACTATGGCAATACAATATCAATTCAATAAAACCAGTCTTCAGAGTTTGGAGAAGAACCTGAAGATGCGGCAACGCACCTTGCCTACGTTGCAGAGCAAAGAGTCTGCCCTGCGTATGGAGGTGAAGCGCGCCAAGGACGAAATCAAAGCCTTGGACGAAGAGGTGAACCGCCGCATCAAGGATTATGACCAGATGCTGGCGCTCTGGGGCGAATTTGACACAACGCTCATTCACGTGGACGATGTACGTATGTCTATCAAGAAGATAGCCGGTGTGCGCGTACCCGTGTTGGACGAAGTGGTTTATTCGACCAAGCCTTTCAGCCTCTTCTCCACTCCCAAATGGTTTGCCGATGGTTTTGAGCAAGTCAAAGCCATTGCGGATGTGGGCATTCGTCAGGAGTTTGTTCGCCGCAAGGTGGACCTGCTCGAATATGCTCGAAAGAAGACCACACAAAAAGTGAATCTTTTTGAGAAAGTACAAATCCCCGGGTATCAAGACGCGATACGCAAAATCAAACGGTTTATGGAAGACGAGGAGAACCTAAGCAAGTCAAGCCAAAAAATCGTTAAAGGAAAGCGCGAACGCGAAGCGATGCTTGCGGAAGAAGCAAGAAAGGAGGCAGCCGTATGATTGTACCGATGAAGAAATACACCTTCCTTATTCTCGCATCACGCTATGAGACGTTTCTGAGTCAGTTGCGCGAAGCGGGTGTGGTACATATCACGCTGAAGGGGGAAGGTCTGGCAGACAATCCCGCTCTTCAAGAGTCGCTGAACAAAGCGGACGAGTTACGCAAGTTGATTGCACAGGGTGCTCCTGACCAACTGCTGCAAGAGCGCGGCAACGTACAAGGCAAGATTGACGCTACTCGCAAAGAAGTGGCACGAATGGAACCTTGGGGCGAGTTTGACAGCAGCCGCATGGAGGAACTGCGTGAAGCCGGTTATCCCATCCGTTTCTTTACTTGCTCAAAGAAGCAATACGCCGGTCAAGGCATCCAAGTGAACGAGATAGGCGACACGGTCTATGGCGTGGTTATCGGCGAGGAGCCTTTAGACGAAACACTCAATGAGGTTTCACTCAACGAACATTCCGTCAATGAACTGCGCGCCGATTTAGATGCTCTCAACGGGTTATTGGCAGCCGCCGATGCACGGATTGAAGGATGGCAAAAAGCCCATCTTGAAGAGACGAAACAACAACTTGCCGAAGTGGAACGTCGCATTGACTGGCAACGTGTTGAACTGTCAGGCGACTCAGCAGCTGAAGGTTCACTTCGGTTGCTCGAAGGTTTTTGTCCGGAAGACAAGACAGAGGGCTTGAACCAAGTTTTGGCTACCGCCGATGTTTATTACGAGGCAGAAAAGCCGACAGAGGACGACAAGACTCCTATCGAACTCCGTAACAACCGCTTCGCCAAGCTCTTTGAAGTGTTTACCGGTATGTACGGTTGGCCTACGTATGGTGAGTTCGACCCCACTCCGATTCTCGCACCTTTCTACCTGCTGTTCTTCTCGATGTGTATGGGCGATGCCGGCTATGGTATTCTGCTGATGCTCTTCGGCTGGATGGTCAAGAAAGGCAAGTTGAACATAGCTATGTTCGAAGGCCTGGGTCCGATTATTATGACTCTCGGCGTAGGAACATTAGTCGTCGGCTTCTTCAGCGGCACTGCATTCGGTATGGACTTGTCTGCTTTGTTCCCGTCGATTGACTACCTATTCCTTAACGGCAAGGTCATCACAGACGGCGGCGTACACTACGTTTCCAAGGCCGTTTATGCTGCCCAAGGATTAGAAGGCGGTTACGATGCGATGATGGTTCTAGCACTGCTTATCGGTGTGTTCCACATCTGTCTTGCTATGGTGATCAAGAGTCTTTGCTA
>CADAAF010000136.1:0-423 GCA_902785805.1 uncultured Bacteroidales bacterium | reverse complement strand
ATGGACATTGCTTATCGTAGGATGCTTGAGTGCTTTCATCATCTGCATGGTGGCCGGTGCTTCTCAGCAGACCACGAAGGTCGTTCTCATTACCATTGCTGCCATATCTGCTCTCGGTATCTATGTGTTCAACACTCCGGGACGCAATCCGCTCATCAATATAGGCGCCGGATTATGGGATACCTACAATATGGCAACAGGCATACTGGGTGACACGCTGTCGTATATCCGTCTATACGCGTTAGGTTTGGCAGGCGGTATGTTAGGCGGTGCTTTCAACAACTTGGGTCTGATGATATTAGGTGATTCGGCATCTGCCACATGGCAATGGTTACCGTTCATCATTATCCTTATTATCGGTCACTTGTTGAACCTCGCTATGTCGGCACTCGGTGCGTTCGTTCACCCCTTGCGTCTGACGTT
>CADAAF010000135.1 GCA_902785805.1 uncultured Bacteroidales bacterium | reverse complement strand
TAGCCGGTAAGGATTTCTTCCTCAAACCGCTCCACCGTACCCGTTGCAGTCCGCTCTATACACTGGGCGATCAGCCTATAACTGAACGTGTTGTCTTCACCGACGAACAGCAGGAAACAGTACCCGACGAGCCCGTACTGGATTTTCCCGATGAAGCGGCAGCCGACTAACCTCTAAATAAGTATTCAACTATGAAACGATTAGTGATTATCCCTACTTACAACGAGAAAGAGAACATCGAAGCCATCATACGCGCGGTGCTTGACCTGCCTGTTGATTTTCATATCCTCGTCATTGACGACGGCTCGCCTGACGGCACGGCTGCTATCGTCAAACGACTGATGCAGGATGAGTTTGCCGACCGTCTGTTCATCGTAGAAAGACAAGGCAAGCAAGGACTCGGTACAGCGTATATTTGCGGCTTCCGATGGGGACTGGAACACGGCTACGACTACATCTTCGAGATGGATGCCGACTTCAGTCACAACCCGCAGGACCTTCTCAAACTCTATCATGCACTTGACGAAGAGAATGCCGATGTGGCTATCGGTAGTAGGTATGTCAGCGGCGTGAATGTGGTCAACTGGCCTATGGGACGTGTGCTGATGAGTTATTTCGCCTCCAAGTATGTCCGTACCGTGCTCGGCATACCTATACACGATACCACGGCGGGATTTGTAGGATACAGGCGCAAAGTGCTTGAAACTATCGAACTTGACAAAATCCGCTTCAAAGGCTATGCTTTCCAGATTGAGATGAAGTTCACTGCGTACAAGTGCGGCTTTGTCATCAAGGAAGTGCCTATCATCTTTGTCAACCGCGTGCTCGGTACAAGCAAAATGTCCGGCGGCATATTCTCGGAAGCACTGCTTGGCGTACTGCGTCTTAAGTGGAGTTCGTGGTTCAGACAGTACCCGAAGGCGAAGTAAACAATGAATGAAACTTATAAAGAATCAATTCAAATGAACATAAACAAGATAGTATTTCTCTTTATCTTCATCGCTTTAATCGGATGTAAAAACCATAACAATACCCAACAGTCTTCCGAACCTCAGCAACCGCCGCAACCTGTCTTTGCTTACGGCATACGTATTGATACACTGAACGTTGATACGCTTACCGTCGGGAAAGGTGAGACTCTCGGAGGTTTGCTTGGCAGAGCGGGGGCGACACAAAAACAATTGACACAAGTCAGTCTGCTCAAAAAAGAGCAGTTTGATACCAAAAACCTGCAGGTCGGAAAACAATGTCTCGTTCTCTATAACCGCCCGACAAGAACTGCAACCTTAGATACCGCGTCGGCACAACCTGACTATTTCATCTACGTGCCTTCCATTCGCGAAGCGTATATCTTCGACCTGCGCGATTCGCTCGTTGTTACCCACGAAGTCAAACCCATTCGCATAGAGACTAATAGTGCGCAGGCGGTTATTGAGTCCAGTCTGTGGAACGCTTTCACCTCGCAGAATTTGCCCATCGAACTGGTACTGCGCCTGAGTGACATCTACGCTTGGACCATCGACTTCTTCGGACTGCAGAAAGGTGACTCCATCCGCGTTTATTACGAAATGCAATATGTGGACACTACAGCCATCGGTGTAGGAGAGGTCTTTGCCGCAAATTTCTATAACGGCGGTCATTGGCAGGAGGCTTTCCTGTATCAGGCTCCCGATTCGCTGCAGAAGCAGTACCCTGACATCAACGGCTACTTTGACGGGGAAGGCAAGAGTCTGCGCAAGGCTTTCCTCAAAGCACCTCTGAACTACCGCCGTATATCTTCGCATTTCTCTTATGCGCGCAAGCACCCCATATTCAAGACAGTCAGACCCCATACAGGCGTGGATTATGCTGCACCCAAAGGAACGCCCGTAGTCTCTATCGGTGATGGTACGGTCATCTTCAAAGCCTACAAGGGTGGGGGAGGCAACACCGTCAAAATCAAGCATAACTCCACCTACACTACCGCATATTTGCATCTCAACGGTTATGCCAAAGACATTCAGGTCGGCAAACACGTCAAGCAGGGACAGGTCATCGGTTATGTGGGGACTACAGGACATGCCACAGGACCGCACCTCGATTTCCGCGTATGGAAGAACGGTACACCCATCGACCCGCTCAAGTTGCAGAGTCCGCCCGCTACTCCCGTTCCCGACCCGCTCAAACAAGACTTCCTGAAAACAATCAGCGAATACAGGAAACACCTATAAAACCTCTAAACCTACTAAACATATAAACGCCTAAACCAACTAAACAACCCCTAAACGCCTAAACCCATAAACACCTAAACCTCTAAATGAAGAACATCGCATTCATCATCAATCCCATCAGCGGGACACAAAATAAGAAACGTCTGCCTAAAATGATTGCGGATACGCTTGACCGCGACCAATGGCTGCCCAATATAGAGTTCACCCAGTATGCCGGACATGCACGCGAACTGGCACACCAGTACGCACAAATGGGGTTCCATACCGTGGTAGCAGTGGGAGGCGACGGAACAATCAACGAAGTGGCATGCGGAGTCCGTGACACGCAGACTGCTCTCGGTGTTATCCCGATGGGAAGCGGAAACGGATTCGCAAGGCATATAGGAGTTCCTTTGCGCACGCAACGGGCTATCGAAATGATTAACCGGTCGGAAGTCATTCAGGCAGATTACGGACTGGCTAACGACAAACTCTTTGTTTCCACCTGCGGAACGGGCTTTGACGCACAGGTCGCCTACCGTTTTGCCACCACCGGCACCAGAGGCTTTCAGGGCTATTTCACAAGCGTTATTAAAGACCTCGTTACCTACCATCCCGAGACCTATCGCATTCAAACGGAATCAGGCGAACAGATAGAGCAGAAAGCCTTTCTTGTCACTTTTGCTAACGCAGGACAATGGGGCTATCAGGCATACATCGCTCCGAAAGCCAGCATACAGGACGGCAAGATGGACATCTGTATGCTCTCCTCCAAAGCCATCATCGAAGCACCGATAGTAGCGGTCAATCTCTTTACCAAAACGCTTGACAAGAACTATTTTATGGATACTATCCAAGCGCGGGATATTATGCTCTATCGGGAAAATGCATCACCTTTCCACATTGACGGAGACCCTGTGGATATGCCTAAGGATATACGTATCCGTATTGTGGAAGACGGACTGCGTGTCCTTGTTGCCAAACGCTTTTAAACGCTTATATCATATATGACTGTCAAAATCATTAACCGATCCGACAACCCGCTGCCGCGTTACGAAAGCGCACAGGCAGCAGGTATGGATATACGTTGCTTCATACCCGAACCGGTTACCTTGCAGCCGCTGGAGCGCAAACTCATCTCTACAGGACTGTTCATCGAACTGCCCGAAGGGTACGAAGCACAGATAAGACCGCGCAGCGGGTTGGCACTCAAACGCGGACTCACCGTACTCAACACGCCGGGTACGATTGACGCCGATTATCGCGGTGAGATAGGTATTATCCTTATCAATCTCAGCCAGCAGCCGCAGACCATAGAAAAAGGTGAACGCATAGCACAGATGGTAATCGCGCCGTGCTGTCAGCCGGAACTCGTCCAAGTGCAGGAAATCAACCAAACCGACCGTGGGGACGGAGGATTCGGACACAGCGGCACCAAATAACCTCCAAGCATGTAGGAATGAAAAGCATACGCCACATACTGACCCTTGTTCTGCTTTGCATCTTTTCTTCTGTCTCTATGGCAGCGGATAAGAAAACCGTTACCACGGATGAACCTTCGCGGCAACGCTTCCTCTACTATTTCTACGAGGCTCAACGACTGTTTCAGCACGCCGAATACCAAACAGCGTACCAGCTCTTCGAGTTTTGCCGATATATGTACCCGGATGACCCTGTAATCAATCTGTATATGGGCGATTTCTTTTTCGGTTTCAAACGACCCTCTTTGGCTGTCCCTTATTACGAAATGTCGTACAAGGCGGACCCGAAGAACGAACATATACTTGAGAGGTTGGAACAGGCTTACTACTATACACGAAACACAAAAAAAGCACTGCATATCCAGGACCTTATAGACCAACGGGACGGGTATAACTACTATAGCGCACTCCAGCGATACCATATATACGCTTCCGTAGGTGATGTCAAAAACGCTTGCAAACAAGCCGAACGCTACCTCAAGGAAGACCCCGAAGACGTGCAGTTCCTTCTCCTGCGGCTGCAAGCGTTGGAACTGATGAAGACACCGCAAAAAAAACTGAAACAAGCCTACGAGCAGATACTTGAACTCGACCCCGAGAACCTCATCGTGATGAACAACTACGCGTATTTCCTCGCTACTCATAAGGGAGACCTCAAGATAGCGGAGGACTATAGCCGATATACTATTCAGGCGCAACCAGACAACCCCGTTTTTCTTGATACTTACGCTTGGATTCTTTACCTGCGGGGCGAAACACAACTCGCACAAATGTATATAAAGCAGGCACTTCACATCAGCAACGAACAGACTGTTCCCGATGAAGTCCTTCTCCATTATCAAATTATAATGAACTCCAGATAAACAGCACGATAGAATGAAACGCCCGTTATTGCGTATATTTCTCTTTTCAGTAGTCGTTTTTTTGATGGCGGCTTGCGCTACGTCCAAGAAATCAGTTCAACCCGAACAGCCGAAGCATAGGTCAGCCGAAGTCAAACGGGCTATGGTCAAAGTAGAATCAGGCGGTAACCGTCTCTCCGTAGGATGCCAGTTGCAAACCGTCTTCGATTCCGTTTGTATAGTATCCGTCCAACCGCTTTCGGGAATGGAGATGTATGCGCTTCACGCTATGCCTGACCGCATATTGCTTATCGACCGTATGAACAAGCGATACGCCATCACCGACTATCTTACTATCAATACTATAGTAAGTCCAAAAATAGACTATCGTATGTTAGAGAATATGATAAGCGGTAACGAACTGCCGCAAGGCTTGCTCATACTGACCAAACATTTCACTTCAGGAAACAGGCAGGCGGATGTCACTATCTCGTTCCCTGAAATAATTTATGACCAGTTGCGTACCACACGCCCCCTCAAAATAGACAACTACAAGCAAAC
>CADAAF010000134.1 GCA_902785805.1 uncultured Bacteroidales bacterium | reverse complement strand
TGACGCAACGCCTTCAGTAAGTCACCTGTAGGACACCAAATACCGCCGGCAAACATACACTGACCGGGCTGAATATGAATATAATAGCCGCCGCGTATGGATTTCTTGCCGCCGGTCTTAGGATGACCTGGAGAGGGAGCGGCAGGAAAAGTGCCGAACCAATCCTTGTAAGGACGCTTGTCGTGCGAAAAACGTACATCGCGGTATATGCGCCAGATACAATCCTTTGGCTCAAGGGAAGACAGTTGCGGGTCTATCGCACTCAAACTGCGCAGATACTCTGCCGTGAACTGCACAAAACGTTTTCGGCACACCTCATATTGTTCGCGGTGGGCTTCAAACCATTCGCGATTGTTGTTTACTGCCAGTTCGGATAAAAATTCCAGTATATCTCTCATTCGGCTGATACCATTTGTCGAAGACATTCGTTTAGGCTCTCTGTCCAGTGGGGAATCTGAATGTCAAATGTTTGTTTCACTTTTTGTTTGTCCAAAACGCTGTAGTGCGGACGCGGAGTCAGATAGGTATATTCTTCCGACCGTATGGGTGTGACGTGTGCTTTGTATCGGTTGCTGCCGAGGAGCGTGTTGGCTTGACGGAGAATTTCCACCGTAAAGTCGTACCACGAGCATACGCCTTCGTCCGTGAAATGATAGACTCCGCTTTTCCATTCGTCGGCATCCAATGCGGCATAAACGGCTTTCGCCAAATCGCCGGCGTAGGTAGGCGAACCAATCTGGTCATATACCACCCGCATCTCATCTTTCTCTGCGCCGTAGTGGAGCATCGTCTTCACAAAATTCTTCCCCCACGGCGAGTACAACCACGCTGTCCGGAAAACGATGGCGTCTTTGCACAACGCCAGCAACCGCTCTTCACCTTCCCGTTTGGTGCGTCCGTAAGCCGTCCTTGGGGCAGGCTCGTCATCTTCTTTGTAGGGCAGCCAACCCTCACCCGAGAAAATATAGTCGGTCGATATATGAATGATTTTCCGTCCTGTCCGTGCAAGGTTCTCCACAGCATCTGCGTTCACGCGTCTTGCTGCTTCTTCTTGGGTTTCAGCACCGTCCACATTGGTAAACGCGGCGCAATTCACAATAACGTCTATCCGGCAGTCATCCACCAAACGCTTCACTGCTTCGCCGTCCGTTAGGTCCAACTCGTCTATGTCCACATACGTATAGCGGTGCTTCGTGTGCTCGGCACTCAGGCGGCGCATCTCGGTGCCTAATTGCCCCTTACAGCCTGTTACTAATACGTTCATACCGTTCAAAACTCTATTCTTGTTTCACGCAGCGGCAGATACGCCTTGTCCTTGTCGCTCAGTATGCGGTCGTTCTCGGCTATGCGCCAATCTATTCCCAAGTCGCTGTCGCTGAGCAGTATGCCGCCTTCTGCCTCTTTGTGGTAAGGGTTGTCGCATTTGTAGTTGAACAATGCTTTCTCGCTCAATACCGAAAAGCCGTGGGCAAATCCGCGGGGAATAAACAGTTGGCGATGGTTCACATCGTTGATTTCCACGCTGTACCACTGTCCGTAGGTAGGCGAACCGGCACGCAGATCCACCGCCACATCTAATACGCTCCCTATTGGGCAACTCACCAATTTGGCTTGTACCCACTCGCCTTTCTGAAAATGCAGACCGCGCACCACGCCATACGTACTCATAGACGTGTTGTCTTGTATGAAGTGTGCGGATATGCCTGCTTCCATATAGCGGGACGCATTGTATGCCTCAAAGAAAAATCCCCGCGAGTCGCGGAATACATCCGGCTCAATCACCAACAGCCCTTCGATAGGGGTTTTTATTATGTTCATATCTTTTCTTATTAATGAGTTTCTATTTGGGCGGACATGGATTGCAGCAGTTGCGACATATAGTCGTTCGACTGCAGTTTATTCAGGTACCACTGTACGTCTTCTTCTTTCTCAAATCCGCTTATTATCAGTGCGCTGCGGCCTGTTCCGTAGTTCGCTACCGCTTGCAGGTCAAAGTCCCGTATCAGGAACTGGCTGAAGTTATATACTGCCACTTCATACAGCAGGCTGTTCAGTTGTTTCTCGTCTTGGGCTATGATTAGGGCGATAGTGTTTTCTTTTTCTGCTGTAGCGGGTGTGTTTTCGGTTTGTGTCTGTTCCTGTTCTTCTATGCGTGCATCTTCGAGTGAGGTGGGTGAACCGCCTTGTTGTGCCGTTTGTCCTTCGCCCATCATGGCTAACATTGACTTCGCCATTGCGCTCAGTTCGTGTTCGGGGTATTTGCTTACCATCTCTTGCAGGCAGCCGACGAACGGTGTCTGTCCTTCCGTGCGGGCGACGCCCACTGCGTTCAGGAACAGGAAGCGGGGCATCAGGTACGACTGCGGGAACCGCATCTCGGCATACTCCTTGTTTGTCTTCACAATGTCGTATTGTCCTGCGCGGTAGGCTTCATACGTCTCCATGTACACCGAGTCCTGCTCTTTTGCCATTTGTCGGAGCGACTCTAAATATGCCGGATTGGACACGATGCGTGCCTGTTCGCTTTGCGGGTAGCGGCTTATCAGCAGTTGTTTGCAGCGTTCGGCCTCCTTTTCGTTGTCTAATTTCAGGGCGGTCAGGTACTGCCTGTATATCAGTTCTATCACCTCCTCATCCTTCGGGAAGCGTCTCTCGTAGTCTTCCATCGATTCGCGGCTCAACCGCAGGTCTTCCAATCGGTCGCGATAGACACCCGTCAGCCCGTACAACGCTTCGGCTATCTGTTCGTTCGATGCGGCTATATCTTCTTCTGTATGAGGTATTTGTTGCAGATAGTATTCGGGTTGGTACTTGTCATAAACGGCTGCTGCGGCTGTTTGGTCGCCCGATAAAGAGTCGGTCGAAACCGCTTCCGTTTCGCCTGCTGCCAATTCTTGTGAAGTGGGTGTGATGGACTTGCTTTGCCTACGCCAGTTGTCTTCCAGTGCGCGGGTACCCCATTGCTGCTTGAATAGTCGCTTGCCTTTCTGAAGCAGGTCGGCGTTGTAGAAGTACCAGCTGTTGTCTTTGTTGCCGCCTATCAGCCTGTCTGTATTCACTGACAGCGGGTCGGTCTGCAACTCTTCCTCGCGGGCATCTTCGGCGCGGCGAATGCTGTCTGCTTCTTCTTGGGCTTTGAGGTTGGCTATTATTTGTTCTGCCACTTTCATTTGTTCTTCGGGACTCAGTGTCGCCAAGTACTGCAACGAGTCTTGCAGGTGGATGGTCTGCACGTAACCCACAAGGTCGGTCAGCACTTCTTGTCTCTTCGATACGCGCTCATAGGCTTCGTGTTGGTGCCCAATCAGTTGCATGGCTTCAGCGTAGCACGGGGCTGCCTGTTCGTATGCCAACCGCTCATAGTATAAGTCGCCCGCCTGAACCAATATCAACGCCTTGTCCGTACCGTTCGATTTGCTGTTGGCTATGCCGGCTTCGTAGCACCGCAATGCCTGCACCGTGTCGCGGTTGGCAAGGTAGATATTGCCCATCGTACCGTAGATAACGTCCTGCTTGTCTTTGTTTTTCTCTTTCTTCACCATACTGCGCAGATGTCTCATGGTGCGCAGTGTATCTCCTTGCAGCTCATAGTAGCGCAGGTGTGCCTGAAAGTTCATCTCGTGTTCGGGCTGCATGTCTATGCAGCGTTTGTATGCCGCTCTTGCTGCCTGTTTCTGTCCTGTCTTCTGGTACAACTGACCCAGAACGAACTCAAAACGAGGCTTATACACATTGCGTTTCTCTCCGCGTTCAGCCACTTTGATAAAAGGAATGGCTTCCTGATACCGTTTGGCTTTGATGTGTATATCTGCACTCACGGCGGAGTAGAATGGTTGGTGGCTGTATTTGAGGTTGTCGGGTTTCACTTTCTTGAGCATATCCTCTGCATCATATATCCATCCCATCTCGGCGTAGGCGCGGGCGACCCACAGCTGGCACTGTGCTACCATGTCGGGGTCGTTCCCGTACAGACGGCTCACGTAGTTGAACGTACCGATGCTGCCTAAGAAGTCCCCTTTGTGGAACTCCGCTTGAGCCAGCATCAGCCAAGCACGGTGCATCTCGGGATTGAACTCCTTGCTCTTCAGCCAGTTCTTGTATTCGGGCTCGCTCATACGCTTCGGGTCGGGCAAAGGCTTGACGTGGATCGAGTGTAACTTGATGCACTTGCGGCATTTCTCTATGCACTTTTCCATATCGCCCGTGGCGGCTTGTTGCGAACCGCTGTTGCTGATAGGGTAGAGTGGGATAACGTCCGAATAGTCGTCCTTGTTCGACTTGTTGATGTTCTGCAAACCGTCGTTATACGCAATCCTGCCGTTGAAATACACATTATGAACCACACGCATTCCGTGATATGCGCGTGTCGCTCCCGTGTTCTTCGTCGTCTTGCAGCCGCCCACTAACAGACAGCCCGCAAGCATACCGACCATAAGAAGTACTTTTCTCATTCTAAACCTTTTATATGTGACGGGGCAGCCACAAACTCCTTCAAGTACAGAGGCTCGAAGTAGGCAACATCCGCCGTTTGACCTTCATCTATGTAGCGGGCAGCCAGTCTGCCCATATAGCGCGCATCAGCTTGGATGCCGTTGATTATATGACATTTCTCAGTCAGCACACCTTCGCATTTGGCTGCACCGTTGCCGAAGTAGTATATCTCTTCTTTGGGCAGCCATCCTCCGTCTTCCACTACCTGCGCACGTATCCCCATAACTTCCTGCAAAGACCTGTCGTACAACCCCGTATAAACCTCCATACGGCGCGCATCTATCATCGGGCACAGCAATGCGCCTGCAGGAATATCTTCGGTCTTCACGACCCGTTCGCATAGTACAAGCAGCGTCGGTACACCCACCATAGGCACGTCCCAGCCGTATGCCAGCCCTTTAGCCGTACTCACGCCGATGCGCAAACCCGTATAACTCCCCGGACCGCTGCTCACTGCCACACCATCTATGCCATAGCCTTTGACACTCTGTCCTGCTTGCGGGCCGTCTCCCTGCAGTCCCGATGCTTGGTATTCGTCCCCCTGCAGTCTCAATGCTTGGTATTCGTCCATCAACTCCTTTATGAACCGTGGCAGCAGCTGCGAGTGGTTTATTCCGCTGTCCGACAGGCGGTAGCACAGCACCTCTTCTCCGCGACACACTGCCGCAGAACATACATC
>CADAAF010000133.1 GCA_902785805.1 uncultured Bacteroidales bacterium | reverse complement strand
GAGTAAAGGCGGGTTGGGGAATAGAGGGGAATCGGGAGAAATAAAGACACTTACAGGTAAATGGATGGAATGAAGCAAAGAGGCCGAATAGTATTCGGCAAAACGGACGAAGCAAGCAGGTGTCTGAAAGACATTCTAACGATCTGCTTCGCTGTACAGACGCAATAAAAACTGATGCCGGAAAGAGATGAGACAAAAAAACGCCGTCAAGGGAACAAAAAAACGCCGCGCTGACGCACGTCGCACATAACAAAGAGAGAGGTATCCCTATGCTATCCCTATACTATCCCTATACTATCCCTATAGTCGGTGTATAGTTTGTATGGGGTGAGGGATGCGGGGGATAATGGTTGGTGCAGGCAAGTCATTCCTGCGTGCAGTGGCGGATATCCGACTCAATCTGCTGACGGAGGGCATTCAATGAGTCAAAACGCTGCTCGTCACGCAGGCGATGCAGAATCTCCACCCGCAACAACTGGTTGTAGAGATTGCCCTCAAAGCCAATGATATGCACTTCTATATAGGTGCGCGGTTCGTCCCTGTCCTGTACGGTGGGGTTCGTGCCGATGTTCATTACCGCCTGATAAACGATACCGCTTATTTCCGTTCGGACGGCATAGACTCCGTCTTTCGGTAGCAGTTTGTCAGGGTCGGAGAGCGAGATGTTGGCCGTCGGAAATCCCAACCTCGTTCCCAATCCCTTACCATGCACGACTTTGCCGAAGAGCGAGTATTCGCGCCCCAACATCTCGTTGGCGGCTTCTATGTATCCTTCCTGCAAAGCCTTGCGTATGAGAGAGGAGGAGATGGGGTAGGGACGGTCGGATGCAGCAGTGTGCTTGTACCATTCGACATCGGACAGAGGAGAAGATGATGCTTCCTGTAACAGCAACACTTCCACTCCTGCGTCTTTGCCTGCTTTCACATAGTCGTCAAAGAGCGAGAGACGGTCGCTGCCGAACCGATGGTCATAGCCCATCATAAGAGCGATAACATCGTATCGTTCACGCAGATAATGCATAAACTGTCCAGCCGTCTGCGTCCTCACATCGCCGAACTCGAGCATGACGACCTTGTCCACTCCGCACGCCTCCAAGAGCGCCCTGCGTTCGTCACGGGTAGTGAGCAGCCGCTCCTTACTGCCTGTCAGCAGATTGCGGGGATGAGTAAAGAACGTGACAACAAGGCTCTGAAGAGCCCGTTGTTCCGCCTCCATAACAAGCTGACGGAGCAGGAACTGATGTCCCTTGTGCACTCCGTCAAACATTCCGATGGTTGCTATACGGTTCAAAGTCTTTCCTATTTAGGGTCTTTCTCCGTCTTGGGGAAGCATATCCAGAAGAGTACCGCCACTATGAGTGCGTAGGCAGCGAATATGTACCACGACGTGCGCCATCCTGACCAGATATCCAAAGCCGAAGCCCCAGCAGCGGCAGGATTATACACAAAGGTATTGATGACAGCCTGTGCGGCAAGCGTACCGATAGTAGCACCGAGACCGTTGGTCATCATCATAAAGATGCCTTGTGCTGACGAACGCAGTGCAGGGTCGGTCTGACGGTCCACATAAAGCGAGCCGCTGATATTGAAGAAGTCGAAGGCAAAGCCATAGACAATGCAACTCAAGACGAACATCCACACACCTTTACCCGGGTCACCTGCTCCGAACAAGCCGAAACGTAGTACCCAAGCGAACATAGCCATCAGCATCACGTTCTTAATGCCGAAGCGCTTGAGCACGAACGGAATAAGCAGGATGCAAAGGGCTTCACATATCTGGGAAATGCTAATCAGGATATTGGAATGCTGTACGCCGAACGTGTCCGCAAACTCGGGGAAGGCACTGAACGAACCCAAGAAAGGATTGGCAAAGCCGTTGGTAATCTGAAGGCTCACGCCGAGAAGCATGGAGAAGATGAAGAAGATAGCCATCTTTTTCTCCTTGAACAGCGAGAACGCCTGCAAGCCCATTGCCTCCACAAAAGACTTGGACTTGGCGTTCTTCTTTGTCTCACATTCGGGGAGAGTCATTGAATAGAGCGCCAGTGCAATGCTCAAGCAGCCGCTGACGGTGAACTGCAAAGGCGAGTTCTGAAATCCCAACAAATCGACCGCCCACATGGTAACAATAAAACCGACCGTTCCGAGTACACGTATAGGCGGGAAATCACGTACCGTGTCCAGCCCTGCTTTGCCTAACGCGATGTATGCCACCGAGTTGCTTAAAGCGATAGTAGGCATAAAGAACGCCACGGAACAGGTATAGAGCGTGAACAGGAGCGGGAACTGCACTTCGGCACCGGAAAGTACGCCATAAAAACCGGCAGAAATCATAAACGCACCTGCCCAAGCATGGCATAATGCCAGCAGTTTCTGCGCAGGAATCCAACGGTCCGCCACAATACCCATCAGGGCGGGCATAAAGAGACTGACTATACCTTGAATGGAGTAGAACCAGCCGATATGTTGTGCCAAACCGTGTTCGGCAAGATAGCGTCCCATACTCGTGAGGTAGGCTCCCCAAACGGCAAATTCGAGGAAATTCATTACGATAAGACGCAGACGTATGTTTTTCATGGTGTTTAGGAGTTTAGGAGTTTAGGTGTTTAGACGTTGTTTAGTTGGTTTAGATGTTTAGGTGTTTAGGAGTTTAGGTGTTGTTTATTGGTTGATTGGGTTTAGGTGTTACATTGCTCCGGTGACTTGGATGGTTTGTCCGCTGACGTAGGACGAGAGGTCACTTGCGAGGAAAAGAGCGACGTTGGCAATCTCCTCGGGCGTGGCTCCGCGCCGCATCGGAATACGGCGAACGAACTCGTCCAAAGTGGCTTGCGGCAAAGCGGCAGTCATATCGGTTATCACAAAGCCCGGAGCAATAGCGTTGGCACGTATGCCCCTGCTGCCGAACTCTTTTGCCGTTGTCTCAGTCAAGGCGATGATGCCCGCTTTGGATGCGGCATAATTAGCCTGACCCGCATTGCCATAAATGCCTACTATAGACGACATTGAAATAATCGAGCCGCTACGCTGACGCATCATATAAGGTGTGACGGCGTGTATGAAATTGAAAGCCGACTTGAGATTGACATTGATGACATCATCCCATTGCTGCTCGGTCATTCGCAAGAGCAATGTGTCTTTGGTAATGCCAGCGTTATTGACCAGAATATCTATTTGTCCGAAGTCCTTCACCACCTGTTCCACCACCTTGTGGGTCTCGTCAAAGTCGGCAGCATTACCGGCGTAAGCGCGACAGATGCCCCCTTTGGCTTCAACCGCCTGACGTGTCTCTTCCACTTGGTCGTTGAGCACGAGGTCGGTAAACGCTATCCGGCAGCCCTCTTCCGCCAAGCGAAGCGCAATCGCCTTGCCGATGCCGCGTGCGGCACCCGTGACAAGGGCTGTCTTGTTTTCCAGCAACTGCTTCATAGCCGTTTATTTTAGCCCTTTGATACGTTGCTCAATGGCAGCCGTGGCTTCTTCATAGCCGGGCTTGTGGAGCAGAGCAAACATATTCTTCTTGTAGGCTTCAACGCCGGGTTGGTTGAACGGATTGATTCCCAACATATAGCCCGATACTCCGCAACCTACTTCAAAGAAAGTAATCAGTTGACCGAGCGCGTACTCGTTCAGTTTCGGCAACTCAATCAGGAGATTGGGTACTCCGCCGTCCATGTGTGCCAAACGGGTGCCTAACTCCGCCATTTTGTTCACTTCGTCCACGCGTTTGCCCGCAAGGAAATTCAGTCCGTCCAAGTTAGCCTCGTCGTCAGGAACAACCAATTGGCGGTTGGGTTCGGCTACCGATATGACGGTCTCGAACAAGTGACGTTCGCCTTCCTGTACATACTGACCCATAGAGTGCAAGTCGGTAGTGAAGTCCACCGATGCAGGGAAAATACCTTTGTTCTCTTTGCCTTCGCTCTCCCCGTAGAGTTGTTTCCACCATTCGCTGACGTAGTGGAGTTTGGGGTGGTAGTTGACAAGCAGTTCTATTTTCTTGCCTTGTCTGTACAAGTGGTTGCGTGCGGCAGCGTAGAGCAGTGCGGGATTGTTGTCAAAGTCTGTAGCCGAAGTGCAGCAGTTCATCATCTTTTCCGCACCGTCCAACAGGGCGTTGATGTCCAATCCGGCGCAGGCGATGGGCAGCAGTCCTACGGGACTCAGTACCGAGAATCGTCCGCCTATGTTGTCCTCAATGACGAATGTGTCGTAGCCTTCCTGGGTTGCCAATGTGCGTAATGCACCTTTCCTGGCATCGGTGATGCAAACTATCCGTTGGCGTGCGGCTTCTTTGCCCGCCTGCTTCTCGAGTTGCATTTTGAGCAGACGGAAAGCCAAAGCCGGTTCGGTTGTCGTACCCGATTTGGAGATACATATAATGCCGAAGTTCTTATTGCGAAGCAGGTCTTGCAGTTCGCAAAGGTAGTCTTCGCCGATATTGTTGCCCGCGTAAACAATTTGCGGCTTTCTGTCTTCCAACCATGCAAAGGACGGTTGGAGTGCATCTATTACGGCTTTGGCACCGAGGTAGGAACCGCCTATTCCCACGCAAACGATAATGTCGCAATCGCGACGGAGACGGTCGGCTGTCTGTTGGATGGTCTTGACCTGACTGCGAATGTCTTTAGGCAGACCGAGCCACCCTAAAAAGTCGTTGCCAGCGCCCGTACCTTCAGTAAGAGTGCGAAGAGCAGACAGTGTTTCCTCTTTATATGACTGCAATGCGCTTTCTGTCAGCGCATAAGAACAGGTAAAACGAATATCTTTCATAGTATATAGTTATTTAAGTTTTTGTGTGAGTTCTTTGATTACCAATGACGGTGACTTGAAGTTGTACAATATGTCATAAACGGCATCGACGATGGGCAGACTGACGCGTTGTTTCTTGTTTGCTTCGTAGATGCAGCGTGTGCCATAGTATCCTTCCGCCACCATTTCCATTTCTATCTGTGCGGCTTTGACCGAGTAGCCCATTCCAATCATCTGCCCGAACTGGCGGTTGCGTGAGAACTTGGAGTACGATGTAACCAATACGTCCCCCAAGTAGCCTGAGGCATCGATATTGATGGGCATACCGTTGTTGGCAGCCACGAAGCGTTGAATCTCCTGTACGGCATTGGATATGAGTACCGCTTGGAAATTGTCGCCGTAGCGCAGGCTGTGGCAAAGACCGGAAGCGATGGCGTAGATG
>CADAAF010000132.1 GCA_902785805.1 uncultured Bacteroidales bacterium | reverse complement strand
ACGATGCGCGGAAATCTTCATCGGTATCATAGAGCATTGTGTTGATGTCGTTGGTACCGGTATAGAGTACTACGTGATAGAGTTTGCTGTCTGCTGTTACGTAGAAATCATAGCGACGTGTGCCTTGAGCTACTTGGGTAACAGTTCCGTAGAGATTCGTAACCTTCATGTCGGTATAAGTAGCACCTTCATCGGTAGAAACAGAGAAATAAACAAGCACTTTCTTGCCCTCATTTTCGTCTTCGGTGGTAGCTACATCGTCATAGCAGTACGATCCAATTACTTGGTCGCCATAGAGATAAACGCTAAGCGAATATACTTTATCATCGTTAGCATATCCAGCACCGGATACGTTCCAATAACCTTTAGAAAGTGTGCTTTCGTCAACTTCCACGCTATTGCTGAAGCAAATAACTTCGGCAGCTACAGTGGGTGTGGTTTCGGTAAGAGTGATGTGAGCTTTGTCGCAGTCGGTTTGGTTTTTAACGCAGGAGTTGTAGTAAGTCTTCCAAGCAGCATATCCACTTACTCTACCGGAGAAACCATAAGTAACAACGTTCTCGCCGTCTTTTACTTCCCAGTCTGAACCTACTACATCGTAGATGTCTTCACCTGTTTCAACATCTGTACCGCGAGCAACGAGAGAGAGTTTGCCATAGCCGACAGCAAACTTTTGATTACCGGCATAAAGGACAGAAGAATACGATTGTCCACCTTCGGTACCTATGGTATAAACACCGGCGAGAGAGTTGTTGTCGCCTGTATTGATTTCGGCAGTAATAATGAGTTGTCCGTTGGCATCGTAGAAATAGATTGAATAATCGCCAGCAGCACCCTCGTTGTTTATAGCCACGAAATTAACGGGTGTGGTGAACTGATAATCCGACTGAGCCGCTTTTTGAATGGGCTGTGCGGGAACTGCCTTTTTGTTGATAGGCAGGGCGTTTGCGCCGATGGTAAGAACCAATGCGCTGAGAAGAATTAAAGCTTTCTTCATAGTTTTGTTAAAATTAGATTGTTTGTTAGTATTTAGTTAATATGGTACTTTGTTTTCAGTTTTATAGCGTTGTCCTATTAACGCTATGACTATCTCAAAGGAACGCCTTCAAAAAAATCGTGCAAAAGTATGGTGTTTTTGTTATTCGGACAAACAATTTCGGAAAATTAGTAAAAAATTTGTGTTTTTGCCATATAGGCTTTACTTTTGCGGCGTGGGAGAGATAGTTGACAGTTGATAATAGGTAATTGACGGTTGATAATTGGTAATTGATAACAGTTAGCGATGGTAGGTGATTTGCCGAGTGAGTTATTGGAGCAGGCAGTTCAGCAGATGAACACGTTGCCTGGTGTGGGTAGGAAGACAGCGTTACGTCTTGTATTGCAGTTGCTTCGTCGTGACGAGAGCGAAGTGGAGGCATTTGCCAACTCTTTTCTTCGTCTTAAGAAGAACATCCGTTACTGCCGCTACTGCCATAACCTAAGCGATACGGAGGTATGTCCTATATGCAACAGTCGCAGCCGTGACCGTCGCATAGTGTGTGTGGTGGAGAATGTTCAGGATGTGATGGCGATAGAGAATACGGGTCAGTACAACGGCTTATACCATGTATTAGGCGGCATAATCTCTCCGATGGACGCTATAGGTCCGCAGGATATAGAGATAGAGTCGCTCGCCACCCGTATAGAAACAGAACCGATACGCGAAATCATTTTTGCACTACCTACAACTATGGAAGGCGACACAACCACCTTTTATATCCACCGCCGTCTCAGTCAGGTTCAACGCAGTGCACAGAACGCAGAAAGCGAACCTCTTGTATTCAGTCAGATAGCCCGCGGTATGGCAATAGGAAACGAACTGGAATATACAGACGAGGTGACGTTAGGGCGGTCAATAGTGAACAGGCAGGCTCTTCTGTAGTTGATAGTCATATAATGTTTATATATAAAAACGATGGAAAAGAAAGACGTAGTCAAGAGGCTTAACCGTGTGTATTACGGTATGATGGCAGGTGCCGTCATAATAGCCGCATTGTGTTATTACCTGCTAATGAAAGAGCTGGTGCAACCGATAGATCCGATGTCGGTTGCAGGACAGATTATCCAGAGTGTTATTATCTTTTCAGCAGTTGTTTGCATTCCGTTAGGTCTGTATCTGTTCAAGCGTCAGAGCAAGCATATACGTGCTATCGAAGACGAGACGGAGCGTATGCAGGCGTATCTGCGTGCAAGTGTGCAGCGGATAGTGACGGTCAGTTTCAGTATGCTGACGGGCATAGGCGGTTACTACCTGTTAGGCGGTTACCAGTCGATGATATGGATAGCCGCTATCGCTGCTATAGCATGGTACTTTACCAAACCAACCGAACGTAGAATAGAATTAGAATTACTTCCCGATGACGATAGCTATTGATTTTGACGGCACGATAGTGCAACACGCTTACCCTGCAATCGGTAAGCCCATCCCATTTGCGATAGAGTCTTTGAAGATGCTTCAGACAGTGGATCATCATCAGTTGATTTTGTGGTCGTGCCGCGAAGGTGCGTTGCTGCAAGAGGCAATAGATTACTGCCACGATCGCGGGCTTGATTTCTATGCAGTGAACAGCAATTACCCCGAAGAACAACAGTTGGACGCACAGATGCCCGAAGGTGCATTTACGCCGCGCAAACTGAAAGCCGACCTTTTCATAGATGACCGCAATTTGGGTGGTTTGCCCGACTGGGGAGTTATCTATCAGATGATTCACAGCGGCAAGTCGTTCCAACCCGCTTCTGCCACCACAGAAACGCCCAAGAAGAAAGAGAGTTTCCTGCAACGTCTGTTTAGCGGGGATTGAGAGGTGGTCGTTTGACTATACATTACCTGAGTTATAATCAACGGAAAGAAAGAATTATGTCTCTTGCATTACGTAAGTTAGAGCCTACTGACGTTCCGTATCTGTACCAATGGGAGAACGATGCTTCCGTATGGTCGGACGGGGCAAACCATAATCCTTTGAGCCAACAGGATTTGCGTGATTATGTGTCCCAAACAACAGGAGATATATACAAGGACTGCCAACTGAGGCTAATCATAGAGCTTCGCCAAACATCTGGGCAACCGAAAGACGGGGGTTGTACAATAGGTTGTGCGGATCTGTTTGACTTGGATATACGTAACCGCCGTGCCGCCATAGGTCTGTATATCGCTCCCGAATACAGAGGGCAAGGCTATGCTTCGGAGGTGCTGTCGCAATTGGAACAGTATGCCTTCGGTTTTTTGCAACTGCGTGTGGTGTATGCCGTGATTTCCGTGAGGAATACGGCGTGCAACGCATTATTTGAGAAGTCGGGGTATACACCCTCCACCCCGCTGAAAGACTGGACATTAGAAAGTGATGCCGTTATTTGGCTAAAAGCAAGGAGATGATTTCGATGGTCTGATATTGTACGATGGTTGTTGTGTCGTTATTGTGTCGTTATTGTGTCGTTATTGTAATCACCCGCTAACCACCCGCTAATCACCCGCTAATCACCCGCTCCTGATTGCTTCCAGGTACGATACAATACGCTGCAAGAAAGGGAGGAATTAAGACATGAAAAGGACATCGAAAGGACATAAAAGGGACATGAAAAGGACATCGAAACCAAAGGATATGAGACTCGGAAACATACATAAATCAATATAAAGCATAACAATATGAGACGTTTATCTTTTTTTATAGCCTTCGTATGGCTGCTGAGCACAGGTGTAGCAACGACAGAAGCCAAAGAGACTATGCGTGTGAGTCAGGTGGAACCGCTAAGCTGGTGGACGGATATGCAGATGCCTCTGCAACTGATGGTTCACGGCAATGACCTTGTCAGTTCGACAGTAACAATCCAGCGTCTGAACGGCAAGAAAGTGGTAAAGGGAGCTTGCACAGGTCTTCAGCTGAAAGGTCAGCACAATGCCTATTCGCCTAACT
Organism: uncultured Bacteroidales bacterium; assembly: GCA_902785805.1. GTDB lineage: Bacteria > Bacteroidota > Bacteroidia > Bacteroidales > Paludibacteraceae > Colicola. Next base: position 1,275 of record CADAAF010000132.1, on the reverse strand, counting down.
ATCTGTTTATCGACTTGCAGGTGAACGAAGCGGGAAGTTACCGCATCACCCTTTCCAAAGCGGGCAGGAAGACGAGTTTTGACTACCAGATTCATCCCCGCCGTGCAGGCAGCCGCGAGCGTCAGTCATTCAGTTCGTCCGACTGCGTTTACCTGCTGATGTCCGACCGTTTCAGCGACGGCGATGCAACGAACAACACGGTGAGTACGATGCGCGAGAAAGGCAACAAGCAGAATGTTCACGGCCGATGGGGCGGAGATATACAAGGTATAATCAATCAGTTGGACCATATACGCGAGACAGGTGCCACCGCCATCTGGCCGACCCCGCTGCTGGAGGACAACGAAGCCGAATGGAGCTACCACGGCTATGCCTGCTCCGACTATTACCATATAGACCCGCGCTACGGCTCGAACGAGATGTACTGCGAGATGGTTCGTCAAGCACATCAGAAGGGTCTGAAAGTGCTGATGGATATGGTGCCGAATCACTGCGGCGCCTCCCACTGGTGGATGCAAGACCTGCCCTATAAAGACTGGATAAACCAGTTCCCGGAGTTCACCAATACAATAAATGTGTTCTCTGCCAACTACGATGTGAACGCTTCCGCATACGACAGGGAGCTGAGCAATCGCGGCTGGTTTGACCATCCGATGCCCGATATGAACCTTGATAACGAGGACCTGTTGCGCTACTTCCAGCAGTGGGCTATCTGGTGGGTCGAGTATGCAGACTTGGACGGTCTGCGTGTGGATACGTACCCTTATATAGGTAAAGAGGCATCAGCCAAGTGGGTGAAAGCCATTCGCGACGAGTACCCCCATCTGAATATAGTAGGGGAATGCTGGACCCGTCCGGCTTCGGCAGTGGCTTACTGGCAGTCCGGCACGAAGAACTATGACGGTTACGACTCAGGTCTTCCGAGCGTGATGGATTTTCCCGTGGAGGAGGCTATCCGTCAGGCACTTGAGAACGACGGCAATTATTGGGACGGCGGCATGGCAAAGGTGTATAACGCCGTGGCGATGGACTACCTGTACGGCGATGTCAACCAGTTGCTTATGTTCGTCGGCAACCACGATATGGATAGGTTTGCGGACGTGGTGAAGGACGGTGACCTGCAACGTGTCAAGATAGGTCACGCATTGGTAGCGACGATGCGCGGCATCCCGCAGATCTTTGCAGGAGATGAGTACGGAATGCGCTCGTCGGATAGGAGTTTGGGTCACTCTACGTTGCGTATGGCATTGCCGGAGAAAGACACGTTGCCGCGTG
>CADAAF010000131.1 GCA_902785805.1 uncultured Bacteroidales bacterium | reverse complement strand
TTTTCTGCATTTAACTGTTTGCACACCCTGCTTGTTGGAGCAATTGCTTGCAGCACCATGTGTTGAATGCGTGCCCCGGACGCTCCACGATGATTCGCCCGCATATTCTTTTGCCGAGCAACGCCATATCGCCCACTACGTCCAAGAGTTTATGCCGTGCCGGCTCGTTCTCGTAGTTTAGTTCGCTCAGGTAACCCAAACGTGATGCGTCTATAGGAGGCTGACCCAATTTGCGGGCAAGGCGGTTCATCGTCCACTGCCACATACGTTTGTCGTAAATAACTAACGCGTTCTGTAAGTCGCCGCCCTTAATCAGACCCAAATGCAATAGAGGCTTAATCTCGCGAAGAAAACAGAACGTCCGTGCAGATGCTATCTCTTGGTCAAAGTCCTTGAGATTATTCAGTACGGCATCCTGTTTGTTCAGCACCGGCGAAGGATAGTCCACGTGTACCCGCACTTCGTACTGTTCACAAGGTTCAATCGTCATCCGGCTCCCTTTGCCGTTGTCAAAGTGTACAGGCTCTGTAACCGCCCATTCTTCTTGTTCGTGTTCCTGTTCGGCTATGCCCGCACGCTTGATGGCATCCACCCATTGACGTGCACTGCCGTCCAAAATAGGTACTTCGGGTCCGTCCGTCTCTATGATGCAGTTGCTCACCCCCATCGCGTACAAAGCCGCCATCAGGTGTTCCACTGTACTCACTTTCCACGACCCTTGTTCCAGTACCGTCCCGCGTGACGTGCCGCTTACGTAACAGGCTAACGCTCGATAGGTGGGTTGTGCAGGCAAATCAGTACGGCAGAAACAGATACCCGTATCTTCCGCAGCAGGACGCACTGTGGCACGTATCGGCATACCCGTATGCAGCCCTTTGCCGCACAGAGTGAAAGCCTCTTTTAGTGTTGTTTGTCTCATAGTAACTTGCGGTAGATGTCAGGCAGACGGCGATAGACGGCTTGCGCCCTGCGCCAGCGGTTCGCCTCAATAGCGGGCAGACCCATATACTGCCCCGCTTTCTTTATGGAGCCTGCCACGCCCGATTTCGCACCGAATATGCAGCCGTCGGCTATCTCTATATGTCCCGCTACGCCCACTTGGCCTGTCAGCGTGCAGTGACTCCCCACTTTCGACGAACCTGCTATGCCCACTTGGGCGCATAGTACCGTGGACTCGCCTATCTGCACGTTATGGGCAATCTGGCAGAGGTTGTCTATTTTGGTGTTCTTGCCTATTCGTGTCTCGCCCATCATCGCGCGGTCAACGGTAGTGTTGGCGCCAATCTCCACATCGTCCTCTATGACTACTGTCCCAATCTGTGGCACTTTGTGGTAAACTCTCTGCTCGTCAGGCTCAAAACCGAAACCGTCCGAACCAATCACCACACCGCTATGCAGAATACAACCCTTGCCTATGCGGCAGCCGTAATACACTTTCACACCGGCATAAAGCACACTCCCGTCGCCAATCACGCTCCCGTCTCCTATGTAGGTCTGCGGGTAGATTTGCACACCGACACCTAATTGCACGCCCTTGCCTATGTACGCACCAAAACCTATGTATGCATCTTCGGGTACACTCACGCCCTCGCTTATATAAGCACCTGTCTCTATGCCGCGCTTCGCAGGATGGAGAACTTTCGCCACCTCGCCTAACAGCGTAGCCATCGCTCCGCGGGCATTCTCCACGCGTATGATGGTGGCTTCGGTCTTTCCTTCGTATGCAATATCGCGCGACATTAATACCACCGACGCTTGAGTATTTGTCAGATAATGAACGTACTTGGCATCACCTAAAAAACATAAATCGCCTTCTTTCGCACTCTCTATCCCCGACACGTTGCGAACCGTACGGTTGCCTTCTCCCTCTATCGTACCGCCTAACAGGGCACTAATCTGGTTTGCACTAAATTCCATATCTTATCCTCTATTGGTTGCCCGCGAAAGTACGGCTTTTTTTCTAATCGACCAAAAAAAACACACGAAACATTGTATAACTCGCAAAAATGCCCTATCTTTGCCGTCCTTTTTTGCACACTTATTACGATATGAAAGATATAGAAGACATAAAAAAACGCTTGCGTGAACTCTTCACGGAATCGGATGGTGAGCGGCAACCGGTTGATAATGCGCCGGATACTCCAGCCGAGACAACATCCGATGCACCTACGGATACAGCACCCGAACCCCATTCTGATTCACCTTCTTATAAACGGGGTTCGCTCTCCTTTCTTAAGCAGGTGGCAAAACGCAACCAATTTAAACTGACCACATTACACAAGACGGACAATTCCGTATTGTGCGCTTTCAAGTATCAGGGCGGTTATTTCATTGTCCGTGCTGACAGCAAAGGCACCGCTCTCCTAATTCAGTTTGCGCGGTTTGCCGTCCTCAATTATACCCACGACAACTACATCCGTGCCTTGCAAATTTGTCACCGTTGCAATAATAATTATTGCTTCGCCAAATTCAATTTCAACTACGAAGAGTCGTCTAATCAACTGATGTTCAATATCGCCATTGAAACAATCGAACCTTCAGAGCAGGTCTTCCTCTCTTACCTTGAGATGTGTATGCGTATGGCGAACGAAACGCGTGACTATATATCCGGCTCCAAACAGGATTCGCTCCCCGAAACGTCTCCTATGCCCGATGATGACGAAGACTTTATCAACCTGCGGCGCGACCTCTATCGCCTCGCACAGGCGGAAATGAAACAGGAAGAAAAAGCCCTTCGCAAGCAGCATCCCAAAGCGCAAAAACCCAAAAACGACTCACTCGGAGAGTACCTCTCTTACCTCTTTGACGGCGAAAAAACAGAGGATCTTATTGCGCTTTCCATTCAGAAAGACAATCAGTTGGAAGAAATCACAGACTCCAACCGGATAGCGGACACCAAGTTGCTCGGTTCTCTCATCAAAGGTTCTGGCAAAAAGGCATCTTTTGCTTCTTCGTCCGTTATATTCAACTTGGATGCCACGGCTAATCACTATATTTTCTCCCTCTACCCACTTCAGAACGAGGAAGATTTTCTCTCTGTCCGTCTTACGGCTGTGCGCACTCCTCACGAGTACCTGCAAACTCCGATGCCCGCACCTGCATACGTGCCGCAGGCGTTCTCGCTCAAACTCTGCTTCCCAAAAAAGCAGCGCAAGCAGGCTCAACACCCGAGTGATAAAGCCCTGAAATTGTTTCCCGATTCGCCGTCTGCTAACCTCTACGACCAGTTCCAACAGGCGCATAACCTCATCCAAAACGAGTTCTACCTTCAGGCAATCGTTTATCTGCAACCTATTTACGAGCAAATGAAAATGAAGTACTGGGAACTGCGGGGACGTGACAGAGACCTCTTCTTTGCTGTCTGCTACGACATAGGTTTCTGCTATACCGAAATGCGGCTCTTCGAGAAAGCCTATTTCTATCTTGATATAACGCGCAACAGCAACCGGTATGATTGTGAGCAGATGTATTTCAACTCGCTCGCCGAAGGACGCGATGTCCGTATCTTTGAAGACTTGCAGGGAGAAATAGAAGAAATACGTAACTCAATACATAATCTACGAGCCGAGAATCCCGACTCCGAAGACGCGGAAGATAACACGGACGACCCTGACAATATGTATGGTGACTTTCAGCAGGCGGGACTCAACCGTATGATTGAGTATTACGCTTTCCTGCAACGCCGTTTGGGCTACTCGCAAATCAACTTCGGTTATCTTGATGCTGCTGAAGAAACATTCCGGAATCTGCTCAAACACGATGGCAGCAGGGAATATGCAGAGCAGGAACTTAAGAGGATCGCTCGTTTGAGGACCAGCGAACAGCACCGTAAGTTGCATTGATGCACCAGAACACGTATTGCGCTACCATGCAGTATGAACCTGCTTCCCACCACATGACGGTATAAACCAAGTCAATGAACAGCCAGATAAACCACTGTTCCCTGTATGCTAACACCAAAAGAATCTGTGCCGCAATAGCGGGTACAGTGGTCAGCGCATCAAGATAAGGCTGTGTATCGTTCGTGTATCGCTCCAAGAACCATCCTGTCACGAAAGACAGAACTAACAGACCGGCACAAAGCATCGCAAAAGGCATAGCGCGCATACGACGGAAAGGGATAACATCCCTTTCTGGTTTCTTCCCGTCTCCTTCTCGCAGCAGTTTGCGCCAACTATAGATACCGTATATCTGCGAAGCAAAGTAGAAGGCGTTGATGGCTATGCCCCCATAGAAACGCTCCAGCACGCATAAATATGTGTAAGTCAGTATCTGTCCGAAACCGAAAAAGAAAGTCAGCCACTTGCCCTGAGCGCACAGAACTACCGAGCACACTCCGAACAACGCACTCACCAATGCCCACACATTGTCAGGCGCAATAGCATACGTTACAAGCTGTACGACGATGCCTAACGACAAAAGCAGCAACGTGTTACGCTTATTTCGGTCGATAACTTTCATCTCGCCAGCGGAACGTCTCTTCAAAGTCCCAGTTTTCACGAATCTTCAGTCGCTTGGGGAAATAGTACATCGGTTCAGGCTGACGCTTCTCATAGTAGTCGCCTGTTGTCCAGATGCTGTCCCCGTTCAAGTCCACAAATGCGCGAAGCATATACGTACCTGCTTTCAGGTGTTCAAACAGCACGTCGCCGCTTGTCCGTACTGCTTCTGTTGCGAATAACTCGTCCTTGCTGCCGAGCAGTTGCACGAATACGTTTGTCTCTGCAGGCTCCACCACCACACGTATTGATGCCGTTGCTGTGGAGTCTTTCTTTGCTTTGGGCGCGCTTGTCGTATCTTTCGCCAATGTGTCTGCTGGTAAACTGTCTCGCAATAGACTGTCTGTTGCCACACTGTCTTTCTGTTGCAAAGTGCTGTCCCTCTTTATCAAGCAGTTGAACAGTTGAAGCACTAATCCCGAATCGGACACAATCACCGGCTCTTCTACGAACGCAATAGGTTCGTTCCGTTCGTAGGTATAGTTGCGGTTGCTGTCTGACAGGGCATACACGCGATACGAACCTTCATGTATATGCCGTATCACAAAGTAACCCGATGTATCTGTGCGTGCAATGCGCAAGAAAGGTTGTTTGCTCACCACGCTGTCTTCCGCTGTTGCTGGGTGGATGCCTACTATCACGCCCGATGCGGGTTTCTGCGTCTCGGCAAACATTGCCCTGCCCGTCAGTAAAAGTGAGTCAATCGTCTCGCCCGTAGAGAAAGACAATGTGTAGTCACGGACAGCATTCTTCTCGTTGTTATCTTGTATGGCGTCGCCGAAATAGATGGTATATGTCGTGTTGGGCAGCAGTGAGTCGCTTAGTGTAA
>CADAAF010000130.1 GCA_902785805.1 uncultured Bacteroidales bacterium | reverse complement strand
CTGTTCCCGCCGTCTTCAGAAAAATGTCTGCCTATTATTGCAAAGCCGTACACTTTCCTTTGGTCAGAGCGCAAAAAAAAGAGGATGTCTTCCGGCGTTGTTCCTGTGGTATTCACCTCTATATTATATAAGGTATAGAAACCGTTGGAAGAATCTCAATTTTAGCACCTCGTTGGGCGGAAAAGGGAGGATATTCACTCTATCTCTCTCAAAAGCGGCTGCAAAAGTACGGCCTTTCTACCAACTGACCAAATAATTACGCACTTTTTTACAAAAAAGTCTGTATCTTGCTGATATATAACAACAGCAAGATACAGAAAACATACCAAATAAGGAGAGGGAGAGAAAGTAATTTGCGGTATATGCTGCGAATGCTGTTCCTGCGGCAATTTTTACTTTTTTGCGACTACGGAATAGCGCATCTTGACCACTATATACCACTGGCAGATCTTGAAAGACAATTTCTCTCACATATACTGCTGTAGTTGAAATTGGCAAAAAAGCATATGAAGACATACAAAAAGAGACTGTCTGACGTGTGAAATTGTCAGACAGTCTCTTTCAGTACAAGGGGTCAGGCTTTTTTCTGGCGGTTGCCATAACGTGACAAGAACTTGTCCACGCGACCGGCTGTATCCACCAGTTTGGCTTGTCCTGTATAGAAGGGGTGAGACGTGTTGGAGATTTCCAACTTGATGAGCGGATATTGTACGCCGTCAATCTCAATAGTGTCCTTGGTAGCAGCGGTAGAGCGGCTGAAGAACTGTGTGCCGTCACTCATGTCTTTGAAGACAACGACACGGTAATTATCGGGATGAATTCCTTTTTTCATACTATTAAAGATTTAAGAGAGTTCTTATTCAGCAGCCACCACTTCGAGACGGATGTCGGCTTTAACCTCCCGGTGCAGGCGAGCGTGTGCCTGACCTTCTCCGAGTTGTTTAACAGGCTCAACGGTAATGACGCGGCGGTCGATTTCCATACCCTGTTCTTTGAGAGCGTCAGCAACCTGCTGTGCAGTAACGGCACCGAATATTTTACCGTCTTCGTTGGCTCTAACAGCAACTTTGATAACGGTTTGTGCGAGGCGTGCAGCGAGGTCTTGTGCGGCAGCGAGAGCCTGTGCGATCTTGCGTGCCTGCTGACGCAGGTTCTCAGCGTTCTGCTTTTTGTTACTTTCGTTAGCGATAATGGCTAATTTTTGGGGGATAAGATAGTTGCGGGCGTATCCGTCGCGAACTTTGACGATGTCGCTCTTATATCCGAGCGTATCGATGTCTTGCAAAAGTATCACTTCCATAGTTAATCCTCCTTATTTCATCAAATCGGTTACGTAAGGCAGCAAAGCCAGATGACGTGCTTTCTTGACAGCCTGCGCCACTTTGCGTTGGAACTTAAGGCTTGTACCGGTGATACGGCGTGGCAGAATTTTACCTTGCTCGTTGAGGAACTTCTTCAAGAAATCAGGATCCTTGTAGTCAATGTAACGGATACCGGCTTTTTTGAAACGGCAATACTTTTTCTTGCTTTTGTCTCTCACTTGCGGAGTGAGGAAACGAATTTCATCGTTCTGTGCCATAATTAAGCCTCCTCTTGGTTAGCGGGTTCAACATTCTTCTTACCGCTACGGCGTTTTTCGCTGTACTGGTAAGCATACTTGTCAAGACGTGTAGTGAGGAACCGAATAATCCTTTCGTCGCGGCGGAACTCTGTTTCGAGCGTAGCGATAACGTTCGGTTCAACGTCAAACTGCAACAGGGCGTAGAAGCCTGTTGTTTTTCCTTGGATAGGGTACGCGAGTTTGCGCAATCCCCACTCCTCGCGACCGATGACGGTACCGCCGTTTTGCGCGAGAAGGTCACTGAACTTGCTGACTGCTTCCTTCATCTGCGGCTCAGACAAAACGGGAGTTAGGATGAAAACAGTCTCGTAGTGATTGATCATTTGTGTTAATAAAATTAGTTAGTTATAAAAAAGTTGTTTTATCGTGCTGCGTCTCGATACGACGCACAAAAACGCGCAAAAGTACTACATTTTTCCGGACTACCAAACAAAAAGTGTAAAAAATCAACAGCGACGACAAATTAGGAGTATATTGGGAGGTTATTGGGGTCTATTGGGGGGTATTGGGGGGTATAATTATACAATGTTCCCATAACAAAAAACGGCACACAAAGTCGGTGCGTGCCGTTTTTTTGCTGTAGCCGAAAGCAGTCTTATCAGATGGCATCCAACGGAGTACCGCCTCCATCGCCTTCGCCCGGATGAAATTCGATTATTTCGGGTGATGTTGATTCAGAACTTCCGGCAAGAATAAGCGAATCCAACGCTATGCGCGTAATGTCAACTTCCGGTTGAAAATATGTCTTTCTCATAGCTGTATTCCTTTCCATTGTTATTTAACGATTTGACCTGCGGCATTGCAGCGTACACCGTTGCGGATGATAACCAGCTGTCCGTTCTCAAAGCGCTTGATGCTTTGTACGTCGCTGTTCAGTACGTTTTCAACGCCTGTCGCTTCGTCTGTCTCCACGAACATTGCAGGCATGCCGCGATGCGGAGCGCCGTGGATGCTGCCCGTCTCAACGATGAAGTATGCGCGGAAGGGTTTGATCTTTCCGGCTTCGTTGGGCCAGTAGAGTTTGTTGTTCTGTCCGAGGAAGAGGTAACTATGGCTATCTGCAGTCTGAGCGGGCATATTGAATCCTGCGAAAGTACCCTGCAGTGTCACGCCGTTGAACGTCACGCCCTTCGGCTCGTTGTCGAAGTTCACGGTCGGGAAATCGCGTTTGGTCAATGCGTCCGCCTCGCTGTACTTGACGAAGTACGGTACGCCGGCTTCCATCTCAGTCACCTGTGTCAATTGCAGTTTCAGGGTGTTATCAACCACTTGCGCGCTGGTGAACGCCTTGATTTCCGCGCCTGCGAGCGAGCTGGCAGCAATCTGCGCGGCAGTCATAGCGAACGGCAGACAGAGCGTGTTGTAATAGTTGTTGCGATAAATCGGACGCTCGATGGTGAGTCCTTCAACGTCTTTTCCGTCGTTGGCTTCAAGGAATTCGTTAATGGCATCCGCGTTATCGTTCTCACCGATGGTTGCGCCACCGAGGTCGCCTACGAATGTCACGTTGATGTCAGGGAACTTGGTCTGATAAGCAGTCAGTTGGTCTGCATAGACATGGCAAATGGTAGCTTTGCCGTCCATGAATTCGGGAGGATCATCTTCATATTCTCCACTTATCTCGTTGTAGTCGGAATACTCCCAATTCAAATCAGATGCAGCGGCATAGCAATAGACGTTTGATATAAGGTAGCAATACCTAAAAGCATTCGCTCCAATACTACGCACATTTGCAGGAATAGTGAACGAAGTTAAACCAAAGCAATCCCTAAATGCACTATTTCCGATGGATTCCAGACTCTCCGGAAGTGTGATAGATTCCAGGTATGAAGATCCATAAAATGCTTGATTTCCGATAGATGTGATACCTTCCGGAAGAGTGATTGAAGTCAGATTCGTGCACGATTCGAATGCGTAATCGCCAATCTCCGTGACATCCTTTCCGATACTAACACTGACAATATCAAGATATTTGAATGCATTGTCACCAATGCGTGTTACACCGTCTGTGACAACCACCGAAGTAATTTCATTGTAGTATACCCAAGGATTAGTATCGTCGTTACCCATTTCACCTGAAACGCCGTTGGTGGGAGCAACTGTCAGTACGCCATTATCCAATGTTACGGTACATGTACCGCTTGTCCACGTACGAACCATATCGCCTACAACAGTCACGTTAGTACCCGTCACTTCATCTGCATTGGCGAATATGTTCTGATAAGCAGTCAGTTGGTCGGCATAGACATGGAATTTGACATTGCAGTACGTGAACAAGGAATTTGCTTTTTTCATATCTTTCGTATCCTCCGTACCGAGAACAGTAAAATCCTTGGCATCAATAGGGCAATACACATCGGTCAATCCGGAATATGCAAAAGCTCTGAAGCCGAAATTTCTCATAGATGCAGGGAAGGTAATAGATGTGAGTGCAGAACAATCCGCGAAAGCCGCCGCACCAATAGAAGTCAGTCCTTCAGGAAGTTCAATGGATGTCACCCGCTTACTATTTCTGAAAGAAGCAACGCCAATGGTTTGCACATCTTTTCCGATTTGTATATCCTCTGTTATACGCAGAGCAGAGAATGCCCCTTCAGGAATGTTCGTTATTCCGTCCGCAACAACTATGTGAAGCACATCGTATGCATACTGGGTTTTTCCCCATTCGTATGACATGTTAGATGGTATAATTGCGAGTTCTCCCGATATACCATTCTTGGGTGTAACGGTAAGTGTTCCGTTCGCGAGATTGACATAGCATGTACCCGATTCGTAATTGGTTAAAGTTCCACGCGGGAAGTCACCTTGAATAGTGAAGTTCAAACTCCAGAATTTCTTTTTGTATGCGTCAAACTGATCCGGGTGGACATGGAGTATGGTGGCCTTGTTTTCCTTGAAATCAAAACCGCCACCTAAGTCATCCCATGTCAAGTATTTTGCCGTAGGATTGCAATACACATCGGTTATGTTTGTGCAGTTTAAAAACGCGCGCGCGCCAATATGGGTAATTGTTGCCGGAAGGGTAATTGTGGTAAGAGCTGTACAGCCATTGAATGCCATGTCACCAATGGTTTCCAGTCCGTTAGACTCTTCAGCAAGGATTACAGAAGACAAATTCAAACAGTACGCGAAAGCAACTCTTTTAATTGTTTTGAGATGGGAATGTGCATTCGAGAAATCGGTGCTAAAAGTAGTCAGACCGTAACAATCTCTAAAGGCACCTTCCCCGATTGTTTCCACGTTATAACCGAGCTTCACCTCTGTCATATTCTGCAAACCATGAAAGGCATAATCAGAAATGGCCGTGATTTTGTCACTCACTTCGACTTTGGTTACCAAAGCACCATATCCGTCCAAATGCCACGGATACATGTGTTGGGTGTTGGGTTTTTCTGTGGCGTCCATTTCCACCGGTGAGTTATCGCGAGAATCCACGTACAAGGTACCATCTACTCGCAAAGTAACTTCACAATTGTCGTAAGTCCACGTTTTTGGCACTTCGGGCGTTGCCCATAAGCTTGCAGCACAAACCAATGCCACAAACAGACTAAAAAGTTTGATTTTTCTCATAGTGCAGAGATTTTTTGTTAATAATAATATACCTACTCTAATGTAAACAGAGTATTTGTTCCGTTAGCAGATAAAACAAACAGACGGCATCTGACAAAACAATCAGACACCGTCTATAAGAAGGTCAAGTCACTTTGCGTGTCCGCTACTGCGA
>CADAAF010000129.1 GCA_902785805.1 uncultured Bacteroidales bacterium | reverse complement strand
TTTCCGTTGCAAGACAACAATGCATTCCACGGCGCGGCAGGCTGCTACCATACCGCTCAAAGCCCATGCCAGGGAACTCATAATCGGACAGTATTCCTCGCGCGTCAGCAACCACTCACTCTTTCTGCAGGAGGCTCAGGAAGTATTCCCGAACACGCTGCAAGGAGTAGAAAGAGAGGTCTATCTGCTGCCTTGAACGACTGTCAATTCTCTTCACGATGAAAATCAAAGTCGAATATGCTTGTAGTGCCTGCGGTGCCAAAGTGCCGCAGATGTTGGGACGTTGCCCTGTTTGTGGCGAATGGGGAACAATAGAGGAAGACACGGTCGCCGCTCCCGTCAAGGCAGGGCAGGCATCTCGTTCCCTGCGTGGCGGAATCGCCCCTCAACGGCTGCAAGATATCTCCGCGCAGCACGAACCGCGTATAGATATGCGCTCGTCGGAACTTAATCGCGTTCTCGGAGGAGGACTCGTTCCTGGTAGTCTGGTTCTGCTCGGAGGCGAACCCGGCATAGGCAAATCGACTCTCGCCTTGCAAGTACTTATGCAGATGGGCGGGCGCAAGACGCTATATGCCAGCGGAGAGGAAAGTCTCAACCAACTCAAACTCCGCTCCGAACGTCTCGCCGGCAAGCCCGATAGTCTCTATCTGTTGGCAGAGACATCCCTCGAGACCATCTTGCAGCACGTGCGCGACCTGCAACCCGACATAGTGGTCATTGACTCCATACAGACCATCGCCACAGAGGCATCCGAATCGACTATCGGCTCACTCAGTCAGGTCAAGGAATGTGCCAACCGCATTCTCCAATTCGCCAAAGAACAGAATATACCTTTCCTCATCGTCGGACATATCAACAAGGAAGGCTCGCTCGCCGGACCGAAAGTGCTCGAACACATAGTGGATACCGTTCTTCAATTTGAGGGCGACCAGCACTATATGTATCGTATTCTCCGTGCGCAGAAGAACCGTTTTGGCAGCACCAGCGAACTGGGTATCTTCGAGATGCGGGAAGACGGCTTGCGCGAGGTAACCAATCCCAGTGAATTGCTGCTCTCTTCTTCGGTGGACGGCTTGAGCGGAATAGCTGTAGCTGCTGCCGTCGAAGGTATCCGTCCTCTCCTTATCGAGGTGCAGGCACTTGTCTCGTCAGCAGCCTACGGCACACCACAGCGTTCCTCTACAGGCTTTGATGTGCGCAGGCTCAATATGCTCCTTGCCGTACTTGAGAAAAGGGTAGGGTTCAAACTTCTGCAGAAAGATGTCTTCCTCAATATCGCGGGAGGAATACGTGTCAATGACCCTGCTATTGACCTTGCTGTTATGGCTGCTGTTCTCTCTTCCAATATGGACATACCTCTTGACAGGGGTATCTGTCTGACTGGCGAAGTGGGTCTTGCGGGAGAGATACGTCCGGTCAACCGGTTGGACCAGCGTATTCATGAGGCGCAGAAACTTGGCTTCTCGCGCATCTTCATACCTGCCGGACAACAATACCACTCCAAAGGACTGACCCTTGAAGTGGTATCTGTTAGACGCGTCGCTGACGCTTTCCGTTTGCTTGTTGGAAAGTAAAAATTATTTCTTGAAGTAGCGGTTGTACAGCCCTTGGAAACCTGCGCCGTGGCGGGCTTCGTCTTTGGCCATCTCGTGTACGGTGTCGTGAATGGCATCGAGGTTGAGCTGTTTGGCGCGGGTGGCGATTTTCAGTTTGCCTTCGCAGGCACCGGCTTCTGCCATCATGCGTTTCTCAAGGTTGGTCTTCGTGTCCCATACCACTTCGCCGAGCAGTTCGGCAAACTTGGCGCAGTGCTCTGCCTCTTCCATAGCATACTGGCGGAAAGCGGCTGCTATTTCGGGATAACCCTCGCGGTCGGCTTGACGCGCCATAGCCAAGTACATACCTACCTCGGTGGCTTCACCCATAAAGTGCGAATTGAGGTCGGCACGCATCTGCTCGTCCGTGTCTTTGGCTACGCCAAGTACGTGTTCGCAGGCAAACTGAATACCCGCATTCTCATTCACTTCTTTCCAAGTTACTACTTGTTTGCATTGAGGGCAACGCTCCGGTGCCGTCTCACCTTCGTGAACATACCCGCAAATCGGGCATACAAATTTCTTTTTCATAGTTGTTGTGCGTTTTTATGTGTTTATCGTTTGGTTATTTCCGCAGGACCAGTAAGTCCGGCGGTTTTATGCTTTTTCTGTTTTGTCGCTCCCTTGCGTGATGCGGTGCCACTGGTTACGCAGGAAGTCGCCCGTGTTCGTTATGATCTGAAGTCGCCATTCGTTCAGGTTGTAGTCTTCTTCATCCTGTTGGTCCTGTTGCACTTTCGCCATATTGTCCTCCGTGATGACTAACAACTTGTCGCCCTCTTTGAGGTTGGTCTTGCCGTTCGGAACGAGGAAATTCTCGCCCCTTCGGGTCATTATGATGCGTACCGATTCGGGAATACCCATCTCTTTGAGCATCGTCCCGTTTTGCAGCATCTCTTTGGTTACCACCATTTCCTGTGCGTATTCTTCCACCTCTTCGGGCAACTCGATGTCGAAGTATTGAAGGCGTTTCTTCTGCTCCACTTCCTGTGTCAGGTGCAGGCTGCGAGCTAATGCACTCAAGGATGTGCCTTGCAGTATGAGCGAGATAATCGTGCAGAGGAACACCACGTTAAAGAGCAAGTTGGCATGCGGCACGTTGTTCGCCATACATAATATGGCAAAGATAATCGGCACTGCCCCTTTCAGACCGACCCAGCTGACCAATACTTTGTCGCGGCTCTGAAACTCCTTGAACGGCTGAAGGCAGATTGCCACGGCTAAAGGACGCGATATAAAGATCATCACGAAGCTGATTATCAGGCACGGCAGCCATACTTCCCATTGCATCAACTCGTGCGGCTTGACCATCAAACCTAACAGCAAGAACATCAGCAGCTGGCACAGCCACGTCAAGCCATCGAAGAACGACTTGGTCTGTCTCTTGCGGACAAATTTTGAGTTACCGATCATCAGTCCGCCCATATACACTGCCAAGTAGCTGTTGCCCTTCATATAGTACGTTACCGAGAAGATGAAGATGCAGAAAGTCAGTATCATAATCGGATACAGACTCTCGTTGGTCAGTTTGGCTTTGCGCATCAGCGACACTGCCGCCTTGCCCAATGCAAAACCCATCACGGCACCCACTATCAGTTGTACCACAATCTCTTGGGCGATGGTCAGCGCGCTTATCTCTTTGGCTTCACCGGCTGTAACAATACCTATCAGCGTGATAGTCAGTACGTATGCCATCGGGTCGTTCGCGCCGGACTCAATCTCCAACAACGGGCGCAGGTTATGTTTCAGCCCGATGTTGTTCGTGCGCAATATGGAGAACACGCTCGCAGAGTCCGTCGAAGACATAGTCGATGCCATCAGCAGAGCCGTTGTAAAGCCTACGGATACCAACGCGTTAATCCAGCCGAAAATCAAGTAAATCAGTATGCCGGAGAAAAGTGCCGTCAGCAGCACGCCTATCGTCGCGAGAGTTACGCCCGGACCCATCACAGGCCGGATATCCGCTATCTTCGTGTCCATACCGCCCGAGAACAGAATGACGCACAATGCTACCGTACTGATAGCCTGCACCGAATCCAAACTCAGGCTCGATATGTATCCCACGCCGTCTTCACTGATCCACGAACCCAAGCCGTCCGGACCGAACACCATTCCCACTACAAGGAACAGCAGCAACGCCGGCACACCGAACTTGTTACCGATACGGTCTGTAAAGATACTCGCGAAAAAGAGTAAACTCAATACCAACAATATCAACTCAACTTGCATAGGCTCTTTCTATTGCTTTTTTTCGGCAGGCTTTTTGCCCAAGAGGAACTCCTCGATTATCTGCTCGATGTTCTCTTGCGGGTACAGACCTTTGAGCAGCATTGGCTGTCCTGTCTTGGGCACGTAAAGCACCTGCGGAATGCTGGCTATCTGAAAGACGTATGCCAGTTCGCGTTCCTGTTCGGTATCGGCCTTGTAGAACACCACTTTGCCCTTGTACTTCTCGCTCAGGGTCTCCATGATAGGTGCGAGGCGTTTGCACGGACCGCACCACGTCGTGTAGAAATCTATCACGCAGGGACGTTTGCCAAGGTAGTTCCAGGTCGTATCTTTGCGGTAGTTGAATACTTGTTGCTTGAACTGTTCCGTAGTGATGTATTTGACCTCCCCGTGAGACTTCAGAGGCAGACACATCCCTACGGTCAGCAGAAGCAGAGGCAATAATTGTCTCATTTGTCTTTGCGTTTTTCTAATTGCTTGTCTATTGCTTCGAGGCTTTCGTCTATACCCTGTTCAAATGTGTCGCAGGTCTTTTGTGCGAACAGTTCGGCGCCGAAACCGCTCACGCGGATACGGGTCTCTTTGTTCATGTTGGTCTCGGGCTTTACCACGGTCATACGGATTTCCATCTCGGCCGAGGCGGGGAGCAGTTTCTCATAACGGCGGGTCTTTTTGGTGATGTACTCGCGCAGATGTTCTGCAATGTCAAAGTTGATGCACTGGGTGTTAAGTGTCATAGTCGTTTTATTTTAAGGTTAGTATTATTACTTCTTGGCCCTTGGGTGGGCTTTGTTGTAGGCTTTGTGTATCTGCTCAAAGGTGGTGTGCGAATAGACCTCTGTGGCGGCTAACGAGGCGTGTCCTAACAGCGTCTGTATCGTTCGTATGTCTGCGCCGTTGTTGAGCATTTCGGTGGCGAATGTGTGCCGGAACACGTGAGGTGAATGTTTCTTCATCGACGTCACCTCTCCCATGCGCGCGGTCACGATGCGGTAGAGTTTGTCGCGGTCTAACGGTTTGACTTCGCCACCCTTTTTCCAATCCACAAAAAACGTGCCAATGCTCGTCCCGCGAACGGCTCTGTATTCGTCTATCTGTTGGCATAGTTTGTCGCCTATGGGTATGAGGCGTTCTTTCCTTCGTTTGCCGAACACGCGTATCTGTTTCTGTTGTGTATCCACGTCTTTGTCTTGCAGTCCTACCATCTCGGCGCGGCGCATGCCGGTCTGGAACAGCATCTCTATTATCAGGCAGTCGCGTATGCTTTCCGGGTCGTCGGCTTCTTTCTCGTATTGTGTGGCGGCTTCCATCTCGCTGGGGCGGAAGAATACGGGCAGGGGCTTGTCGGCTTTGGGTGGTTGGATGCGCCGTGTAACATCCTTGTCCACTGCACCTTGGCGAAGGGCGAACTTGTAGAACGAGTGCATTGCTGCCAGTTTCTGTTGTATGCTGCGCGGGGCGTTCTTCTTCTCCTCTATCAGGTACATCATCCAGTCGCGTACATCCTCCTCCGTCACTTCACCGATTCCCTCGCGGCTCAGCTCCTTCCCGCTATAGACGCAGAACGAGTTAAGGGCATCGATGTACGCTCTTACGGTCAGAGGTGAGTACT
>CADAAF010000128.1 GCA_902785805.1 uncultured Bacteroidales bacterium | reverse complement strand
TGTCCAATATACCCGTGAAACGCACCAACATATAGTCCAACAACATAGTGGCATCAGGCAGGACAATACGCTCGGTAGAAGAATGAGAGATGTCGCGTTCGTGCCAAAGAGCAATGTTCTCACTTGCCGTAGCCATGTATCCTCGCATCACACGTGCGCAACCACAGATGTTCTCGGAAGAGATAGGATTACGCTTGTGCGGCATAGCCGACGAGCCTTTCTGTCCTTTTTGGAAGGCTTCTTCCACTTCGTGCACCTCCTGCCGCTGCATATTGCGTACTTCAAGAGCCATCTGCTCGAGCGTACCGGCAATGACCGCAAGCGTAGCAATGTACCAAGCGTGACGGTCGCGTCCAAGAACCTGTGTGGCAATAGGTGCAGACTCCAAACCGAGATGAGAACATACATACTCCTGAATGAAAGGCGGTATGTTGGCATAATTGCCTACCGCTCCGCTCAGTTTTCCTGCCTCCACTCCTTTGGCAGCCAGTTCAAAACGCTCCAGATTGCGCTTCATTTCCGCATACCACAAAGCCCATTTGAGTCCAAACGAGGTTACGTCCGCATGCATTCCGTGTGTTCTGCCTATAACGGGCGTGAGACGGAACTCATTGGCACGCCGTGCAATAACATCCAGCATCTTGTGCAAGTCTTCACGCAGAATAGTATTGGTTTGCTTGAGCAGATAACCGTTGGCAGTATCCACCACATCGGTAGAAGTCAGTCCATAGTGTACCCACTTCTTTTCGTCTCCGAGCGATTCACTAACCGTGCGCGTAAAAGCAACCACATCATGGCGCGTTATCTCTTCTATCTCGTGAATACGTTCCACATTGAAACGTGCTTTCTGACGAAGCAAAGCCACATCCTCTTTGGGTACTATACCCAATTCCGACCACGCTTCAGCTGCTAAGAGTTCAACTTCAAGGTAGGCTTGGAACTTATTGTCTTCAGTCCATATACGGCGCATCGGTGCGCGACTGTAACGGTCAATCATGGTTTAGGAGTTTAGGTGTTTAGGTGTTTATGGGTTTTAGGAGTTTAGGAGTTTAGGAGTTTATTGGCAGGATTTCCACTTGGAGTTTGCTGTAGGCACGCTCAACTTTTTGCAGGGCGGCTTCGGTGGATTCAGCAGTAGCCAACAAGACACCATAACGGCGATGTCCGTGCACTTCCGGTTTGCCGAACAAACGTAACTGCGTCCCTTTCTCTTCCAGCATCTGCTCCACTCCGTTGAAGCGTACACGGTTAGTGTCGCCCTCAATGACAATGGCTTTGGATGCAGACGGACCAAAGAAACGTATTTCCGGAATAGGCAGACCCAATACGGCACGTACATGAAGCGCAAACTCACTCAAATCCTGACTAATCATAGTCACCATACCTGTGTCATGCGGACGCGGCGATACTTCCGAGAAGATGACATCTTCGCCACATACGAACATCTCCACACCGAATATGCCTCTTCCGCCAAGCGCTTCGGTAATGCGACGTGCAATGTCCTGTGCTTTCTGCTTTGCTACAGGCGACATCTGTTGCGGTTGCCACGATTCGCGATAGTCTCCATTAACCTGATGATGACCGATAGGTTCACAAATAGTTGTACCGCCAATGTGACGGACAGTGAGCATCGTTATTTCGTAGTCGAAATGCACAAAGCCTTCCACAATAACGCGTCCTGCACCTGCGCGTCCGCCTTTCTGCGACTCCTGCCAAGCGGGTTCTATGTCTGCTTCTGTCCTGACGGTGGACTGTCCGTGTCCTGACGAACTCATAATAGGTTTGACTACACAGGGAATACCAATGTTCTTAACAGCAGCAAGGAACTCTTCCTTGTTGTCTGCAAACTGATAACGGGCAGTAGGCAGATGAAGATCCTCAGCAGCCAAGCGTCGTATCGCCTCGCGGTTCATAGTAAGAAAAGCGGCTTTGGCAGTAGGAATAACGTGATAGCCTTTCTGCTCCATTTCGACGAGTACGGGAGTAGCGATGGCTTCCACCTCGGGAATGATGAGCGTAGGCTGCTCCTCTTCAATGACCCGACGAAGGGCTTCTCCGTCAAGCATATTAAACACGTGCGACCTATGCGCGACCTGCATAGCGGGAGCATTAGCGTACTTGTCGCAAGCAATAACCTCTACACCATAACGTTGCAGTTCGATGGTGATTTCTTTGCCTAACTCGCCGCTTCCTAACAAGAGGGCGCGAGTAGCAATGGGCGAAAGGGGAGTTCCGATACTCATAATGATATGATTTTATTTAAGGGTTGATAGATTCAAGATTCAAAGATTATTATATTCAAAATTCAAAGATTCAGTGTTATTTATTATTTTTGGTTCAAGTAACACTGCAAAGTGTTATGCAGCAACATGGCAATGGTCATAGGTCCGACACCACCTGGTACAGGCGTAACAAAAGCAGCTTTCTTCTCCACCTCTTCAAAGCATACGTCACCTACCAGTTTGCCATCCTGCAAACAGATTCCCACATCAATGACCGCCGCCCCTTCTTTGACGCAACCGGCAGTGATAAGGCGTGGCTGCCCTGCGGCAGAAACCAATATATCCGCCTGCCTGCAGAGGTCATGCAGATTGCGCGTATGCGAATGGGCAAAAGTGACCGTAGCGTGGCGGTCCAAAAGCATCTTGGCAACGGGTTTGCCAGCCAAGTCGCCCCGTCCGACAACCACAACCCGCTTGCCGTCTATCGTTATACCTGTCTTATCAAGAAGATATATAACCCCTTGCGGCGTACATGGACGAATACCCTGTTGTCCGCGCCATAGTAGTGCTTCATTGAGCGGGTGCAACCCGTCTGCATCTTTACCCGGGGCAATAGCCGAGATGGTTAATCCGGTATCAAGATGTTCCGGCAACGGCAGTTGGACTATGATTCCGTCCACATTCGTGTCATCATTAAGATTGGCAATCTGACAGCACAATTGGTCTTGGGATACTGTTTGAGGCAGATGAACCAGCCTTGCATCCATACCTATTTGGCGTGCGGCATTGAGTTTGTTGTTCACATACTTGGCGGACGCGGCATTATCTCCCACAAGAACGATAGAGAGACAAGGCGGACGCATACCGTTTTGCCTGTATGACTCTATCTGCAGGCGCATTTCTTCGCGCAGGTCACGAGATATTTGTGTACCCGAAATAATCATATATCGCGGCGATAAAACAAGTTGTCGCAATGGATGTATTCAATGTTCCGATAAACTTTCCTACGTGCTTCGTCCAGTGTGTCCGCCGTGCTGATTACCATGAGTACCCGTCCTCCGTTGGTGAGCAGTTGAGTACCCTCCCTGCGTGTTCCCATGTGGTAGAGCATACCGTCGTACTGCGGGTCTATTGTGATTGCGAAGTCCTTTTTGTATCCATTCGGGTAGCCATTCGATGCCATTACGACACCTATAACAGGTTTATCCGACCACTGTAGAGAAGGCATATTTTCGCCTTTCGCTATGGCATAAAAGAGTTCAACGGCATCTGTTTGCAAGAGCGGCAGAACCACTTCTGTCTCCGGGTCTCCGAAGCGTGCATTGAACTCAATCACCTTGATACCGTCCTTTGTTTTCATCAATCCTCCATAGAGTACGCCCGTCAAAGGACAACCTTCACTGACCATAGCGCGGGCAGCCGGTTCAAGGATATGATGCAGGGCAAATTCGTAATCGTCAGCAGTAATGAAAGGCAACGGTGTGTAAGCCCCCATACCGCCTGTATTCAGTCCTTTGTCACCATCAAAAGCACGTTTGTGGTCCTGTGCAAGGGGCATAGGATATACGTTATTGCCGTTAACGAAGCACATAAAGGAGAACTCGGGTCCTTGCAGGAAATCCTCTATGACCACCCTACCCTGTCCGAAACGTTCGTCCAGCAACATATCGCGCAAGGCTTCACCGGCTTCGTCCAACGTCTGCGCTATGATAACACCTTTGCCTGCAGCCAAGCCATCGTACTTAATGACAGCCGGCAAGGGACGGCTTTGTACGTATGCGAGAGCCTCTTTGTAGTTATCAAAAGAGCGATAAGCGGCGGTAGGGATATGGTACTGCTCCATCAGCTGTTTGGCAAACTCCTTGCTCGATTCGATACGCGTTGCCGCTTTGGTATGACCGAAAATAGTCAGTCCTTCGGCACGGAAACGATCCACTATCCCTACAGCCAAAGCAGCTTCGGGACCTACTACGGTAAGGTATATATGCTTTTCTTCGGCAAAACGGAGAAGGGCATCCACATCGGTGTCCTTAAAAGGCACACATTCCGCCTTCTCTGCTATCCCTGCATTGCCGGGTGCACAATAAATCTTGTCCGCGTGTTTGCTGCGCGATAGGACATCTACAATGGCGTGTTCGCGTCCTCCGCCGCCTATTACCAAAATGTTCATACTCTTGTTTGCTTAATGTTTGAAATGGCGTGTGCCGGTCATCAGCATACTTATTCCCAACTCGTTGGCTTTCTTTATGCAGTCTTCGTCACGTATAGAGCCTCCGGGTTGTACTATGGCTGTTACGCCAAATCCGGCAGCAAGACTGACTGTATCATCGAAAGGCAAAAAGCCGTCACTCGCCAAAACGAGTTTATCGGTAAAGCCTGCTTCGCGTGCCTGTTTGAGTGCAATCTCCGCCGATCCGACACGGTTCATCTGTCCTGCTCCGACACCCACCGTATGACCATCCTTGACAACCACTATGGCGTTAGACTTGACGTGCTTGACAATAGTCCAACCGAACTGCAAGTCGGCATACATATCCGCTGCGGGTTTATTGTCCGTAACACACATATCCGTCGTAAGCGTCTCTATCTGTGTATCTTGCTGCTGCACGAGCATACCGCCGTTAACCGACACGTACTGCATTTCCGTTTGGTTGGTACGGGTCATATCCACCTCCAAGAGGCGAAGGTTCTTCTTGGCAGACAGTACGGCAAGTGCTTCCGGCGTGAAAGCAGGCGCAATCACAATCTCAAGGAAAATGGGTTTCATACCAAGAGCCACCTGCCCGGTAACAGGACGGTTGCATACCACTATACCACCATAAATGCTGACCGTATCCGCTTCATAGGCTTTCTGCCACGCCTGCTCAATAGTGTCCGCGACAGCCGCACCGCACGGGTTCATGTGCTTAAGAGCCACACAACAAGGTTCGGACATATCCCGAACGATACAAAGAGCGGCATTGGCATCCTGCAAGTTATTATAGGAAAGTTCTTTGCCTTGCAACTGACGTGCATTAGCCAAGGAGAACGACCCTGCATCCTGAGCAGCATAGAAACATGCCTGCTGGTGCGGGTTCTCGCCATAACGCAAGGACTGCTTCAAGTCGTATTCGAGGAAAAGTTTTTCGTTGAGTCCCGCTTCGCGGCGCATATAGGCAGCGATACACATATCGTATTCAGCCGTATGCGTATAAGCCTTTGCGGCAAGTTGAAGGCGTGTTTCGGGAGTCGTGTCGCCATGAGTGCGTATCTCGTCCAACACTTTATCGTAATCGGCAGGGTCGCACACCACCGTTACGGAAGCATTGTTCTTGGCAGCACTGCGTAACATGGACGGACCGCCGATGTCGATGTTCTCAATGGCTTCATCACGCGTAACATCCGCTTTGGCAATGGTCTGACGGAACGGATAGAGATTGACACATAC
>CADAAF010000127.1 GCA_902785805.1 uncultured Bacteroidales bacterium | reverse complement strand
AGAACTTCGTGGAAGCAAAACAGGCACGGAAAAGAATAGCAAGGTAAATGAATATGAGGAAGACAGCCCCTATGATGCCGGACTCTTCGACAATAATGGCAAAGATATAGTCCTCGTAGGCAAGTGGCAGATAGTCACGCTCCTGACTATTGCCGGGACCTACTCCTAACGGTGTTTTGCCCCCGCGCATGACTGCCACTTTGGCGATGGAGCGTTGGCGGTTGTCGTCAGTGAGTTTGAACTCGGCATCGTCCGGCTGTTTCTTCTCGCTGATGAAGTCGTCCACACGTTTCGCCCAAACGGTGACACGCGCAAACATACCCGTCGCTTTTCTACCCGGGCGCACATAGAAGAGTTCACCTATCAGATAGACACCCGCACCGGCAGCGAGTGCCACAGCAGCCACAATCAGTATCTTCTTCCACGGTACACGCGCAAGAATCCACATCAGGAAGACGATGCCCGCCAGCAGAACAGCAGTGGACAGGTTGCTGACCATAATCGGGAAGCAAGTAGCCACCGTCAGTCCGATTGTCCATAGGAAATACTTGTGCTTTTCCTCTTCGGTCTGCCCTTTGGTGAGCAGGTCGGCTACCACGATGAGCAGACCCAGTTTGGCAAGTTCGGCAGGCTGGAAAGTGATGCCTAATCTAATCCAACGTGCCGCCCCGTTGATGGACACGGCAAAAGGATTGCCTCTCCACAGAAGCGAATAGACCAATATCAGCGCGACAGCAAAGAGAGGATAGCCTAATAACGTCACTAAACGCGTGGGAGCAAATTGCACCGCATACGCCAGGATACAGCCCAATGTAAGAAATATCATCTGACGCCCTACGGGACCGAGAATGGTGTTGCCATCGTCAAAGACAAGCGAACTGGTGGCAGAAAAGAGAGCCACGACTGCCACCGCAAGCAGCATGAAATAAAGTACCCAGAATGTGCGGTCCACGTAAGGATGTTTCTTCAATTCAAACGTCATGGCTTCTGTCAATTAGAGGTGTCTTACTGCGTTCATAAACCGGTCGCCCCTGTCCTCGTACGAGTTGAAGAGGTCGAAACTGGCACAGCAGGGCGAAAGGAGTACCGTATCTCCATCGTGAGCGGAGTCGGCACAAGCCATCACGGCATCGTGGAGGTTATGCGTACTGAAATAGCGTTTGGGGGCACTTGGATGCTCGTTTCCGTCAGCGTAGCCCAACGCACCGAAATGTTCTTCCAGTTTCTCGTTGTGCAGCCCCATAAAGACCAGCGTATGGCATTTGTCAAGCACCAACCGGTCTATCTCACTGTAGTCATTGCCTTTGTCTTTGCCGCCGAGGATAAGTACGGTAGGTGTGGTCATAGCCTCAAGGGCGTACCAGCAGGAATTGACGTTGGTCGCCTTGCTGTCGTTGATATAGCGCACGCCTTTGACCGTAGCCACATATTGCAGGCGATGCGGCACACCCGCGAAACAGCGCAGGGACTCGCGGATGGTGTCGTTCTTTATATTGAGCAGTTGGGCGGCTATGGAGGCTGCCATCGAATTGAGCTGGTTATGTTTGCCTTGCAGGGCAAGTTGCTCCAAAGGTATCTCCAAGGGTTCCACCTCTTTGTGTGCTGCCACCACGAGGTGCGCGCCGTCGGTGTAGGCCACATTATGTTTCTCTGTGCTACCAAAGGGATAGAGGGTGGCACAGGGCTGTATGCGGGCTATCTCGCGGTCAATGACAGGATCCTCGCTCCAGTATATGAACGCATCGCGCTCGGTCTGATTGCGGGTTATGCGGAACTTGGCGTTCACATAGTTCTGGAACTCGAAGTTGTATCGGTCAAGGTGGTCCGGCGTGATATTGAGAAGGATGGCTATGTCGGCGCGGAAGTCGTACATATTGTCCAACTGGAAAGAGGACAGTTCGATGACGTAGTAAGCGCGGTCTTGCCGAGCGACTTGCAGAGCCAACGAGTTGCCTATATTGCCCGCCAAGCCAACATCCAACCCTGCGCGACACAGCATGTCGTAGATAAGGCTGGTGGTGGTGGTCTTGCCGTTAGAGCCGGTGATGCAAATCATCTTCGCTTTTGTATAACGGGCGGCAAACTCAATCTCGGAGATGACCGGTATGTCCTTTTCGCGCAGTTGCACAATCAGCGGTGCCGTCTCAGGGATTCCCGGACTCTTAATGACCTCGTCGGCGCAGAGTATCTTTTCGGGCGTATGTCCGTTCTCCTCCCAAGCGATATGATTGGCATCTAACAGAGCCTTGTAGGCGGGCTTGATGGCACCCGAGTCGGACACAAATACATCCTTCCCTTTCGCCTGAGCCAGTATAGCGGCACCTGTTCCGCTTTCTCCAGCTCCCAATACAACTATCAATTCTGTTTTCATCGTTTATCTTATCTTCAGGGTTAAGATGGCGAATGCCGCCAATAGTAATGTCACGATACAGAAACGAAGCACAATCTTTGTCTCGTGATGCAACTCTTTCGACCCGCGCAGCCGTATCTGACAAGTGGGGTCTATTCGTATGACTTGCTCGATAGAGGTGCGGAAATGGTCGTGCAGCGGTGTACGTTTCCATACACGCACGTGCTGCCCGCGTTTCTTGTAGAACTTATACACCTGCGTCTGCACGATAACGCTGACGCTCTCCATAAGGAACACGCCGCATATAATAGGCAGCAGCAGTTCTTTGTGCATAATCACTGCGCTCACGCCTATTATTCCGCCTATGGTCAGACTGCCTGTATCGCCCATGAATATCTGCGCAGGGAAGCCGTTCCACCAAAGGAAACCGACCAACGCACCTACGAATGCACCGAGGAACACTACCAACTCTTCGCTGCCGGGGATATACATTACGTCAAAATAGTCTGCCCACACGTAGTTGCCGCTCACGTATGCCAGCACGATAAGTGCCACACCTATCAATGCCGAATTGCCTGCGCACATACCGTCCATACCGTCGTTGAGGTTAGCGCCGTTGCTCACTGCAGCCACTACTAAGACGGTTAGCAGCACAAAGAATATCCATCCAGCGCGGTACTTGTTCTCTTCGCCGAGCCACTTGAACATATCCGCGTAGTTGAGGTTGTGTGCCTTCACGAACGGGATAGTGGTACGGGTGGACTTGACATCGGGTGTTTTCTCGACGTATGTGATGTTGTTTTCCACGCGGGTGGTGACTGTTTCGTTCATCACGGCGGCAGGGCTGTAGCGCAATGTCAAGCCCACTATCAGCCCCAGAGCCACTTGTCCCACAATCTTTATCCACCCGTTCAGACCGTCTTTGTTGTGGCGGAACGTCTTGATATAGTCGTCGGCGAAACCCAATGCGCCAAGAAGAAGAGTGGTGATAATCATCAGCAGCAGATAGATATTGTGCAGCCTGCCGAACAGCAGTACTGCCACTAATATGCCTGCAATGATGACCAGTCCGCCCATTGTCGGAACGCCTTTCTTGCCCACGTTAAACGGGTCAAGTTTCTCGTCCCTTTGTGTTTCGCTGATATGTTTGCGGCGCATCAGGTCTATGAAGTACCTGCCCAACCACAGACTGGTCACCAGTCCGATGACTCCCGCCATTATGGCGCGGAAGGAGATATAGGTCATCAGTCGTGCCCCGGGTATCCCGCTAAGATTATTAAAAAGTTCGTACAACATACTATATTGGGTATTTGATTTGTCGGTCAGCCGTCAGCATATTCGGTCAGATGTATTTCTTCACTTCTTCGTGGTCGTCGAAATGGTGTTTGACACCCTTTATAATCTGGTAATCCTCGTGCCCTTTGCCGGCGATGAGAATTACGTCTTTGTCCTGCGCAAGCGTGCAGGCAGTCTGTATAGCGGCAGCGCGGTCTTCGATGATAAGTGTCTGACGCAGTTCGTCTTCGGTCAGTCCTGCCGCCATATCTTTCAGTATGTCAAGCGGGTCTTCGTCACGCGGGTTGTCGGAAGTGAGGATGAGTTGGTCGGAGCCTTGTTTGGCTATCTGTGCCATCTGCGGACGTTTGCCCTTGTCGCGATTGCCGCCACAGCCGACTACGGTAATGAGTCTGCCTTTGCGTATCTCGTTGATGGTGCGTATCACGTTGTCCACTGCATCGGGCGTATGGGCATAATCGACTACTGCTGTCCAGCCTTTGCTGCTATGGATGGCCTCAAAGCGTCCGTTAACAGGCTGCAAGAGCGAAAGAACTCGTAACGTCTCGTCCTTGTCAAATCCTAAACAAAGAGCCGCACCGTAGATACACAGCAGGTTCTGCAGATTGAAGCGCCCCACCAGACGGACCATCACTTCTTTATTGTTGATAAGGAGCAGCATACCGTCCAATCCTTCTTCCAATATGATACCTTTGTAGTCCGCCAAGGCACGCGTGGAATAGGTAAAGACGTGTGCTTTGCAGTTCTGTACCATTACCATTCCGTTCTTGTCGTCCTTGTTAGTGAGTGCAAAGGCGTTTTTCTTGAGCGAGTCGAACAGACGTTTCTTGGTGTCGCGGTAGTTGTCAAAAGTCTTGTGGTAGTCGAGGTGGTCGCGGGTGAGATTAGTGAAGAGTGCACCGTCAAAATCCAATCCTGCTATACGCTCTTGCGCGATGGAATGGCTGCTTACTTCCATAAAGGCATACTCGCATCCTTTCTCCACCATACGTGCCAACAGCTGGTTCAGCTCGAGTGCATCAGGTGTCGTATGGGTAGCGGGAACGGCCTCTTCGTCAACGTAATTGACCACGGTGGAGAGCAGTCCGGCTTTCTTGCCCATCTGGCGCACTAACTGGTACAAAAGGGTGGCGATTGTTGTTTTGCCGTTGGTGCCTGTCACTCCCACCAAGGTCAGATGCCTGCTCGGACAGCCGTACCAGCGGGATGCCAACAGACCTAACGCACGGTCGGAACTCTGCACTTGGATGATGGTGGCATTACCGGCGTTGAAACCTTCGGTTCGTTCACAGACTACGGCTGCTGCACCCTTGTCTATACACGACTGGATGAATTGGTGTCCGTCCACGGTAGTACCGCATTGCGCCACAAACAGATACCCCGCTTCCACTTTCCGCGAGTCAAACGCGATGCCTGTTATCTCCTTATCAGCATCCCCTGTTACCTGCAAGGGACGAATGTCTTGTATCAATTCGCTCAGTTTCATAGTCTTTATCTTGTTTTAGTCCATACTTTCTGTCCGTTCTGCAGCACATAGACACCGGCGTAAGCCATTGTCTTCTCGGCTATTTCTCTCACTACTCTTCCGCAGTCCCATCCGGCGTCGTATGCCTTATAGTTATGAGGATGGTTAATCATGCAGATGCACGTATATTCGGGATTTTCTTCGGGGAAATAGCCGATGAACGTTATCCTGTGTTTGCCGCTGGTATAGTGTCCGTTTTGGAACAGTTGTGCCGTTCCTGTTTTGCCGGCTATGTGTACGAGGTCGCTTTGTGCTTTGTAGCCTATTATCCTGCCTGCCCACCGGCGCACGGATGCGGTCCCTAAATGGTTATCCCACACCACGTCGTGCAGGGCTGTCTGCACTTCTTTGAGTGCCGTAGGGCTGCATATATGCGAGTGCATTGTTTCTGTCTTGAACCGTTCTTCTGTTATCCCGTTGCGTTCTATGCGTTTCACGAGCATCGGTTTGACCATACGTCCGTTGTTGGCTATGGCGTTGTAGAATGTAACCAATTGCAACGGACTGAGTTCTACCGAGTACCCGTAAGCCATCTT
>CADAAF010000126.1 GCA_902785805.1 uncultured Bacteroidales bacterium | reverse complement strand
CATACTCGTTGAAGCGTATGCGGAGGTTCTCCTTCTCGCTCATACGGACGGTGAAGACCGCTTCAGCCTCGCGTGCGATAGCGTTACGCAAGTTACCACCGTTAATGGCAGCGAGTTGGAAGCCATCGGTTTGCATCATCTCGTAGAGGAAGCGGACGATAAGGATATTGGCGTTGCCGCGTCCTTTGTTGATGTCATCTCCTGAGTGTCCGCCCATCAGCCCTTTGACGCTGATGCGTGCAGCAAAGAGGTCTTTGGTGTCGATTGTAGCGGGTGTGAAGTGCATCTTGGCAAGCGTGTCAATACCTCCGGCACATCCGATGAAGATCTGCCCGTCGTCCTCGGAGTCGAGGTTGATAAGCATCTTGCCGTTGAGACATCCGTCTTTGAGGCGGTTGGCACCTGTCAGTCCCGTTTCCTCGTCCACGGTAAAGAGACATTCGAGTGCGGGGTGCTTGAGTGTTTTGGATGTGAGAGCCGCCAGCGCCATAGCTACGCCAATGCCGTCATCTCCTCCGAGTGTTGTGCCGCGTGCTTTGAGCCAGTCTCCGTCCACGTAGGTGTCTATCGGGTCGCGCATAAAGTCGTGATTGACATCACCGTTCTTCTCACAAACCATATCCATGTGCGCCTGCAGGATAATGCCGGGCTTGTTTTCGCATCCGGGCGTTGCCGGTACGCGCATAATAACGTTCATTGCTTCGTCCACCGTATGGTCAATGCCGCGCTCCTGTGCGAAGCGTACGAGCCATGCGGAAATCTGCTCCTCGTGCTTGCTGGGACGAGGCACCTTGCGAATCTCATCAAAGATGGAAAAGACTTCTTTCGGTTCCATTGTTTTATTGGTTTAGTAGTTTAGTAGTTTAGTAGTTTATTGGGCTTTCTCGTGGTAGAGGTCTTTCTTGAAGAGGTCCTGGAACTCTTTGGGATAGCCTACACGCTGTGGACCAACGGGTTCGCCCCATTCATTGCGCTTGAATTGTCCGTTCTCTTCCTTGCGGATATTGCCGTCAATATACTTGACGGTCAGATAAGTGAACAACTCATTCCAAGCGGCAGTCGATTCGTCCGCCTGACGGCACGAATAGTCGGTAAGGAAAGCACGACGTTCGCTCTCGTCCATGTCCGCCACTTTGAGGTCGATGGCTTCCACCTGGCTGTTGAACCTGTCCTCCCACGATTTCTGCACCTTCTTTATGTCGGGCAGCATCAGCGAGTACTGCGGATAAGCCCAGTTAGCCACGCGGTTGAACGCCCACCAAGCCGATGTGGGAGAGTAGGTATAAAGGTCGCCGTTCCCCTGACGCATACATTCGGGTGCGCGGGTGATGGTATTATATATAGGTACGTAGAGGTTGGTGGCAGCATCGTCCAAGCCGAACCAGAAGATGCCCCCTGCCTTGGCACTCTCGTATCCGCGCATCTGACTGACGTAAGACCAAGCGGTCTGCTGGGTGGCAACGGGACGCTCAAACCAATACTGAATGCTGTCCTGCTTGAAGCCTAATCCGCCGTAACGCAGTTTGCTGTGATACGGACCGGCATCCACACCCTTGGTGATGTCCAGTTCAGTGCCTTCAAACTGGTCACGCATAGCGTCTTTGAGTTCCTGTGCCGTAATCTTGTGATTAGGCTTTACCCACAACGGCATCGGCTCACCCGCCTCACGTCCGTCTGTAGCCAAATAAACCTTGCCTGCCGCATAGCCGAGGTACTTGTCCATATCGTCGGCAAACTTACGGAAGACACTCCACACACGTGCTTCGCAAACATACAAGCCTGTGAAATCGAAGGGATTATAGGCGTGGTTGAATTGGAAATCCTCGTCCTTGCCCTCGAAGAACTTGTTGTCGCGCGCCACTTGAATCACGTCCTTGTGCCACATCCATTGACCATCCTTGGAGGTATAGATGTCGCCTTTGCGCTTGGCACCTTTCAGGGGCAGATAAGTGATGCGCGCCTGATTAGCGTGACCGGAAATGCAGTCGTCCGGTATGCGTGCCGCTACCCATACCACGCCTTTCTTGCCTTTGCCTTTGCCAATCATTTCCATAATCCAAACCTCGTTCGGGTCGCCGATGGAGAAACTCTCACCGCCGCTGACGTAGCCGTACTCCGAAGCCAATGACGTAATCCAGTTCAGTGCCTCTCGGGCCGTCTTGCTGCGCTCCAAAGCGATGTAGATAAGGCTGCCGTAGTCAATACCTACCGTGTCCGCCATATCTCTTCCTCCCCAAGTGGTTTCGCCTACAGTAACCTGGTTCTCATTGGTGTTGCCCACCACCGTATAGGTGTGCGCCACTTCGGGAATAGACAACAAGGGTTTGCCGTCATCCCAGTTGACCACGGCCCGCATAGCACCTGCCGGATGGTCGGCTGCTGCACGGTAATGCAGAAAACCGTAGAATGAATAACTGTCGGCCGCATAACTGATCATCGTGCTGCCGTCTGCCGTAGCCGCCTTACCCGCCATAAAATTGGTGCAGGCAATCGCACTACCACAGGCAAGTACCAACATCATACCTGCCATCAGGAACGTCTTTCTCATAGTCGTTGAAATTTGTTTGTGGTTTATGTTTATCATTTCAAATCGTCCAAAAACGCCGCAAAAGTAATAAAAACATTCACAATACGCAATTTTTCTGCATATATCCGAAAAATGTTGTACTTTTGCGCGTGAAAAAGTGTAATTATAACTATGGATCTAATTGGAATTATCAGCAAAATCTTTGGCAACAAGGCACAGCGTGATATGCGCGAAATACAGCCTGTTGTGGATCAAATCAAACAAGTTTATCCCCAAATCGACGCCCTCTCCAATGACGACTTGCGCCAACGCAGTCAAGCACTTATGCAGCGTATCAGCGATGCCGTCAAGGACAAGAAGCAGCAGGTTGCCGACCTGAAGGCCTCAATCGAGAACCTTGAGATAGACAAACGCGAGAAAGTCTATGACCAGGTGGATCTCCTCGAAAAGCAGATACAGGATATCTACAAGCAGGTTCTCACCGAGATTCTGCCGGAAGCGTTTGCTATCGTCAAGTCCACGGCACGCCGCTTCGCCCAAAGCAAGACAGTCATCGTTACCGCTACCGACCGCGACCGCGATATGGCAGCCGACCCCCGATACGACTTTATCGAGATGGACGGTGACAAAGCGGTCTATCATAACCATTGGATGGCAGGCGGCAACGAGATAACGTGGGATATGGTGCACTATGACGTGCAACTCTTCGGCGGCGTAGTACTCCATCAAGGCAAGATAGCCGAGATGGCTACGGGTGAAGGTAAAACATTGGTTGCTACGTTACCCGTCTTCCTTAATGCCCTGACGCACGAAGGAGTGCACGTGGTAACAGTTAACGACTACCTCGCCAAGCGTGACTCGGAATGGATGGGACCGCTGTATATGTTCCACGGACTGACCGTTGACTGTATAGACAAGTACCGCCCCAATTCGGACGAACGCCGCAAAGCATACGCCTGCGACATCACTTTCGGTACCAATAACGAGTTCGGCTTCGACTACCTGCGCGACAATATGGCTACCTCGCCGCTTGACCTCGTGCAGCGCGGACACAACTTCGCCATAGTCGATGAGGTGGACTCGGTGCTGATAGACGATGCCCGTACCCCGCTCATTATCTCCGGTCCTATCCCCAAGGGCGAAGACCAGATGTTTGACGAGTACAAGCACCGTGTCGAACTGCTCTACCGTACCGGTGCACAACAGGCTAACCAGTACCTCGTGGAAGCCAAACGCAAAATGGCAAGCGAAGACCCCAAAGAGAAAGAGGAAGGCGAACTTGCCCTCTTCCGCTCCTATAAAGAGATGCCGAAGAACAAGGCTCTTATCAAGTACCTGAGCGAACCCGGTATCAAGGTGCGCCTCCAGAAGACGGAGGAGTTCTACCTGCAGGAGCAGGAGAAGAATATGCACGTAGCCACCGACCCGCTCTATTTCATCATTGACGAGAAGCAGAAGTCCGTCGAGATGACCGACAAAGGCAATGAGACCCTTGCCGGCAACAGCGAAGACCCCAACTTCTTCGTTCTGCCTGACGTAGGCTCGGAAATAGCCGAACTGGAAAAGCAGAGCCTCACCCCCGAACAGAAACAGCAGCGCAAAGACGAGATAATGACCAATTTCTCCGTTAAGTCCGAGCGCGTTCATACCGTCCAGCAACTCCTCAAAGCCTACACACTCTTTGAGAAAGACGTGGACTATATCATCGACAACAACGAAGTGAAGATTGTGGACGAGCAGACAGGACGTATTATGGAAGGCCGCCGCTGGTCGGACGGTCTGCACCAAGCCGTAGAAGCCAAAGAGAATGTCAAAGTGGAAGGTGCCACCCAGACCTTCGCCACCATAACGCTGCAGAACTACTTCCGTATGTACCGCAAACTGTCAGGCATGACCGGTACGGCGGAAACGGAAGCGGGCGAGTTCTGGAACATCTACAAACTCGATGTGGTGGTTATACCTACCAACAAGCCTATCGCACGCAAGGATATGAATGACCGTATCTACCGCACCAAGCGTGAGAAGTACAAAGCGGTCATAGATGAGATACAACTGCTTGTTGAAGCAGGGCGTCCCGTATTGGTGGGTACGACATCGGTGGAGATATCCGAACTGCTGTCCAAGATGCTGACAATGCGCCATATTCCTCATAATGTACTGAATGCCAAACTCCACCAGAAAGAGGCGGAGGTGGTGGCACACGCAGGTGAGAAAGGCGTGGTAACCATCGCCACCAATATGGCAGGTCGTGGTACAGATATCAAACTCACTCCCGAGGTGAAGGCAGCAGGCGGACTGGCCATCATCGGCACCGAGCGTCACGAGAGCCGCCGTGTGGACCGTCAGTTGCGCGGACGTTCCGGTCGTCAGGGAGACCCCGGAAGCAGCGTATTCTTTATCTCTCTTGAAGACGACCTGATGCGTATGTTCGGCTCCGAACGCATAGCCGGTATCATGGACCGTATGGGTTGGGAGGAAGGCGAAGCCATCGAACATAACATGATTTCGTCCAACGTAGAGAAGGCGCAGAAGAAAGTGGAAGAAAACAACTTCGGTATCCGCAAACGCCTTATCGAGTATGACGACGTGATGAACCAGCAACGTAATGTCATCTACGCCAAGCGCCACCACGCCCTGATGGGTGAACGTATAGGCGTGGATATCACCAATATGATTTACGATGCTGCAGAATCCATCATAGCCGAAGCCAAAGCAGGATTGGACTATGAGGGACTGACCTTCAGCGTGATGCAGACGTTTGCCATCGAAGTGCCCTTTGACGAGGACACGTTCCGTCACGGCAAGGAAGAACAACTTTCCAATGAATTGGCAGAGGCCGCTCTTGACAGCTTCAAGCGGCGTATGGACAAGCTGATGACTACCGCCAATCCTGTTATACAGCAGGTTTATAAAGACAAAGGGGCAATGTATGAGAACATCCTCATACCTATTTCCGACGGACAGCGCGTCTATAATATATCCGTTAATCTGCGCCGTGCCGCCGAAACAGAGTGCAAAGAAGTAGTCAAGGAGTTTGAGAAACGGATGGTGCTCTATGTGATTGACGACGAGTGGAAAGAACATCTCCGCCAGTTGGACGACCTCAAGCAGAGCGTACAGAATGCGTCCTACGAACAGAAAGACCCGTTGCTCATCTACAAGTTGGAGTCGTTCAATATCTTCCGTCAGATGCTCGACAACTTCAACCGCCGTGCCATCGCTATCCTGCTACGCGGTTTCATTCCGCAGCAGCAGCCCTCGCAGATGCAGCAGGCACATGCTCCACAGCGTACTGATATGAGCCGCTACCGCGCACAGAAAGATGTAGTGCAACAGGCAGCACGATACGCGCGAGCAGCAGAAAACGATGCCCATCATAGCCGACAAGAAGCCGCGTCCCAATGACCCGTGCCCTTGCGGAAGCGGAAAGAAATACAAGCAGTGCCACGGCAGAATGGAATAGGGAACAAGACTATGAAAGAGGTTTGTTGCGCCATTGATTTGGGTGCCACGTCCGGTCGTGTTATTGTCGCAGACAAGGCGTCCGGTAATGACTTGCCGCAGTTGGAGGAGATATACCGCTTTCCCAATGCTATGTACGAGCGAGACGGTATGTTCTTCTGGGACATAGATGCCCTCTGGCGGGAGATACAAGAAGGGCTACGTCAGCTGTCCGAGCGCAAAGACTTGCACGTAAGTAGTATAGGTGTGGACTCATGGGGCTGTGATGTTGTCTTCCTTGACAAGGAAGGGAACGCATTGGCACACCCCCGTGCGTACCGTGACCCCTATACGGACGGTATGATGGAGAAGGTATGGAACGATATACACACCGTTGCTTCGGACGGACAAAGGATTGTCTATCAGAGAACAGGCATACAGATGTTGCCCTTCAACACACTCTATCAGCTCTACGCCTGCCGACAGACTAACTACCTGCCTTTTATTAATGCCGCGCACTACCTCTGGATAGCCGACTATTTCAACTACCTTCTGACGGGTGTTATGCGCAACGAATATACGCTCTTGAGTACTTCGCAGTTGCTCCGCTGGTATGCAGACGACTCGCAATCCGTGCAGCCGCAAATAGATAACGACCTGCTTGCCGTCAGTGGTGCCAAGCGCGAATGTTTCCTGCAGATGGTATATCCGAGTGAGCGAATAGGGTTGTTGAGAAAAGAAATATCACCATTCGTATATAATGTGCCCGTTATAGCCGTTGCGTCCCACGATACAGCAAGTGCTGTTGCTACGGTGCCTGCAGGTCCTGTGGCGTACCTGAGCAGCGGCACGTGGTCGCTTATGGGAGTAGTGACAGAGCAACCCGTCATTACCGACCTCAGTTACCGGCTCAACTTCACAAATGAGGGCGGAGTAGGGCAGACG
>CADAAF010000125.1:3475-9382 GCA_902785805.1 uncultured Bacteroidales bacterium | reverse complement strand
GCGTATGTCTGACATATCCTGATCGGCGGTATAACCTCTTTGCAGGAACTCTTCTTCGAGATTGACCGACATAGGGGCGATCGTTTGTTCGCCCCGCAGGAAGCGCACCACTTCCATCAGTGTAACAGCCGGAATGACTTCCAACCCATCTACTACGGCTGCTTCCCGCGCATTCTCTGAAGGAACAATAATCCCGCGCATTCCGTTTCGTTTGGCACAAAGAGCCACCGGCAACACGCCGTGAACGGGTTGCAGTTTGCCGTCTAAAGAGAGTTCTCCAAGAAGCAAATACTTGTCCAATTGTGTGGTTTTCAAATGTTCGCCCACACATAGGACACCTATTGCCAAAGGCAGGTCAAACCCCGTTCCTTCCTTGCGCAAGTCGGCAGGAGCCATATTGATGGTCAGTTGCTTGACAGGCAACGAAAAACCATTCACCTGGAGTGCGGAGCGGATGCGGTCACGACTTTCTTTCACAGCCGTATCCGGCAGTCCGACCAACACGAAATCGGAACCGGAAACAGCGTGCATTTCTATGGTAACCAATTCAGCACGGATACCTTGTACGGCAGCAGAAAAACTTTTGATTAACATACTTATCCGGGTATTTATGGTGCGTTGTTTACACTTTTTGACGTTTGTGGAGTAGAAGAACGCGCTTTATTATTCTTTTTGCGTGCAGCGGCTTTACGCAGGGCATCACCCCAGTTGAAGTCGTGGCGGTATATGAGACCAAACCCTTGCACCGTATTTGCCTGCTTGAGCGAATACTTGTCAACGGTATGAGTAAAGCCTTTTATACGCAGTTTGCCGTCTTCGGTCAGTTCGTACTCAACGTCCACGTCTCCGAAGAACGGACGGTTGCTCAAGTCGTTATAGCGATAACCCACATTGCCGTTGATACTCAACCGGCTGATGGGGCGTATCTGGAATTGTGTCTCATACTCCTGCGAAGCGGAAGCACCTTCGCCATCAGTACGGAAATTGAAGCCGATGGTTACCATATCGGTTATCCGCGAGAGCCACGAGTTGATTTGCCCTGTCACAGTAGAGGAGAGGAGCGAATAGGTGTCGTTGACACTGGAGGCTACCGACTGCATCGACTCAGGCGTAAAGAAACGATTGAAAACAAGCAGGTAAACAACCTGACGCATCAGCATCTCGTTGGTATTGATAACGGACTTGACTTGTGAAGCCACCGTTTCGTCGGAATGCGGCAACTCGATACCGAACCGAAGTGTAGGATTAGACAGTTGTTCACTCAAATAAATCAGGCACTCAACAGGAACGGAGGTGCGGTTGGTGGCGAGTTGGGACACATCGTTGCCGAAGAGATCGCGCAAGGAGGCTGTCAGCGCATATTTGGCTGTTACATTCAGCATCGGCGATACGGGATTACCGCTCCAAATAATGGTAGAGCCTTCCGCTATACGGAAATCACGCCGTATGATATTGGCAACCGAGTAGGTAAACAATCCCTGCTGCAATGTATAAGTTCCGAAGAGCCGCACATCGTTTTGGGCGGCATCCCAACGCAGACGCAAGTTGCCGTCGCCCTTACCAGATATACCGTCACCTGAACGCGAATTGAACAGCAGATGAACCGTAGCTGCGGGTGTGACAGTGAGGTTAAGGTTCATAAGGAACGGGACACTATGTAGGTGAGCCGTTGGCAGCGCAACCGGTTCGGCTTCATCATCTTTGGATGAAACGAAATCTATAAAGCTGTTGTCCGCTGCCTCGGATGCCACTCCTGTATTGAAATAGAAGTCTGACTTTCCGCGTGTGACGGCAGTGCCATCCAAGCGCGTGCCTATCGTTTCGTTCCCATAGAGGTGCACGTTACCCGTAGCATAAACCTTGCCATAAACGCGTTGTTGCGGCTGATAAGGCAAGTTAAGAGCCATCATATCGCGCACGTTGATATGGAGGTCATACGCAAAGTCCTTGAACTTATCATGTGTTACTTTTCCGTTGAGCGTTCCTACGTGCCCTTCATCGTCCCGCACGCGGATATGCGGGAAAGCGATGTATGTAGTGTCAAGCAAAACCGAATCGGTAAAAGTGTAGCGCACTTGCGTAGCAGGCACGGTAAGGTGGGCATCCTTACCAAAAAGGCGTGCACGCACCCATGTGTCGAAGTGGTGCCCGTAAACGCCCAACTGCCCATAAGCTCTGCCGCCGATATCAGAAAGGATATGATGAGTCCAGTGGTTAACCAAGTGGAGGTCGGCAGAGTCAAGCTGCATGTTCAATTCCCAGTACTTTTTCTCAGGCATGACCGTTCCTTTCAAATCCACTATGGTGCGGTTGTCCTGCCGTGCTATACCGCCTATGAGGATATGATTATTCTTTCTGTCAATTGCAGCGGTAGCGTCCAATGAGCCGAGCAAAGTATGGTTGAGATAGGCCTCTGGCAAGTGCAACTTGGCTTCTAACATAGGGTGCGACAAGAGCGAATAGAGCGTCACACCACCCGTCATATTACCGTCTGCCGCGATAACTCTTTCGAGGTCAAAATTGCGCATCACATAGCCGAGGCTGACATTGCGCATATCTATTCGTACGGAGTCGGTCATACGGGTGGAAGCCACTCCGTTGGCTCGTATAAACTGCGAGTTGCCGGAAAGGTCAAACCCACGGATGGACACAGCGGTGTCGGCTGCCACATAGTCCAAATACGCATCGCGTAGCGTCCACAGAGAATCCCTGAAGATGAACGTGGAAGGCAGGACGTGCACATTAACGAGAGGCTGACCGGCATATCGGTCCAAACGGGACTGCATATGTATCTCTGCCGCAGGCTGCTGCGCATCCAATTCGGAGAATCGGCACGTCAGAATGACCGAATCACGCCCTGCGTCAGCCATTAAAGAGGCCTCCATATCGGAAACTATCAGTCGTACCGAATCATTGAGAATGGGATGTTCGATGAGCGATAATGCCATAGTAGCTTTGTCGCGCTTTTGCGCCACAGAAAGGGCTATATCTTTTATTTCTAATTTAGGTCGGGTCATCGAAGGCACAAAAAGTTGGATGCCCTGTTCGCTTTGCGACTCGTGGATAAAGCCTTTCACGGTCTGCTGCTGTGGCAAGCGTACAGCACTGCGTGTCAAAGCAGGCAGGATACTGTCCACATGGTGGATATAGCAATAGAAATCAAGGTCGTTAGGCAGGTGCTCTTTAGGCGGCTTATGCATAAGGCTTGGGAAGAGCGAATACGCATATTGATAGAGGGTCTGCGGCAGGGTGGACCAGCGGAAACGGCCGTCTATGCGGGCATTGGCATAGTCGGAGAGGATATGAAGGCTGTTCTCTCTGGGGTTGTTGACTAATCGGGCGGATAGTCTCTGCATAACGAGACGATGATCATAATTAGTCAGGCAAAGCGAGTCAATCTCCAAGTGGCCGTTCAGATTGTCTAACCAAGCGTTTTTATCACCATCGGCAGTAAGATGCAAAGCGGCTTGCAGGTTGAGGTCTTGGTCTTGCTTTTCCGACAAGAGACGGAGTTTGCCGAGCCGCAAATGGCGGAGGCGGAGTTGCGCATCTACCGAAGGTTGAAGGCTGTCGAGGTGCAGACGGCTATGGATGGTAAAATCTACATTCGGATCATCCACCTTAATATCGGCTTGAAGACGGTTATCGGAAAGTGAGGCTTGCAACTGCCAGTCGCGATAGTCATAGTCTTTGAAGACAAGACTCTGTATGTCCACCGTGCCTTGCGCCTCCAAGGGCAAAGAGTCGCAGTAGTGCACATTGATGTTGCTCTGCATTGACAAATCACCTACCTGCACATCAGGCAACAGCCGGTGAAGAAGCAACTGCTGCGTTCCCACTTCGCCCTCGAAACGTATATCGGCAAACGTGGTATCGGTATGCAGGCGTGCATGCGTGGAGATAGAGCCTATATCCGTCAGGAAAGCCCCGCGCAACGCGAGATTTTCCAAGCATCCGCCTATATGTCCGCGATAATGCACATCTCCGAAATGAGCCAAAACTTCGGGCAACTGCACAGGACGGCGCAGCAAATCGGACAACAAATCCTGCACCAAAGCACGGTTACAATACAAGTCCTGACACTCCACGCCTACTTTCCATTGGGCCGGCCGCAAGGGGTTATACACTTTGAATTGCCCCACAAGAATCCGTTGGCAGCGATAAGACAAACATATCTTATCTGCCAACAAAGAGTCAAGGGACCCCCTGAAAGAAGCCTCCGCTGCGGCATCCACCCCTTGTAACCGCGCACTAACGGATAAATTGTCGATAGCCGCCTGCAAACTGTCACCGGACACAATAGGCAGTCGCAGTTGCAAATCAAGCGGATTAATCCGTACATCGTAGTGCGCAGGCAGGTAATTATAGCGTATCTGCGCACCAAGGATAGCCACGTTCCGCACACGCAGAGGCATATCCAACGGCTGACTCGACGAGTCGGAAGCAAACGCCTCAAGAAGAAAATCGTAGTTGCTACCGCACGTGTCCTGCCACAGGGATATATACGGGTTACCTAAATAAATAGAGGTGAAGTCCAATTCCTTTTTCTGCAATGCTGTTGGATTGAACCTCACGTCCAATCGGGGCACAAAGAGGAGCGTATCGCCCTGTTGGTCGCTCATATAGACGTTTTCCAGCTGCAGGCGGTTGAGGAAACGGAACTTAATCCGTCCTATATGGATGTCGGCATCCAACCGGTCGGAGAGTTCTTCTGTCAGCAGGTGAATGAGAGCCGTTTGCACGCGTCCACTACGCAAGAAAAGACTTACAGCTCCTCCAACTGCCAGAAAGAGAAACAGCAAACAGGCTGCCACTATGTACGCCGCTTTCTTCATTCGTTCAGATATATCGTATCGGGGTACGCCACCCTGACCAAATACAGTCCTTCAGCTGGAGCCGACTGACCCGCAGCCGAACGGTTCTTGGCTGCCAGCACATCGGCAAACTGCCCGATAGTCATTCTGCCGCGTCCCACCTCTAAAAGCGTACCGACTACGGCACGCACCATATTGCGTAGAAAACGATCTGCCGCTATGGTAAATACCGCCTGCCCTTCTTCAGCGTACTCCCAAACGGCACGTGTGACGGTACAAAACGTATTCTTCACATCCGTATGCACTTTGCAGAACGATGCAAAATCGTGCTTGCCCAAGAGCAATTGAGCCGCCTCATTCATAGCCTCAAAATCCAAGCCCGGAGCGACTCGTGCAACACGTCCGGCTGCGAAAGGGTCTTTGCGGGTAGTAATATGATAGCAGTAGGTACGCTCCGTGGCACTATAGCGCGCGTGAGCATCTTCGCGCACAGGAAAAATCTGCTGTACGGCAATGGATAGCGGCAAAAGACTATTCAGCCTTGCTATCAGTTTCGACAAAGCGGGAAGCGAAGAATGTGTCTCATCAAGAGACCAATCCCAGTGCGCCCACATCTCACAGGCGTGGACACCTGCATCTGTGCGTCCGGCAAAAGTGAGCGAAACGGGCTGACGCAACAAGGTGGCGAAAGCATTTTCCATCACCTCCTGCACCGTCACACCGTTGGGTTGCACCTGCGAGCCGTGAAAATCAGTGCCTACGTATGAAAAGCGAACGAAGTAACGCATTGATTTCTTCTGACAACTGACTTTTATACGCAATCAAACAAAAACCGCCTATCAGCACAAAACTACGCAACAGACTGCTCAACCACACATTCTCCATCGGCATATAACGCACCCATAGGTAGTTAATAACCAAAACACTCACTGCCAAACCCAATGTCTTGAGTTCCGTCCGACAGAACGGTGATAAGCGCATCTTACCGCACACCACCGCAAGCACCAACACACAATAGACAACATACGAGAGCAGATTACTCCAAGCCGAACCCTCCATACCGCAGAGCGGAATAAGGTAATTATTGAGCAGA
>CADAAF010000125.1:0-3420 GCA_902785805.1 uncultured Bacteroidales bacterium | reverse complement strand
AAATTCCTTTACGAAGCCGAAAAGCAGGGTAAAACCATAATATGCCCCATACGAAAGTGCCGTCACGGACACTTGCACCGATGCCAATATCAACTGCGCCAAACCCAATAGAAAAACGGTCTGACGGGCAGCTTCATATGTCTCTCCATTAGGTAAGACGTAGAATATCAAGTCTATATTGACCCACAAGAGCAAGAAGATGAGGCTTCCTACCAAGAGCATTGAGTTGGTTACTTGCTGCATCAAACGCTGCGCATCAGTAAAATTCTGCTCTTTGAGAGCCGCAGCAAGTTGTGGCGAGGCAATAGCGGTCAGCGAGCGGTAGGGGATAGACACCATCACCGCCATATAGGTGGCAATGGCGAAGATACCCGTGAAACTCAACCCCATCTTGGCTGTCACGAAAAACGAAGACAGCATCGGAGCAAATACAGATGCCAACGCGGACAACACCAAGAAAGACATATATCGTATATACGAGCCAACCAAAGGCTGATTGGCTCGCAAGAACGACCAATCGGGACGAAAACGTATATGCCCTATCCGGCACACATAGACGATGTTAATCAGGCTCGCTACTGCATATGTGACACACAAGGCAAGCACAAAACCGTCCATTGACAAATAGCGGAAAGCATAGAGCAAATAAGAGACCAACAGCCCTACCCTGACTCCCACTTCGCGCACAGCACGCGGGACAACAATACGCATCAGCACATTAGCATTGCTCTCGAACACCGTTTCGTAGAGCATAAAAAATGCCAACGGCAACACAAAATAGTAGTAATCAACAAAGAGTGGCGACTTCTCGCCGAACCAGTGCTCAATGGGTGTGCGGCACAACCAAAAAACGAGCGCGAAGAAGACAAAACCCACTAACGGCACCATCAGTGTCCAGAAGAAAAAGCCGTGGTGCGAAGGGTCTTCCTTGCTCTTGAAGTATGGAAAAAAACGTATAATAGCAGACGTGCTGCCTAATTGGGCCAAGCCTACCAAGAGAGTAGCGGAGTCAATGAGTACTCGCGCCAAACCAATCTCTTCGGCTGTCAGGAAGCGAGTGAGCACAAAAAAAGTCGTTACGAAACCTATCGCCACGCCTATATATGTGGCGATAGTGCCTCGCAACGACTGTCGTGCTATAATTCCCATCTTCTTTTTTAGGCAGGTACTACTTCAGTATCTCCAGCAGTTCGACATCGAATATCAAAGTGCTATACGGGGGAATGCTACCGGTAGCACGTTCACCATAACCCAATTCTTGCGGGATATAGAAGCGGTACTTGGAACCAACTGGCATAAGTTGCAGACCTTCTGTCCAACCTTTAATCACCTGATTGAGACCAAATTCAGCCGGTTCTCCTCTTTCTACCGAGCTATCAAAGACGCTACCATCAATAAGGGTGCCATGGTAGTGAACCTTGACGCGGTCTGTAGCTTGTGGTTTGGGACCTCTGCCCATTGTCAGAACTTCGTATTGCAATCCGCTTTCGGTTACTTGGACACCTTCTTTGAGTTGGTTGGCGGCAAGGAAACGTTCTCCTTCGCCCTTGGTGTCACCGTACTTGAGATAATTGATGGTATTGCTGATATATTCACCGGCTGTCTGTTGGTTAAATTGTGTGTCGTGTCCCTTCATACCATTGATAAATCCTTGTTTGATAAGCGCGAAGTTAGTTTCCAGCTTGGGTTCACCTACCAGACCGGTGGCTTCCTGATCTTTGATGGTCTTACCTATCTGTTCACCCATATTCATCAATTGCGGGTTCTTAATCTTCATCTTGAGGGCTTTGTTAATCTGTTTGATGAAGTCCTTCTTTTCTTCTCCTGTGGAGTCAGAAGCAAGCAGGTACATTTTTATGTCGCTTCCGTTCATCAGACCGAAAGCATAGTTGATACTATCAGTGAAGTTCTTGAGTTCGATGGTTTTAGCCTTGTCGGGGCATTGTGAACGAATGGCTTTGTCGGCCTTCACGGAGTCGGAAGCCATCATAGAGGCTTGGTATTGTGATTGGAAGAACTGTTTGGCTACATCGCTTTTCATAATGGTGGTGTCTTCGTTCAAACCGTTAACGAGTCCCTGGAAGAGCACTTTCTCATTGAGTTGCCACGAAGCATTTTCAGCCAAGCCGTTTTTCTCGAACGACTTGATGGCAAAACCTATGTTCTTACCTACGGAAGCCACTTCGCTGAGTTCTTCCACCTTGCCGTCGTAACCGCGCTGGAGAGCATCGATAAACTCGGCAATAACAGCGTCACTGCTGTCCTCTTGCAGTTGCTGCATCTTAAGCATCGAACCGTTAACATAGCCGAGCGCAAAATTGACGGAGTCTTGTACGTCGTTCAGTACCACGTCGGTAGCTTTGTACGAACTGCCGCAACTAACCATAATAACTGCGGCTATAAACAAAAATTTAAGTTTACTGGTTTTTATGATTGTTTTCATTTACTCGATGCCTAACAGTTCGACCGTGAAGATGAGCGCGGC
The DNA here is from genome assembly GCA_902785805.1 of uncultured Bacteroidales bacterium. Taxonomy (GTDB): domain Bacteria; phylum Bacteroidota; class Bacteroidia; order Bacteroidales; family Paludibacteraceae; genus Colicola. The sequence goes on along the minus strand of CADAAF010000125.1, from coordinate 935 downwards.
ATAAGGAGGTATACTGCCACCTGCACCGGCTTCACCGTAGGCAAGTTGGTAAGGTATATAGAGTTTGTACTTGGAGCCTACGGACATAAGTTGCAGTCCTTCTGTCCAGCCTTTGATGACTTGGTTCAAGCCGAACTTAATGGATTCGCCCCGCCGGTAACTGCTGTCAAACACCGTACCGTCAACGAGCGTGCCTTCATAGTGCACCTTGACCGTGTCGGTAGCTTTCGGTTTCTGTCCGAGCGTTGCTTCGATTACTTCGTACTGCAGACCTGAAGGGGTTGTTTTGACTTCGGGGCGCTTGGCGTTGTCGGCAAGGAATTTCTCACCTTCTGCTTTTGCATTTTTCGCGGCATTAAGAGCCTGCTCTACGCCGCGTCGAAAAGCATCATAGTCCAATTGGGCAATGCCATACTGCTGCATGACACCTGCCACTTGGATGCCTAATTGGAAACTTACATCATTCATAGTGATAAATATATTTACTTGAGCAATTGGTTCATTCGCGCAAGGTACTTGCCGATAATATCAAACTCTATGTTGACCATCGTACCGAGTTGAATAAACTGGAAATTAGTTACTTGATAGGTATATGGAATGATACATACGCTTACATATCCTTTTCCGTCCTTTACATCGGGGTCGCAGACAGTAAGGCTCACTCCGTTGATGCTCACCGAGCCTTTGTCCACGCAGAAATACCCACGGCGAATCATCTCTTCGCTGCTGTCGTAGCGGAAGCGGTAGTACCAACTGCCATCCGTCTCTTTGACTTCTATACATTCCGCCATTTGGTCCACATGTCCCTGAACAATATGTCCGTCAAGCAGTTTGTCCATCGACATTGCGCGTTCCAGATTGACCCAATCGCCCTCTTTCAACAGGTCCAGATTGGTGAGCCGCAGCGTTTCCTGCATAGCTGTAACGGTATAGAG
>CADAAF010000124.1:2590-8562 GCA_902785805.1 uncultured Bacteroidales bacterium | reverse complement strand
TTGTTGGACGGAGAAAATTCTTTTTTTTTTTTTTTTTCTTTAGCAATTCGCGACTAACTCGCGGAATAATATCTTTCATAAGGAAATCCTTTATTGCGCCGCAAAAGTAAGTATTTTTTCTTATTCGAACAACTATACTTCTATTTTTGCTGCATACTGCGAAGTTGATACACCTGCTCTTTAACCCAAGACGCCCATTCGTCAGGACTACGGCTCCCGTCAAATGTGGTATAAGCAATAGGACGACCTATTTTCACACGGAAATGTTTGTTCTTGGCTCCGAACATCTCGTCCACTAAATAAAGCATCTCTATGTTTGCCTTGATGCCTATTAACTTGCGACAAAAAGCAAGCAGGTAGAAAAAACGGGAATTGCGACCTTCAAAATAGACGGGAACCACATCGCGCTGTGTCTTTACCGCGTGGCGGATAAACGAGTTCTTCCATTCCAAATCGCGGATTGCAAACCCCTTGCCTCTTATCCATTGCAAGCGGCTGCATGCACCGGCGGGAAAAGTCAGTACATCCATGTCAGACTCCCATAACTCCCGCTGCTTGATAGCATACTCACGACTTTGTTTGCCAATCTTGTTGACAGGTACAAATATGCCCGCCAACGGACGAATCAGCATCAAAAAATCAGTAACTATCAAACGAATGTGATAGTTTCTCCTCTCTCCTAATACCAGACTCAGGATAATACCGTCCAAACCGCCCAACGGATGGTTGCTCGCAAAGAGCAAAGGATTGTCGGTAGTCGGGATATTTTCCACTCCTTCTGCCGATGCACTGCAATGCAAACCCTCCTCAAGAAACGTGCGGGCAAAATCAAAATCGTAGCTCCCCTGATGACTGTCATAGTAGGCATTCATCTCGTCCACGTGCACAATGCGCCGAAGCCAACTCTTAACAAATCGTGGCAAACGGGGTGCACGGGTACGCACAACCTCATCAAAATCAATCAGAGGCTTGCTCATACGGCGCGAAGCACTTCCACTATCGGACTGCGGGCTATGCTCACTATCTCGCAATCCACCTGATTCAGTTGTTTTTGCAGGTTCTTCATAGCTTCGTCTATCGTAGAAGCTTCTACCAAAACGGATACGCCTTTGCGCTTCTCTTTGCCGCTGTCTTCTATCGTAATCATCTCTACGCGAGCCTTGAACCAGCGATCACCCTCTGTAGAAGGCAGAATATCGTAGAACTGTGCTTTTTTACAACTCGGCACCTCTGTCTCGCCGAACATGTACGGGCGCAGTTCGTCCATTAAACGGTTTTCCACATCGGCTATGGTTAAGCCCTCTACTAAATAAGTCTCCTTCACGGACGACGGAGTGCTTTCTCCCGTTTGACGCTGGTAAGTGATTTTAATTTCGTAAAATAGCATATTTGATGGTTGTTTAATTGTTTAATTGTTTAGTAGTTTAGATGTTTAGTTGTTTATTGGTTTATGGTTGTAGTATATGAATCAGTTCTGTGGCACGGAGAGGAGTGGGTAATGTGGTCTTTTCATTCGGACGAAGCCAATAAAGAGGTACGTCCACGCGGCTGTCCATTACATGGTCAACCTCGTTTTCATCATCTGCCATCATTCGCCATGAGGGCTGAAGACTGACCACCACATCCCCTATATAGGACTTTGCCAAACCTATCGTTAATTCAGGAACTAACAATGCTTCATGGCGCGGATAGGCTGCCTGAACGCCTTCAAAGTCCGTCAAAAAGTCTGCCACTTGCCGTTCTATCTTTTGCAAATCAAGACCCTTTTCCTCTATCAGGGTTCTGTTTAGATATACCGATTGACCGTAACAGCCGTCTATCCACTTTTCGTAACCGTATATCGCCATCAGATAGACAGAAGTAAGTGCAGTAGCGCGACTGAGGTTAAACGAATGAATAGGGATGCCGATACGTTCTATCTGCGCTGCCGACTGCCCGTGACGCGGAATACCTGTCACAAAGAATTGCACATTCTCTTTACCGACACGTTTTTGCAGTTGCTCGATGAGAAAGCCCGTATATTGGTTAAGAGCCTGATGTATATCTTCTTCGTCCTTACCTTGAATGCAATCGGTAACGGCGGACTCACGTTCAAGACTGAAATGCAGCAGCAGCAAATCGGGTGTATCGTCCTTACCCATCATTTCCTGCTCTTGAATACGGAGGGCTAAATCGACCACCATAGAGTTGCACTTGGGCATTGTGTAACTATCCGCTTTCCTGCTACTCATATTTTCCTCGTCCGCTGCTGACGGGAGTCCGTTGGTGTAATAGGTGCTTGTCGCCCATTTATTTGTTTTCCTGTCAAGCCAGCAGCAGCCGTCAGCACTGTGACCGGCAAGCAACAGAGCAGAGGACGGTTGCAAACCTATGGCATAAATCTTTGTGTATTTGTCGTAACGGAGACGATACAAATCGCTCACTGTAGGTACGGGCATTTGCCGGAGCGACACTTGTTCTTTCGTGCCGATACCTTGCTCGCTCTTGTCTTCAAAGAAGGAATGTACCTGCTTATCCTTACGCGAAAAGATATGGTTGAAACTCAATCCGTGTGCACTTGGCTGTACGCCTGTAAGCAAAGTGGCAAGTGTCTCTTCGCCGCCTTGTACATTGAAATCGAAGGTTAGTTGTGTTTGAGCGGCGTCTTCCTGTAATGTGCGCAAACCGCCCGGAAGCCAATAGTTGCGCATATACTCTATATTGTCCGAACGCAGTCCGTCAACTGCAATCACTACCGTCAGACGAGGGGATGCCCAAACCGTTTGAGCCGTTAGCAAAACGAATAATAGCAGATATATGTTTATTTTTTGCATTGCTTTGTAAAGAAAATATAACTTCCGTAACGACATACTAACCATATAGCGGGGAATACCAACAATCGCCAGTTCCAACCTACCAACGGATGAATGGAGAAATAAGTAAGAAAGACCACAATGGCTATCAGTAAGGTATAGATTACGCCTAATACGACATCAATACCAATGCTCATCCTGCCTTTACGCGCGTCAAAGAAACTGAACATAAGAAGCAGTATAGCGAAAACCGCAAGATATGTATATATGCTTTCCCACCAACGGGTCGACTTGATAGCGAATGGGTATATGTTTTCTTCTTTTATAAGCCGTTCGCTGTTTGTCAGACGCACTTCGCTTAAATAGAACATCAACTCTTCAGGAAGAAACAAACGTTGCTCGCCGTGCATCGGTTTATCGGCTCTGCTGCCGAAAATCATATTGATAAGAAAGTCCATTACCGTGTGAGGACGCGTGTAATGATGAATAAACTCGCGGTATGTACGGCCTTCCCAACCTTGGTATGGGGACGCCAGTTCTTCTCCTATGGCATTCTTGATAAGATAGTAGGGACGGGTAGCGCAGTTGTCATACACAAAGTTGTACAAGTACTCGCGATTAGCAGGGAGGCAGTTCTTTAGGAGAGCATCACGTATGGCTATAGTCTGTGAGTCGGTCAGGTTAAGATGCTGCTCATATACTTCGCGGTGTTCTTCCGTATAGTCGGAAAAAAAATCAACCGTTGGTTCTACACTGAGTTGGTAGTAGGTCTCTCCACGCACAAAATTCCAGTAGAAATTGCCAGAATTGAAGGAGAACGTGCCATAATTGAAGCACCAGTCTATCTGTGCATCGGTATCTTGCAGACGGATGGCGGTATGACCGTAGTGGGCGTATAGTTCCTCTCCGGGCGAACAAGTGAGCAGTGATATGTAGATGGCTAACAGTTTAAGCATTAGGCAAAGATGTCATAGAGTAGATAAATACGGGCATCAAAGTACAAAGCATACCCACTAACCATCCGGCTGTAACTTGAGCGGGGGTATGCTCTTGAAGCCTTATACGCGCGCACATAACCGATATGGCGATAAAGGCTGACAGGAGAACGATGGTCCAAGAAAAGAAACCGGTTGCAACAGCGTATGCCAATACGCTGCCTGTCATACCGCCTACACCTGTCGAATGGGCGGAAATCTTCCAACGGCGGTTAACCACTGCCACTATAAACAACGCCAATGTGCCCCCCATCGCTATGAGAAGCCATTCAAGAGGGACACGCGCCATACCGAGTCGGACACACCATACAATATAGCATACCGAACAGACAAAATAGGGAAGAGTGCGTTCACCTTGTATGTGCATTCTTAATGATGACAGGTAGCCCGTCATACGCATTATAAATAACGCGCCAACGGGAACAGTAAATGTCCATAGACAAGTGTTCTGAATAGTGGTGCCCAGTATCGGAGCCATCAGATAGCGGTTGGCATCACCCGACTGATAGACAGACAACGTGAGAGCCGTAACACCGTAGAGAGGCATCAACAGCGGGTGAAACATCACACTCTGAATACGCGAAATATAGTAAAAGAAATCACGCGGCATCATAACTCTTTTCTTAACCGCGCTACGGGTATTCCGTACAGGTCACGGTACTTGGCTACAGTACGGCGCGCAATGGAATAACCGCGTTTCTGCATCGCATCCACCACTTCATGGTCGGTCAAAGGATGTGTCTTGTCTTCGCTGTCAATCAGTTCGCGAAGGTTCTTCTTGACCTCTTCATTGCTTATCTCATCGCCTTCGGTGGTGGTCATCCGCTCTGTAAAAAAGTACTTGACAGGGAATACACCAAAATCGGTTTGCACGTACTTGGAGTTGCTGACCCTCGATATAGTGCTTACGTCATAGCCGGTCACGTCTGCTATTTCCTGGAGAACCATCGGGCGCAGCGATGACGGATCGCCTTGCTCGAAGAAACTGCTTTGTTTCTGTACGATAGCACGCATCACGCGCATCAGTGTCTCGTTGCGCTGGCGTACTGCGTCAATAAACCAACGGGCAGAATCAATCTTCTGTTTAATGAAACGAAGCGTCTCCTTGTCTTTGGCACTTTGTTTGTTTTTAGTGTCCGACAAATCGTCATACATCCTATTGTAGGATGCATTAACACGCAAATCAGGTATGTCACCCTGATTGAGTTGTATAATCAGTTCGCCCTGCTGGTTGGTAACGATAAAGTCAGGGATGACGGTTGTCTGCTGGCGTTCATATACAGTCCCTGTCCACGCACTGCCCGGTTTGGGATTCAGCTGACCTACTTCATGCAATACTGCTTTCAGTTGTTCTTCGTCCAACTGCCAACGCTGACGGATACGGTCTAAACGCCTGTGGGAAAAATTGTCAAAGTCCTGACTGATAATCTCAATGGCTTGCTCTATGGCAGCAGTGGCAGGTTTCTGACGAAGTTGTATAAGCAGACATTCCTGCAGGTTATAGGCTCCTACACCGGGAGGGTCAAAGGCTTGTATCTCACTTATTATTTGCTTCATCTGCTCCTCGCTGACCGTCAAGCCTTCACGGAAAGCCAAGTCGTCGCACAACTCTTCTGCGGTACGTGGCAGGTAGCCGTTGTCGTCTATGTTCCATACCACGAACTTGGCTATGTGACGCTCCGGCTTGGTCATGTGCGTCAGATACACTTGACTCTTCAGATATTCACCGAAACTTGTACCGGCAGTAACAGGAATCTCCACAGCCTCTGTCTGCTGAGAAGACATACCCGTATTGCGATAATCGGGCATTTCATCGTCATTCACATAGTCATCGTAGTTGAAATCGTCGTTCTGAAGCGGGTTGTCGTATTCCGTGTCGTAATTGTCTTCTTGCTCGGCTATTTCGCGTTCGTAATCATCGGCAGGCTCCTCTTTCCCTTCTTCAAGAGCAGGGTTTTCCTGCAACTCCTCGTTGATACGCTGTTGCAGTTCAACGGAAGGCAGTTCAAGCATCTTGACCACCTGAATCTGGGCAGGTGACAGTTTCTGCTGCTGCTTGAGTGATTGGGAAAGACTTAACCCTTGCATAGTTGCAGAACGTTGCTTGTTATCCAACTTAACTGCTCTTCATCAAGACAAGTATGCATAGGCAGACTCAATACGCAACCTGCCAGGCGTTCCGCTA
>CADAAF010000124.1:0-2498 GCA_902785805.1 uncultured Bacteroidales bacterium | reverse complement strand
TTCTTTTATAGTGTCCCTTTGGGCAGACAGACGGTCGCTCAAGCGAAGCGTATATTGGTGATAGACATGTGTAGAGTAGGGTGCAACCGCCGGAACGAGCAGGTTCCCGTTATTGCGGAACGCGTTGTCATAGAAAGAAGCGGCTTTTTGGCGGCTGGCAATGTACTCGTTCAAATGGGGCAGTTTGGCATCCAAGACAGCAGCCTGAATAGTGTCCAAACGGCTGTTTACGCCTACCATATCGTGGTGATAGCGCACCACCATCCCGTGATTGGCAATAGCCTGAATACGAGCCGCCAATGCGTCATCGTCGGTAAACAATGCACCTCCGTCACCGTAACAGCCCAAGTTCTTGCTCGGGAAGAAACTGGTACAGCCTATTTCGCCCATTGTGCCAGCTTGTTTGCGTGTGCCGTTACTGAATGTATAGGTTGCTCCGATAGCCTGACAAGCATCTTCCACTACATAGAGGTTGTGTTCGCGGGCTATATCAAGGAGTGTCTCCATATCGGCGCACTGACCGAACAAGTGAACAGGAACAATGGCTTTCGTCTTCGGTGTGATGGCACGCCGAACGGCATCCATATCCATATTCATCGTATCCCAATCCACATCCACTACAACAGGAGTGAGACCCAACAATGCCACCACTTCAGCGGTAGCAATAAAAGTGAAAGTAGGAGTAATCACCTCGTCGCCGCGTTGTAATCCTAACGCCATAAGGGCAATCTGCAATGCGTCAGTGCCGTTGCCCACAGGTATAACGTGCTTCGCGCCCGTATAGGCTTGCAGATGCTCTGCAAACTCACTGACTTTCTTTCCTTTCACAAAAGCCGCACTATCAATTACCTCTTGAATGCCCTTGTCTATTTCTTCCTTGATTTGCTGATACTGTGTCTGCAAATCAACCATTTGAATCTTGCGCATATTTTATCTTTTAACTAAAAAACTTCTTTCCACTTTCCACTTTCCACTTTCCTCAATTCTCTTCAATAAGGTATTCCACCTCCTCCGGCTCAATACGGATGCTAAGTGATTTGGTTTCGTTTGCATCCACGTGCAGAACCAGTACGTCCGTTTGCGAAGAAGGGTAGGTGCACCATACGCGGTAATCTTCTTTGGACAACTCTTCGTAGTGGCTCATTCTGACGCGAACGTAAACATCCGCTTTGCTCGGAAACACACGAACACTCTTACCTTGCGGAACGCCTATCACCTCAATGGGCAACTCAAACAACTTTTCCGTAGTCATTTGTTTGCTCTCCGTGGACAAATCAGTGGCGTTATGAGCGGTAACACTTTCGTGCTCCGCCGCTTGATTATGCCATGCATTGGTCCACCAGATGAGGAATGCAAATACGACAAACAGCAAGTAGGTCAGTATGTCCTTACTCCATTTCACGTATGATGTCTCTTGTAAAGAGTCTCCGGTTATTTCTTCTCTTCGGTCTGAGCGTCTTCGGCAGAAGCATAGACGCTTCCTTTGTCAACTTTGATAACCACGTCTTTGCTTATCTCAATAAGGAAAGTGGTGTCATTCACCTCTTTGATGATACCATAGATACCGCCGGCGGTTACCACTTTGTCGCCTTTCGTCATTGCTTCACGCTGTTTTTGCAACTCTTTTTGTTTCTTCGTCTGAGGACGAATCATAAAGAAGTAGAAAACGACAAAGATGAGAATCATCATTATCCAGAAACTCCAGCTACTGCCTTGCGCTTGACCGGCACCTGCTGCCTGCAAAAGAATAAAACTTAACATATAATTTAGTGATTTAATGATTAGTAATTCAATTATTCAAAGATTTAATCATTCAAAGATACTATTTTCAATCCTCTTTTAATCTTCTTTTAGTCCTTCAATCTTTACCTCCCCCTGTTCTTTCAGGATGTTATCCAATATCCCGTTGATAAAGAGGTGACTTTTTTCAGAACTGTACTCTTTGGCAATCTCAATGTACTCGTTGAGCGAAATCTCTAACGCTATATTGGGGAAGCACAAGATTTCCGTGAGGGCGGTGAGCATTATGATGCGGTCCATATAAGCAACGCGGTCTGCTTCCCAGTTGCGCAAGTACTTGTCTATCATCTTGCTGTAGGCGTTGCGGTTGTCAATGGTTTTTTGCAGTAAGTCCAGTCCGAATTGCAACTCCTCTTCTTTCTCAAACATAGGCAGCAATTTCGGTTCGTCGCCTTCTTTCTTGAACTGCTTCATGGTCTTAATCACGTAACTGAGAACCACCTCAAAGTCGGTGGACCAATGGTTGCGGTCAAGCGCAATCTCCATATCTTCAAGCGCCTGGTGCATTGAATCGTTATTGGGAAGCAGGTCCTGATAGATACGACGGAATATGCGCCGGTCGTCATCGTAGGTTGTTTCCGCCAAGTGCATATAGTCGTTGAAGAACGGCTGTGTTTGCAGCATCTTGTACATGCTTGCCACGGCATTCATTCCGGCATCCCAGTCCAAGTGATACTCTTCGGTCCAGCGGCGTAATT
>CADAAF010000123.1 GCA_902785805.1 uncultured Bacteroidales bacterium | reverse complement strand
GAGCGCCGCGTTCTTCTCCTCCGCGCAGAACTTGTTCTGCGCCATGCAGATGCCGAGCCAGTTCTGGTTGTACGGGGCGAGCTGGACGAGGTAGAGCTTGAGGTCGGGGTTCGCGAAGTCGCGGCTCCATCCGTTGTAGAGCGAATGCAGCTTGGCGCAGTAAAGCTGGGACTCGCCGTTGTTGTGGCATCCCTGGTACCAGATGAAGCCGCGCATCGCCATCGGCGCAAAGGAGGCGACCATCCCGTTGTAGAGGACGGTCGGCTGCTGGTGGGCCCCTCCGATCGGCCCCTTCTTGTCGGTCTCGGCCTTCCAGTCGGACTTGACCTTATACTCCGCCGTGGCCTTTATGGACTCGTCGCATCCGTCGTATCCGCTCCTCGGGGTCCATGCGTCGATGTTCGTTCCGCCCCAGCTCGCGTCGAGTATGCCGATCGGGACATCGAGCGCGAGATAGAGTTCGCGCGCGTAGTAGAACGCGACCGCCGACAGCGACACGCCGGTGTTCGACCCGCCGAGCCGCGTTTCGACGCGGTGGAAGAGCTGAAGGCTCTCCGGTGTGAACTTGCACCACTTCGCGGAAAGCTCCTTGGGCTCGGCGGACCACTTCCGCTCGCTCTTTACGTAGCGGATGTTCGGAAGGTACGTCATCGTCGTCATAAGTCCGCCCTTCATGTCGCGGTAGCGGGTCGAATTGCCCCAGATCGGACACTCCATATTGCTCTGGCCCGATGCGAACCACACCTCGCCGACGAGAATGTCCTTGACTTCGGCCGTCTCCAGAACCGAATCGAAGAAGATGCCCGGCGAAACCCTGCTCACGGTCATCGTGCGGCTTTCCTTCGACGCCTCCATCGGGTCGAGATCAACCCTCCAGTAGTCGCCCTGCTGAACTTCGCATGTCTTCACCTGCCCGGCGAATTCGACGCGAACACTGCAAGCGGCCCCGTCTGCCGTCGGCGTGACCTTACCCCAGACGGGAACTTTCATCCCACGCTGCAAAACTGCGCCGTCAGTAAACGGAGCGCCCATCTTGATTTCCGCGAAAAGCGGCAACGCGGCAAAGACCGCGACAGCTGTAATCATTGTCTTGTTCATGTTTCTCCTTGTTTTTTTACGTTCAACTTTCAAACTTTAAACCTTCAACCTTCCAACCTTCAACCTCAATGGTGGTGTCCGCAGGTGCACTCGTGCTTCGCTTCCTTGTACTGAATCGTCGCCTTCTCGCGGAGCTCTGCAACGTATGCGTCCATCGCCTTGCCGCGCGCCTCGTGGCGGAGGAGGTCCTTGATCTGGTCATGCACGTCGACGATGGTCTGCTGCCTGCCGCCGCGCTCGTCAAAAGGGCCAAGGCGTACATCGCATCGCACGGATGCGAGAGCATAGAGGTCGCGGACGTAGTCGGCTCCGCTCGAAGGTGGAACGTCGCGTCCGTCCATAAAGCAATGGACGAAAGTCTTGCCTTGCAGTTGATAGTCCTTGGCTATATCAAGAAGGGCAAAGAGGTGTTCAAGCGAGGAATGAACTCCGCCGTCAGAGGTGAGTCCCATTATATGCAGGCGTTTGCCTTGATGCTGCGCAGTTGTGTAAGCGGCAATGATCTCGGGATTTTGACGAATTGAGCCGTCTTTGATAGCGTTGTTGATTTTCACAAGGTCTTGATATACGACGCGCCCGGCACCTATATTAAGGTGTCCTACTTCGGAGTTACCCATTTGCCCGTCAGGCAGTCCGACATTTTCGCCGGAGGCTTGGAGTTGGCTATGGGGATAAGTGTTAAGGATATTGTCCCAGTGGGGAGTGGATGTGGAGTAGATGGCATTGGCTTTGTCGTTATTGCCGATTCCCCATCCGTCAAGTATCATAAGAAGAGACTTCATGATAAATAATAGTTGAAAATTAATAATTAATGGTTGATAGTTTATATTTATTCCACCTTGTCTTCTTCGATGACGAGGTTATTGATGATAAAGTTTTGACGTTCAGCGGTGTTGGTACCCATATAGAAACTGAGCAAATCCTGCACGGCATCCTCTTTGCGCAACGTAACTTGGTCCAAGCGAATAGACTTGCCGATAAATCCTTTGAACTCGTCAGGAGATATTTCTCCCAATCCTTTGAACCGCGTTATTTCAGGGTTTTTAAGTTCGTCAAGTGCTTTGAGACGTTCCTCTTCGGAGTAGCAGTAGCGTATCTCCTGTTTGTTCTTGACACGGAAGAGCGGTGTCTGGAGTATATAGACATGTCCCTTCTTTACGAGGTCGGGGAAGAACTGGAGAAAGAAAGTGAGCATCAGCAGCCGGATATGCATACCGTCCACATCGGCATCGGTAGCGATAATGACTTTGTTGTAGCGCAGGTCATCCAGTCCGTCTTCTATATTGAGAGCAGACTGCAGACAGTTAAATTCGAGGTTCTCATAAACTACCTGCTTGGTGAGAGAGTAGCAGTTGAGCGGTTTGCCTCGAAGAGAGAATACGGCTTGTGTGCGCACGTCGCGGCTCTTTGTAATGGACCCTGAAGCGGACAGACCCTCCGTTATGAAAATCGATGTCTCTTCCCGCAGGTCGGTAGGCTCTATGTCATTGTTCTGCTTGTTGTTTTTCTCTTTTTGGTCGTAGGTTGGCTTGGGGTCGTTGTAATGTACCTGACAGTCACGCAACTTTGGGTTGTTAAGCAGGTTCTTCTTTGCGCGGTCGCGAGCTGCTTTGGTAACGCCTTGAATGGCTTTGCGCTCTTTCTCGGAGTCTTGAATCTTTTGCAAAAGCACCTCTGTCACTTCGGGATGCTTGTGCAGGTAGTTATCCAATTGCTGCTTTACAAAGTCATTGACAAATTTATTGACACTTACCCCACCCTTTTCCATATCCTTGGAACCGAGCTTGACTTTGGTCTGGCTCTCGAAGACGGGTTCGGAAACGTTGATGGCAATGGCTCCTACCAGCCCGTTGCGAATATCCGCCAGTTCCATATTCTTGTTGTAGAACTCTTTGATAGTTCGCCCTATGGCTTCACGGTAGGCTACTTGGTGCGTACCGCCTTGTATGGTATGTTGCCCGTTGACGAAGGAGAAGTACTCGTCGTTATTCTGGTTGGTATGGGTAAGCGCTATTTCTATGTCTTCGCCTTTGAGGTGTATGATGGGATAAAGAGGAGTATCCGTCATCTGCTCGGTGAGCAGGTCAAAGAGTCCGTTTTTGGAGTAGAAGCGTTTGCTATTATAGGTAATAATCAGTCCCGTATTGAGATAGGCATAATTACGCATCATCGTTTCTACGAAGTCGTTACGGAACGCGTAGTTCTCAAACAGTCCGTAGGAATTGTCGGGTGTGAAACGGACAAACGTACCTCTTTTCTCGTCTCCGGTATAGAGTTGGACATCGGTGTCGTCCACGAGATGCCCTTGATGGAAGCGCACATGCCGTGTCTGTCCGTCTCTCCAAGCCTGCACCTCAAAGTCAAGACTGAGTGCATTGACAGCTTTCAAACCTACCCCATTGAGTCCGACGGACTTTTTGAAGGCTTTGGTGTCGTACTTGGCACCCGTATTGAGAATAGATACGGCTTCCACCATTTTGCCGAGCGGTATGCCTCGTCCGAAGTCCCGTACAGTAACTGTGCCGTCCTGAATGGTAAGGATAATGTTTTTCCCTTCCCCCATACGGTATTCTTCAATGGAGTTGTCGATTGTTTCTTTTATAAGTACATAGATACCATCGTCGGAGTGGCTTCCGTCGCCGAGTTTACCGATGTACATACCGGGGCGTTGGCGTATGTGTTCGCGGTCGTCAAGGTGGATGATATTCTCCTCATTATATGCCATAGTGCTTCGTATTAGCTTGTTCAATTTCGTATTTGCAGAATGTTTCCGTTGAATCGTGTTCCGAATCGCCGGAGCGTATGCTTAGCCGTACCGTTGACAGGGTTGGCGAGTCCGTAACTTATATCGTACTGTTGTCCGCAGAGCGGGCAAACTGCAAAGATACCGTCAACAAGGACAGAATGTTTCGGGTCAAGACAATTGACACAGCAGAGGTCGGCAGCACAATATTTGCCGTCCATACTGATCCATACAAGTACACCTGTGTAGCCTATCAGTTCATATTCGTATCTTTTCTGCGTGATAACCAGTGTCTGAAAGCCGTTATCGGGCACAAAATGCGGATAGAGTGCCGGTATATCAAGGTCAAGATAGACAGGATAATTAGGTACGGGATTATTGCGATTTTCGCACGCAGCTAAAAGGCACAGGCATACAGCAGGTATCAATAATCGCAGAAGAAATTTACGTATATGTGCAGTATGGGTACGCATTGCGAAATGTACTAATAAACGTCGTATAGTTCGACTTCAAAGATGAGTGTTGAATAAGGCGGGATGTAGTTCTTGACTCCTTTTGTACCTTGTTCTTCTTTGCCGTATCCGAGTTCTTGAGGGATATAAAAAATGTAGTGTCCCGACTTGTTCATTTTTTTGAGTCCTTCTTTGAGCCCTTCCACCACTGACGAGACTGCGAACGAGGCATCATCGCTTTGGTCGAAGACGTTACCCGTTATCAGTGAACCTTTGTAACGGATGCGTACATGCTTGAGTTCATCGGGTTTGGTGCCCTGTATGCCTTGCCGGATGACCTTGTATTGCAGTCCGGACGGAGTGGTAACGATGCTGTCTTTCTGCATATTGCGCACAAGAAAAGCGGCGTTTTGTGCTTTCCAGTCTAACCAGCTGTCTTTCTTGCAGGATGTCAGGCTGACGGTCATTACAGAGAGCAGCAGGACAAGAAAAGCGGAAACTAAAGCGGTATGGCGATTTTGTACTATCATTGTAGTAGGTTGGTTTGATGAGTTGATATTATTTGGCTATCCAGTTGGAAGGATTGAGGAGTGTTCGGTCTCTATATATCTGGAAGAAGAGTTCTGTTTTGTTGTCTTGTGAGGGGTCGGAAGCAACTACACCTATGTTCTGTTTGGTTTTGAGCTGGTCACCTTGCTTGACAAGCAATGACTTGAGGTTGGAATAGACCGTACGGTAGTTACCGTGCTGCACAATAACGGCGTATGTATTGCCCAGCATAATACAACTGGTTACTTCCCCTTCAAAGACCGAACGCGCGTACGCTCCCGCCGAGGTTTGTATATAGATACCCTTGTTATTGACGGTAACGTGTTCATAGACGGGGTGTTGGTGCGTACCGAAATAGCCGCTGATAAACCCTTTTTCTACGGGCCACGGCAGTCTTGATTTGTTGGCTTCAAATCCGCCTGCAATAAGTTTCTGCTCTTTTGTGAGGTCCGATTTGGCTTGTTGCTGAATGAGTTGGTCTATCTTGCGTTGCAGTTCGTCGGCTTTTTTCTGTTGCTTTTTCTGCTGTGCTATAAGTTCTTTTTCTTTCTTTTTGAGGTCATTGAGCATAGAGCGTTGTTTGCGCTCGTCCCGATTGAGTTTGTCCTGTTCGCGTTTTTGCGATTGCAGTGCATTGGAGCGTTCCTGCCTACGGTCGGTAAGGAGGTTGCTTTGGATATTGATTTGTGTCTGTAGATCCTCTATTTGTGCTACTTGCAGTTTGCGGTACGCGGCGAACCGGTTCATATACCTGATACGACGGACGAGTTGCTGAAAGTTGTCAGCCGAGCAGAGGAAGAGTAGCGGAGCGGCATGCATGTCGGCGTAGTGCGTTTGCCGGATGAGTTGGGCGTAGTCGTTTTTGAGTTGGGCTATCTGATTGGCGTTAAGTTGCTGTTGGTGGTTGAGGTCGCTAATGTCTGCATCCAAGGCGTTGATTTCTTGATTGATGTTTTTAATCAGTTGCTTGCGCGTTTTGATATTCTGGTTAAGCAGGTTCAGTTTATTGACAGTTGCTTTTTCGTTCTTCTTCGTTTCAGACAGCATTTCGGAGGTCTGCTGCAGTTGCTGTTCCAGTTTTTTCTGCTGCTTTTGCAGGTCTTTGATATCGTCAGCGCAAACAGCAGTGCATAGTGTGCACAGCA
>CADAAF010000122.1 GCA_902785805.1 uncultured Bacteroidales bacterium | reverse complement strand
TTTCTTTTCATATATCAAACAATGTGCACTCGTTTTTGCATATTTTTTACCCATGCTCCCCTAAAAATATCGTTTTAACGTGCCCCCGATCCCCTGGTTAGAGGACGTATCGCACTTGCTTGAAATGGTAGGTGCGTTTTTGGTTGTCAGCCGTCAGAAGAACGATTTCGCCGGAAGGCAGTACGGAGTGGATACGTGCCATAAACTGTTTGTCCGAGCGAGTCATCTGCGGCATAGTGGGTACTAAAGATACTTCGCGTTCTTCCCATCTATAGAGGCCATCCCTGCGATAGAGTGAACGCATATAGGCAGAATGAATGTCCGCATCGAAAGATCTATAGGTCGGGTCGGTAAGGAGACTGCGGTAGTGCCGAAGCGTTTGTAAGAAGTGTTGCAGGATGTCTTGTCGTTTCAGCTCTTGTCCTGTTATTTGGCAAAGCGACACGGGGTTGGGTGCGGGCGAGAGGAAGATGGTTTGGTTCACATTAAGTCCTATGCCTGCTATTGAGCGGCTCACTTGGTTGGCCTGCCAGATGTTCTCTATCAGGATTCCTGCCAGTTTTTTATCTTGGAAATAGAGGTCGTTGGGCCATTTGATAGTGAGCCGGGATTGTTGGTCTTCTTTCAATATGGTGCGAACCGTATGATAGAGCGAAAGACTCACTATCTGGTTGATAAGGAACTGGCTGCTGACGGGTATTGACCATTCGCGTAACAGGGTGGAGAAAAGCAGGTTTTTACCTTTTTCGCTTTCCCATCCGTTGCCTTGTTGCCCCCGTCCTGCTGTCTGAAAGTCAGTATATATGGTAAAGAGGTCGTTTTCGTCTAAATAGAGCCGGCGCAGCAGGTTATTGGTGCTATCTGTTTCGGCGATAAACATCTAATAAGTATCTTTCGATGACGGTCTTTATTTCGGTTGATTTGCCGATAGCACTGCTGACCATTACGGCGAAGACCCATCGTCCTCCGTCAGGCAGTTCGATATATCCGGCGTAATTCTTTGTGCCTGCTATGGTGCCGCTTTTGGCATGCACCCGTCCTTCCAATTCGGTGCCGACTAGCAGTGAGCGCAAAGTGCCGGAACGTCCGCTGACAGGGAGTGACTCATAGAAAGCATCGCGGTTGGACGACGCTTGCATATAGGTCAGTATATCCACGAGCGATTCGGGACTGATGGCACTTTGTGGTGCTAGTCCGCAGCCGTCTTTGATAGTGGCTCCCATAAGGTTGACTCCACGGTTGCGCCAGTAGTTACGAACCATTTTTTCGGCGTTTCGCAGGTTGCAGGGAGTGTTGAGTCTGGCTCCGAGTAGTCGGTAGAGCATTTCGGCGTATAGGTTGATACTGTGCTGGTTGGTTTGAAAGACGATATCGGAGAGGGGCATGGACTGGTGGATGTAGAGTTTGGTACGAGGCAGCAGGTCTCTTTCGCTCAAGTAGGTGGCTTTGCCGTTGACTTGGATGCCCGCTTGTCGCAGACGGTTGGTGAAATGTTGTGCGAGCAGCAGACCGGGATTAGGTAAGTCGCCTTTGACACCGAATTGTCCGTGGTTGGAGGGAATGACTCCTACGAGGTATCGCTTGAAGTTGTAGGGCATACCGTGTATATATGCGCCGTCTGATTGTATCTGCGTGCAGCGGATATGGTTCTCAAACTCAATGCCGGGCACGTTAGGTACAGTGTAGAGGACTTTGGCGATAGAACCCAGCGCGTCGCTTCTCAGGATGACATTCATCGTGTTGTCCATATAGGCGAGAGCATAGATGCCGGGTGCGTAGTAGTTGCCTGCATCTTCCCATAGCCATGCAGGGTTAAGCGCATCACCATCGAAATAGGACATATCGGCTATGATGTCGCCTTCAATGGTGTGGATACCGACATCGCGGACGGCTTTAATCCAATGCTGGAAGAATGTTTGTCCTTGTTTGGATCCTCCGAGGGTAGGGTCGCCGTAGCCGTGTATATAGAGGCTGCCTTTCAGTATGCCATCGTGAATCTTGCCCGTATATTCGAGTACGGTTTGCAGGCACGAGTCTTCGCCCATTATCTCGAGGGCGGTGGCTGTGGTAAGCACTTTCATTACGGAAGCCGGTGTGATGGCGTTGCTTTTGCGGTAGGCATCTATCTCTTCGCCGCTTCGCAGGTCTTTGATATAGACGCCGATATTGGCGTATCGGGTATGTTTGTCTTTCAGGAAGATGTTGACGGATTCGGATTGTGCGAAAGCCATCAGTGGCAGTAGGGCCAAGAATAGTAGTTTTTTCATTTCCTCATTCCTTTTTCAACTGCTTGACGAACAATTTCCATTGCTTCATTTTTATCTTCGTATTGCGAGATATCAATGGGAGAACCTATGTGCAGGTGTACGGGGTGGCGGTGTACGAACAGTTCGCCTTTGCGCTGAACCTCAAAGCAGCCGGTAAGAGAGAGCGGAACAACGGGCAGGCCGAGGTCGAAAGCGATGCGGAAAGCACCGCTATGGAAGCGTCCTAACTGTCCGTTCTGGGAACGTGTCCCTTCGGGGAAAATGACAGTGGAAACGCCATCGTGGAGTTGCTTCTTTATATCAACAAGGCTTTGCGCTGAGGCTTTGGCGTTGCTGCGGTCCACGTAGATATGTCCGGCGGCTTTGCAGGCGGTGCCTACAAATGGAATCTTGCGCAGTTCTTTCTTCATCAGCCACTTGAATACTACAGGCAACCAGCCGTAAATAAGGAATACGTCGAACATGGACGCATGGTTGGCTACGAACACGTAGGACTGCTTCTTGTCAATGTTCTCTGCTCCGTCCACGGTAACGGGAATGAAAAGCCAATAGAAGAACAGACGGCACCACCATATCTGCACCTGATGAATAGGCTCTGTGTTATTGAAGGGGAAGAAAAGTATCGTGATGATAGCACACATCAGTGTGTTGAATACCAAAATCGGCAATACAAGCACTTGATAAATACAATAGAGAAATCGTAACATATTTGTCATTAGTTAGTCGGTAGTATATTTTTGCATAAATCCACGATACAGTGCGCATATACGCCGTATCTCTTCCCAAGTTTCGTCACTCAATTTGGTGCCGATTATCTCCACAACCCGTCCGGCGGCGATGGTACCTATTTCGGCGCAGCGTCTGAGGTCAAAGCCGTCGCTTAATGCGTGGAGGAATCCGCCGGCATATAGGTCGCCTGCACCTGTGGAGTCCGTACACGAAGTGGTAATGGCTCCGATATGGCACATATTGCTGCCCTGCTGTACGTAACTGCCTTTCTTGCCTACTTTGACCACGGCGATGTCACATTGTTCGGCTATCTTTGCCACCGACTCCAACGGATTGAGGTGTGTGTAGGCAAAACTCTCGTCCTCGTTGGCAAAAACGATGTCCACATATTTCTTGATGAGTTCTTTAAGGAAATAGTGGTTCTCGTTTACCACGTTGTAGGATGCCAAATCAAGGGACACCATACAGCCGGACTCTTTGGCGAGGCGGATAGCTTTTTCAATCAGGGCGTTGTCCTGCACCATATACCCTTCGATGTGGAAAATGTCGTACCCTACGAACGCTTCTTTCTGGATGTCGTCGGCACTCAGGTCGGCAGATGCACCCAGGTAGGTGGCAAATGTGCGTTCGCCGTCCGGAGTGATGAGTACGATGCTGCAGCCGGACATCTTGTCGGACGTGAGCAGGATAGGTTTGACACCGTTCTTCTTCAGGTCTTCGCGGTAGAACTCGCCCACTTCGTCGGCACCTATTTTGCCGATAAAAGCAGCTTTCCCTCCTAATTGGGTGATGGTTGTAACGGTGTTGCTGGCACTGCCGCCGGCCACCAAGCGACGACGTACATTCAGAAATCGTTGCTGAATGTGTTCGGCTTGTTCCATAGTGATGAGGTTCATACTCCCTTTGGGTAAACCCAGTTCGCGCAAGTCCTCTTCGTTGACTTGCAACAAGATGTCGGTCAGCGCGTTACCTAATCCTAAAACCTTCTTCATAGTCCTGTAAACATAAAAGTGGTGCAGCTCTTTTTCTGTCTGAAACTATCCATCGTGGAGTCCCTGACAACAAAAAAGCGCGCAAAGATAATGCATTTTTTTGTAAAAAACTTTTGGCAGTTCAAAAAAACGCAGTACTTTTGCGCTCGCTTTCGGGTTGATAAAAGAATGAAAGCACTTAAAAATCGAGCTTCCTTAGCTCAGTCGGTTAGAGCATCTGACTGTTAATCAGGGGGTCCTAGGTTCAAGTCCTAGAGGGAGCGCGAAAGAGAGATTGCCTTAAACGGCAGTCTCTTTTTTTGTATCTTCCGGTTTGCAACAACACATAATAATGGTTGCTCCTCCGATTTTACCTTCAAACTGCATTGTTTTTGGTTCATTCTTTAAGAAAAAATATACATTTGTTAAGAAAGTGCACAATTTTTAGATATGTCGTTTGCGACATTAACTTAATTGCCGTTCCTTTGCACCCGATTTCAATCGCGCACGATATATAATCGAAGATTGAAAAATGGATAATTAAAATCAAATCTTATAAATCTTACAACTATGACAAAAGAAGAAGCATTGAAGGCATTTGCGTATTTAGGCGCAGTGTGGTTCGGAAACAGTAAGCAACATTTCGCTTTCTCGGCTTACAACCGTCTGAACGGGTGGAACAAGCTGGCTGACAAATGGAAAGAGGAAGCCGAAGAGGAGTGGGACGAAGCGGAAGAAGTTCTGAACCGCTTGGTTGAGTTGGGCTGCAAGCCCGCTGACCTGCAGGAGGCTATGAAAACCATCGAGTTCCCGTTCTACGATGATCCCAAACAGCAGATTGAGAGTGATTACAACGCCGAGGCTATCAAGGAGTTGAGTCTGCTGGCAGAGGCTTTCAACGATGATAAAGTGACCAAGAAGCTCATCGAGAAATGGATCGAAGGTGAGCAAGCTCACATGGCTTGGGAGGCTCAGTATTTGGGATATATAAACAAAATCGGTTACGAGAATTTCCTCATCGCGATGATGTAATATGGCATTCATTCGCACCTTACGATGCATACTCTGGTCGATGTGCATCGTGCTAACACTAAATTCATGTAATACTAAAACAAACAATAATATGGCAACTATTTATGATTTCAAAGCCCTCTCCAACAGAGGCAAAGAAGTGAACCTCGCGGACTACAAAGGTCAAGTGATTCTCATCGTCAATACCGCTTCCAAGTGCGGTTTCACGCCGCAGTATGACGGTCTGGAGGAACTATACAAGAAATACAAAGATCAAGGATTTGTCATCCTCGGATTCCCCTGCGACCAGTTCGCCAATCAGGAGCCGGGCAGTGATGAGCAGATTGAAGAGTTCTGCCGCATCAACCATGGCGTAACTTTCCCGCTCATGGCTAAGAGTGACGTGAACGGCGCTAATGCCAACCCGGTGTTCGAGTACCTCAAGTCGCAAGCACCCACCGAGGAGTACAAAGGTCTCAAAGCCAAAGCGGCACATGCTATGCTCAAACGTATCAGCAAGAGCGTAGAGAAAGAAAGCGACATCCTCTGGAACTTCACCAAGTTCCTCGTTTCCAAAGACGGCAAGACCGTCCAACGCTTTGCACCGGTGGCTGAACCGAAAGACTTCGAACAGAATATCGTAGCCGAGTTGGCGAAATAATGTACGAGCAGCTGAAATTGGACAACCAGCTCTGTTTCCGTCTCTATACGGCGGCGCGTTTGGTGTCGGGTGCTTATGGACCTTATTTTGAGCAGTTGGGTATCACGTACCCCCAGTACTTGGTTTTGATGGTGCTGTGGGAACAAGACCGGCAGCCGGTGAACGACATTGCAAAAAGGCTGCATTTGGAAACCAATACCGTTACGCCCCTGCTGCAACGGATGGAAAACGCAGGGTGGGTTACGCGTGTCAAAGGCGAAGTCGATACGCGCCAACGCATTGTCTCCCTGACAGAAACAGGAAAAGCAATGGAAGAACAGGCTAAAGACATTCCCAATCAATTGGCACGGGAAGTCGCCAAGTATGTCTCGGT
>CADAAF010000121.1 GCA_902785805.1 uncultured Bacteroidales bacterium | reverse complement strand
AATAATAACATAATAATAACATAATAATCACATAATAAAATTATAATAAAATCATACTGCTATATGCCTGTTACCAGCTGCAAGCAAAAGCATACTATTTGACCTATAAGTCCAATGCCTTTTACATCAAACAAAGTTTTACCGGAGGACAATTTTACATCAAACAAAGTTTTACCGGAGGATAATTTTACATCAAACAAAGTTTTACCGGAGGATAATAATAGATTTTTTTATTGTAAACCCGTTCATAATCTCAAAAAAGCAGTACTTTTGTTCCCCCAAAATGATGATGGTATGCAAACACAACGTATTTTTGAGGCAGCGTATAGCAGTATTGAAAAGAAGGAAGTGGCAGTTATCCGTGATGTGCATGGTTTTCCTGTATATGGCAGAGATATCATCTCTCCGTATATGATGTTGTTCATTTGTCATAGCGGTTCGTCCCGCGCACTATATGATATGCGCGAAGTCGTATTCCGACCAAATGAGGTGGCTATGATACTTCCGAACCATATAATACGTCCTATCGAAAGCAGCCCTGATTATTCAATAACCATCATAATGCACTCCATTGCTTTTGAACAGGAAATGACTCAAAGGCGTATGACTCATGACCGCAACAAGTTTCACGTCCTTCCCGCCTGTATGATGACGGATGAGGAGATGGGACAATATATGAAAGCAGTGGATATGCTGGAACTGATTAGCAACACGTCCGTTACCCGCTATCCTCACCGCCACGAGATGCTTATGGCACAGATTGGTATTATGGCCGAGATGTTGGACGCCTGTCGATGCGAAATGGATGAGAACGCAAGGATTCGCAACCGTAATAACGCTGTCTTCAACGAGTTCTGCAACTTACTCGCCATCAACTACCGAGAGCAGCACGAAGTGGCTTTCTATGCAGATAAAGTGCACCTCACTACACGCCATTTCTCGGTGGTAATCAAAGATGTGACAGGTGTATCCGCCAGCGATTATATTGAGCAATACCTCTCCACACAAGCAAAGGACCTTCTTTCCACCCGTCCGGACTTGTCCGTGCAACAAATCAGCGACCACCTCGGTTATGCCGACTCGCCTTCTTTCTGCCGTTTCTTCAAACGCCACACCGGCATGACACCTATGGACTATCGCAATCAATAATTGTGTACAAAGAGAAATAAAAAAGCACGAAAGAGACGGTCTTTCGTGCTTTTTGAAGGGTATGAGATTCGGATGGACTTTGCCTGTCAGATGCGTTCAAGGTGGGAGGACTCAACCCAGCCTTCATTGTTGCCCACGCGGATGTTACTCCACTCGCCAAGCGATTCGGTAATAGTCACTTTGGTGCCTTCGTGCAGGGTGAACAGTTCGGTGCCGCTGCGGTCGGGTGAGGCTTTGGCATTGAGTACGCCCTGCGTGATGACAGCTTCGCTGCGATGGTGGTCACGGCTGTGCAACGAACCTGCATTGCAGCAGGAAATGATGCTAATCAGTAACGCTATCCACGCTGTATGAAACGCCGTCTTACGAAGGATAACCTGACCTGACAAGGCGAAAAGCAATATACCTGCCAGGAAGAGCACAAAAAGGACAATACTCATCCACGTCCAAGTCTGTTCGGTGAGTGTGTCACGCAATGAACGTAGCCACGCAGCAAAGAAGAACGATGTGTTGTCTGTCAGATTGTCCGTTATGCGAGATTGCGCTATCTCAAGGTTATATCGTGCATCTTTATGACGAGGAGCGAGACGGAGGCAGCGTTCGTATGCCAAAATAGATTGTGCCAATTCGCCCTGCTTGAATCGGGCATTGCCCAGGTTGTAGTACACCGCCGCACGACTGCTGCGGGTTAGCGTAGAGGCAGATGATGTCCCCGTTTCAGCCGTTTCGCCTGACAAACATTGTTCGTAAAGTGTCGCGGCTTGTGCATAGTCGCCCTCGGCATAGAGCCGGTTGGCTCGCTCATAGACAGGCTGAGAAACGGATGCGGTTGTTGCTGCCGCCATCGGTATTACCATTAAACCTGCGAGAAGTATTGAAAATAAACGTTTCATAGTTTTTGATTTTCCAATTGGTTGATAAGGGACGCTGTGCGTGAATAGAGTTGCTCCATATCGTTGTCGGTAGTAGGTGCATAGCGTGCTTGTTCGGCAACGCTGAGAACCTCTCTGACTTCGGCTATCAGATTGTCAGCCACCTGTTTGTTGCGAAGGATGGATTCGATGTTGTCCTTGTTCAGGTTGGCTGTCGGAATACTCAAGCGGTCGCTCAGGTACGTCCATGCGGCGCGTTCGATAGCCTCGTAGAATGCCGTCTTGTCAGCAGCGTCTTTGGCTTTCTTGGCTTCGCGGAGACGTTTCTGTGCTACTTTGTTGGCTTTCTTGTAGCGCATTCTTACTCGGTCGGCGTTCTCCGCAATGCGGCGTCGGAAGACGATGAACAGAACGATGGCAACAAGCAGAGGAATGATGAAGCATAAGCGGTATGACCATGTGCCGAACACCACTTGCGACGAGCGCGATGCTTCGTCTTCCAATCCGCCGGTGTTGATGTAGCGGATGTCGGTGCCTAATTGTTTGATGTCTTCCTTGTTGACGTAGTTCTGCACGACGGCAGTCTGTTCGCTTTCGCCTTCCGAGCGGGCTATGCGAAGCGTCCAACCGCCTACAGTCTGGGTCTTGTATTGGTTATCGCGCGTATCAAAATAGGAGAACGTAATAGCAGGGATTGTGTAACTGCCTGCCGAACGGGGAATGGCAAGATACTCTATTTCGCGTGTACCGCTCATGCCCTGTGTTGTCTGTTTGAGTTTGTTGGTCACTTTCGGATCGTATGTCTCAAAACCTTCCGGCCAGTCCACACTCGGCGACTTGAGCATCTTCATGTTGCCCGTTCCTTGAATAGTCAGTTTGATGGTTACTGCTTCATTGGCTTTCACTTCAGTGCCGGATATATCTCCCGTGATGCTGAATTGACCTACGCCGCCCGAGAAACCGGCAGGTTTGCCTTTGGGCAATGCTTCTGTATGGATAGTCACTCCGGGTGCGGTGATGGCACGGGTCACATTGGTGTAGGAGCCGAAAAAGTCATCGAAGATAGAGCGCACTTGTTGCCTTACTTGTACCCGCAATACAGCCTCAAATTGGGCAGGGTCTATCTTTATATCGCCGCTTCGTTGGGGGTAGAGCAGGGTCTGATAAAGGATGGCGGTCTGGTAGTTACGTCCGTTGTAATGCTCCAACTCCGTCTGTATGTCGCCTTGTTCTATTTCCTGCTTCAGGAAGCCTTCAAACTCCGGCAACTTCGTGTTGTTGGTAAACTGTGCCACATCAACACCGGCGAAATACAGTTTATAACTCAATACAAGAGCCTCCTGTTCGTGCACATTCGTCTTATTGACGATGGTGCGGATAAAGATGTTCTCGTTGCCGGAGGAAGCCGATGCCGTCTGCCCTTTGGAACTGCCGGACGAGGACGTGTTGTTCCCTTGTTGTTGGGGGGCTGCGGGTTGTTCGTCGGCAGGAAGAACCTCTATACGTACGCCGTTGCTGGTATAATCGTCTCCGTCCACGCGGATAGTAGCAGGCGGAATAGTGAATGTTCCAGCCTTGTTACCTGCCAGTGTGTAGGTATAGGTCTGTGTATAACTGCTTGTCCGTTTGCCGTTGACGAACGATGTGGACGAGGATGTCGATGTGTACGGACCTGCCAGAAAGTCAAAATCCGCGAACTCCGGTGCTTTCAGGTCGCGGGCACGCTGATTGACCGTATAACGCAGTTGGAACGGTTTGCCGATAACCACCTGCGAAGGGGCTTCTGCCCGAAAACTGACGTCTTCCGCCCATAGCAGGGTAGGGAGAAGCGCAATGAGGATGTATAGTAGTCGTTTCATAGTCTTACCAGTCTTTTTCTACGCGTTTCTTTTTGCCGCCTTTCTGTTGCTGCACTTTTTCCTGTGTATCTTGTTCGTCCTGTTCAAGTGCTTGCAGAATCTGTTCGGCTGTCTCTTTGTCCATTTGTTCGTCTGACTCTTGAGCCTGTGCTTCTTGTGCTTGTTGCTCCTGCTGTTCCTGTTCTTGCGATTGCTGTTCTTGTTGTTCTTGTTTCTGTTGATCCTGTTGCTGCTGTTCTTGTTGTTGGTTCTGCTGTTGTTGCTGTTGTTCCTGCATGTGCATCGCCTTGATTAGGTTATAGCGTGTGTCATTGTCTTTGGGATTGAGACGCAGTGCCTGCTTGTAGGCTCTTACGGCTTCCTGAAACTTCTGTTGTCCGTAGTAACTGTTCCCTAAGTTGTGGTACGATTGCGCCAAACGCAATGTGTCTTGAGCCTTTGCTTTGTTCTTCCGGTTGTCCATCACTTGGACGGCTTTCGTATATTCGAGTGCCGCCTCGTCGTATTTGTCTTGGCGGAACAAGGCGTTGCCCAGATTATAATGCGCCTCAAACGAGTCCTCATTCTTGTTGATACCGCGACGGTAATCCACTTCTGCATCCGTATATTGTTCGCTCTCGTAGTGACGGTTGCCGCTGCGGATATTGCTCGCCTCGTGTTGGGCACATACCATCATCGGTATGCCCAGCATCCATACTATGATAAAGTGATATGCTTTCATACGCCTATTTCTTGCTCCTTTCTTTGAATATATCCAAGCGTGTCAGTGTCCTGTTCTGCCGGCTCAGCACGAAGAATTCCGCTACCAACAGCAGCAATGCCAAAAGCACAAACGACTGATATTGCTCTTGATAATCGGTAAAGACTTGTGTCTCTATGTCGGCAGATGCAATTTTGTCTAATTCGTTTTGCAGTGCGCGCATGGCTGTGTTGGTATTGTCGCAACGCACGTACATGCCGTTGCCAGCCTGCGCTATCTCTTTGCCAGCCTGTTCGTTCAGACGTGACACTACCACTTGTCCTTGTCTGTCTTTGCGGAACGTGCCTGTTCCGGGAATGGGGATAGGACTTCCGTCAGGTTTGCCGATACCTACCACAAACACTTGTATTCCTTTCTCTTGAGCCTCTTTGGCGGCATTGACGGCATCATCTTCGTGGTTCTCTGCGTCTGTCAGAAGGATGATGGCTCGGCCTGCTTCGCTTTGTTCGCTACCGAAACTGCGGACCGACATACGTATGGCTGCGCCTATGGCGGTACCTTGGGTGGCTATCAGATCGGGAGTGATTGTGTTGAGGAACATCTTCGCGCTCACGTAGTCGCACGTGATAGGCAGTTGCGTATAGGCTTCGCCTGCAAACACCACCAGTCCCACCTTGTCGTCCTGCATCTTGTCTATCATCTTGCTGAGCATCTGTTTGGCGCGGTCTAAACGGTTGGGAGCCACGTCTTCTGCCAGCATCGAGTTGGATATGTCGAGGGCTATCATCACCTCTATGCCTTGCCGTTTGACTGTCTCGCTTTTCTGACCGGCCTGTGGACGGGCTGCTGCTATTATCAGCAGTGTCAGTGCCACTAACAGCACGATGAATTTCACTGTCGGACGGACATGCGAAGCGTCCGGCATCAATGACTGTATCAATGTCTCGTCACCCATTTCGCGCAAAGCCTGACGCTTGCGACGGGTCGAGTAAATATACGCTGCAGCCAGTGCTGGTATGAGCAGGAGCAGCCATAGCATTTCTATATTCGCAAATCGTATCATAATCTTCTCCTGATTAGTTCTTATTCCGCTATTGTGCGAAGAGCAAAATGACGTATCAGTATATCCATCAGCAGGCAGAACAGCGCGGCGTACAGGAACGGCATAAAGTTCTCACTCCGTTTGGAGTATTCTCTGACGCGTATCTTCGATTTCTCCAACTGGTCAATCTGTTCGTATATACGGCGAAGGCTCTTGTTGTCCGTAGCGCGGAAGTATTCGCCGCCTGTGGTTTGGGAGATGGTTTTGAGTGTTCCTTCGTCAAACTCGCTGTCCATCATCATGTATTGTGTACCGTAGGGTGTTTGTACGGGCACGCGTGCCTGACCATACGAGCCTACGCCTACCGCATATACGCGTATTCCGAATGTCTTGGCTATTTCGGC
>CADAAF010000120.1 GCA_902785805.1 uncultured Bacteroidales bacterium | reverse complement strand
CTCAATATCTGCAGTACCCGTCTGATCTCGTCATCACGACCGATTACGGGATCGAGTTTGCCTTGCGAAGCACGCTCGCACAAGTCGATGGCATACTTCTTCAGGTTCTCGTTGTTGGAATTGTTGTTTTGATAGTTGTTCATAGTATGGTAGTTTTTATTAGTTTATCAAATTGCTTTCACATACTATAATCCAAAACGCGTACCAAACCGATATAGACTGACAAAATGGCAGTCGCGCTGCTAACACGACTGCCCTCAAAACAGCATCTAACTCCCTTGAAACTCCGATTTGAGTCCGATGAAGACGGAAAAAATGGGCGCCTGCTCACTCAATGCAGTCACCTGACATTATAGCAGGCTGAATACTTCGCGTCGGTAGATAACCAATAGAGTCAGCACCAGCACAATCATCGTAACAGCGATGGCTGTTGCCAAATGTTTGGGACCGGCAGGACCGGTGGGAACTGTCACATTCTTGAGCGTTGTGAACTTTGTGTTGCTTAACTTTTGCGCTTGCAGCACGATGGCCTGACGCTCAAACGAAGCACAAGCATCGTGAAGCATCGCTGCGCGCGTGTTATCGCCCGTGCGTAATGCTTCATCATATCCCGCGCGTGTCAGTGCAATTTGCGCCTGCAGTTGTTGGTAGATTTGTTCGGTTTTGTCAGCATAATAATCTGTTGCGACTGATTGTCTAACAGCACATCATTAGCGATGTATGTCTCGCCGGCGGGCAAATGCCGTTCGATGACGGGGTGACGACCTTGCCGTATGTCAATCTTCAGTCCCTCATTCACTTCAGGACATACATAATGATACTCTTCGGCTACGAGCGCAAAACTCAACAGGCAGTCTAATTGCGCTAATATATTGGCATTGGTCTGAATGTCTGCGGCAAATTGTCCGCCGTAGGTCATCAAGTCCATATATATACGGTTCTCAATAATCTGTATCTTGTCGTCTGCAGTCAGTATCTGCTCTTCATATTCTTTGAGTTCCGGGGTGATGTAGCGTTCGGCGTTGACGAGCGTCTGTTTTCTTGTCCACTCTTTGGGCACTTGTCCCTTGAAGGTATTGCGCACTTCCAAATAGTAGCCGAACACGTTGTTGTAGCCAATTTTCAGACTTTGAATGCCTGTCCGTTCGGCTTCATCGTGCTGAATCTTCATCACGTATTCTTTGCTGTGGTTGCGTATATCGCGAAGCTTATCTAGTTCATCATCCACGCCTGCACCTATCATATCAGGTCGCCCTTGCATCGACGGCGGATTGAATGACATAGTCTTTTGGATTCGTTCGCTCAGTGCCGTACACAATGTCAGTTGTTGCCCTAATGTCTGCAAGTATGGAGTGTCTTCCGTTTTTACTAATGTATCTTTGATGGGAATGATGGCACGTAGTACGACGCCGAGATGAACCATCTCGCGGGGACTGATTCTGCCGGTGGACAAGCGGCTCACTAACCGCTCCACATCGCTCATACCGCTCAGTTGTGTCGTCAGCATTTGTCGCACATCGGGGTGCCGGAACAGATATTCCACCACTTGTTGGCGGTTGCGGATAGGACGCAACTCCTTGAGTGGCATACCTATCCATCGGCGCATCAGACGGCTACCCATCGGTGTGAGTGTGCGGTTGAGTATGCCGAAGAGTGTATGCGGGTCGTCCGCTTGACTGCCGAACATCTCCAAGTTGCGCACCGTGAACGGGTCAAGCCATACGTAACGGTCGGCTTCAATGCGGCTAAGGTGCTGGATATGACCTGTCTGCAAATGTTGTGTGATGTCAAGGTAATGCAGTATGCCTCCTGCTGCTATTACTGCGTTAGGAAGTGATGCAAAACCGAAACCTTTCACGTTCTGCGTGCCGAACTGCCGCGTCAGGCGTTCCGTGCACGATTCAAGTGTCAGCATCCAATCTTCCAAACAATAGGTGAAGAACTTCGTGCCGAACAACTGTTCAAACTGCTGTTTCTTGTCGCGGATGAAAAGTACTTCTTTGGGTGCGAAAGACGATAGCAACCGCTCCGCATAGTCCGCATTGCCCTCGGCGGCAAGAAACTCGCCTGTGGATATGTCTAAAAATGCAATGCCGAAATGCGACGGCTGACTTTTGGTAACAGGAACAAAATGGACGCAGCAGACAAAATTGTTCTCCTGTGCAGGCGTTGCGGCATCCGAATAGTTCAGTCCGGGAGTGACCAACTCCGTCACGCCCCGTTTGACTAATTTCTTAGTCAGTTTGGGATCTTCCAACTGGTCGCATATTGCCACGCGCAATCCGGAGCGTACAAGTTTGGGCAGGTAGGTGTCCAAGGCGTGAAAGGGGAAACCCGCCATCTCAGTTGGAGCAGAATTGGTGCCGTTGTTGCGGTGTGTAAGCGTGATACTGAGTATCTTGGCTGCTTTGACGGCATCTTCCGAGTAGGTCTCATAGAAGTCTCCGCAGCGGAATAGAAGTAGTGCATCGGGGTATTGCTCTTTAATCTTGCGAAACTGCTCCATCATCGGGGTCTCTTTCATACGGGTCGAAATTTTATTATAGGGAGTGGTGCGTTATTTCAGGTTGATTGCTAATCTTAGGTTGTACATACGTCCTGTCAGGTAGTTCGGACTTGCCCACTGGTTGCCGTTGGCGGCGGAAATCCAGTAGTAGGAATTGACGTTTTTCCAGCCCACTATATTGAACACCTCGAAGTAGATGCTCCAGGAATCAATATGTTCGGCTCCTTTGTTGCGCATAAACCGGTCGGTCTGTGCACAGAAAGTGCGGCTTGCACCTACATCCAAGCGTTTATAGGAAGACAGATGCCCCAAGTAGCGCATATCAGCGCGGTGCGGATAACCGAACGGCAGTCCCTCTGAGTAGATAAACTTCAGGTGCAGGCGGTATTGCGGGAACTTAGGTATATAGTCCTGGAAGAAGAATGTTACTGCCCAGCGTTGTTCTTGCGGGGTGGGGAACCAACCGAGGTTATAAGGGTCGTCGTCCAAGCGCATACGGCTACGCATCGCGCTCAGACTTACCCATGAGTCCACGCCCGGCACTAACTCGCCGTACAATTTCAAATCCGCTCCCAATGTGTAGGCGCGGCTGTCGTTCTTGCCTGAATACCTTACGCGCACGTTCTCAACCGTGTAGGAAACCATCCGGTCGGTGTACTTGGCGTACAACTCGGTGGTGAACTTGAAGGGTCTGCCCCACGCGCGGAAATAGTAGTCTAACCCGAATACGGTATGTACCGACCGTTGGGCTTTGAGTTGGTCGTTCAGGACGATACGGGTTACGCCTGCTGTTGTAACCGTGTCGCGTAACTCTTTGTAGAAGGGGGCTTGATAGTACAGACCTGTGCCTAATCGGAGGGCTATGTCACGTTGCTTGCCCGTGAACCATACGACGTTGGCTCTCGGAGAAACGAGTACTTCGTTCGTGAAGTTCCACCAGTTGAGTCTCACGCCGCCGGTCAGGATGATGTTGCCCGCTTCGGTGTTCCATTTATATGCGTCTTGCAAGTAGGCTTCCATTCTTGCGCTGCGCATCGTGTTTTCTCCTTTGAGCGTGTAGAACAGTTGCATCGAATGGTTGTCATTGGGCATCGAATAGCCTGCGGAGTCGCGCCATTCCCATTCGGATATGCGGTCACTGATTAGTTCGGCTTGTCCTTTCAGTCCCCACGACAACGTGTTTCGTCCGTACTGCCATTTGCCGCTGTGCGACAGGGCAATCACGCCTGCTTGCAATTGGTTGCGTGCATGCTCGTGGTTCATTCCCTCCGCTATCACGTCGCGGTTACCGATGCTGTCGCTTGTTACCTCGCCCGACGGAGTGGCTGTCACTTTGTCGCCGCCTAACGATTGCTCCGAAAGGATATAGTCGCCTAATATGTCGTACGTCTCTTGTTCGCGAGTGTAGAAACCGTTGAGTGTGAAGCCGATGTCCAATAAGGATTTCTCTCCTTCCTTGCCTTTTTTGAGGTCGAATTGCCGTGAGGCGGTTAGAGCGCCGAAGGTGGTTAGGAACCGGTCGCGCTCTTTCCCTTCGTAGTAGATGGTGCGGTTCATTGCCTGTGTATAGGAACCGAATCCTTCGCTCTCCGAATCGGGAATGAAGGTGTAGTTATTGAGCGAGAAGTTACCCAGGAATGCCAACTGCCATTGCTTGGGCAGCGTCCATGTCATTTGTGTCTGGTAGTCGAAGTAATTAGGCTGATAGTTGCCCGATGTGGGGAGTGCACCAAGCAGGTACTTGCTTGTTTTGTAGCGAATACCGTGCATCTGGCTTTGCACGCTGTCGCCCCAGCCGAAATAGGCATTCGCACCCAACAGACTCAGACTCATTGCCGACTCGAAGCGGGTAGGGCGTTTATAGTGTATGTCGAGTACGCTTGACATCTTGTCGCCGTATTCTGCCGTGAAACCGCCTGCCGAGAAACTGACCGACTCCACCATATCGGGATTCACGAAACTTAATCCCTCCTGTTGTCCGCTGCGTAGCAGAAGCGGACGGTGAATCTCTATGCCGTTCACATACACCGAGTTCTCGTCAAAACTGCCGCCGCGAACGTTGTACTGGGTACTCAGTTCGTTGTTCTGATTGACCCCGGCAAACGTAATGAGCAGGCTCTCTATCGACCCGCCCGTAGCATCCGGCATAAGGTGGATAATCTCGGTGGTGGTTTGGTCCATCATCCCTTGCTGTTTCTGTATGCCTTTCACCTCCACCTCGTTGAGGGATGTGGTTTCCTCTTGCATCACTACGTTGATATTCAGTACGTCTTGTGTGGTATAGACATACTGTTTGAGCGTGGTGTAACCCAAGAACGAGAAGGTTAGACATACCGTGTCCTGCATCGGTATGGAGAGGGTGTAGTAGCCGTTCTTGTTGGTGGTTGTGCCGGTTACGCCGTCGTCCAAATAGACGTTCACCAACTCAATTCCCACGTTCTGTCGGTCTAACACGTAGCCATACACGCGTGTTGTACGCTCGGCGGATGCTGATAACGTCAGTAGCAAACAAAAGATATAGAGTAGGATACGTTGATGCTTCATTCCGTTCTCGCTTGCGCGGTTGTTCGTTAAGTGGTAGTTTGTTTATATCGTAAAGGGCTTGCTGTAGTCTCTTGCTCCGAAGATGGACGAACCGATGCGCACCATCGTCGAGCCCTCTTCTATGGCAACGGGATAGTCCTCCGACATACCCATCGAAATAATCATCGGCTTTGCCGCATTTCCGGCGAGCGTGTTTTCTATTCGGTGAGCGGCGGCGGCAATCAGTCGGAAGCAGCGTCGCCATTCGTCCTCATTGTCGGTATTGGTTGCCATTCCCATTACACCTTGCACGTTCACAAACGGGTAGGGAGAATCCGATGCTATTGTCTCTGCCAACTTGTCTAATTCATCGGGTGTGAACCCTGTCTTGCTTGTCTCTTTGGCTACGTGTAACTCAAGCAGCACGTTTACTTTTCTGCCGGCTTTCTCTGCCTCGCGGTTGATACATTCCAACAGATGCTCGCTGTCCACACTGTGAATTAGATGTACAAACGGCACAATCTGTTTCACTTTGTTGGTCTGCAGGTGACCGATAAAATGCCAGTGGATATCTTTCGGAAGGGCTTCGTACTTGAGCAGCAGTTCTTGCACTCTGCTCTCACCGAAGTCCCGTTCGCCTGCTTCGTATGCCTCAAGGATGGCTTCGGCGGGATGAAACTTGCTCACGCATAACAGTTCCACTCCTTCAGGCAGGGTAGAGCGTATGGAAGCAAGATGACCTCTGATTGTATTCATAGAGTAGAGCGGGTGATTAGCGGGTGATTAGCGGGTGATTACTGGGTGATTCTGAAACCCTGATGCTCCTCTGTCAGGATAGATGTCCTATTAACAGAGCGTTCGGTGAATATATGTTTCAAGTAATGGATATACGCTCCGATGTAGCGTGTCCATTTGTCTTCTTTGATGTCGTCCACGGTTACCATTATACCTGTTTCGTAGGCATCTGACAGTTCGTCATTCACTGTATTGCCGAAGAAGTGCAATGTATTGGTTACGTTCAAGTAGGCTGAGAACA
>CADAAF010000119.1 GCA_902785805.1 uncultured Bacteroidales bacterium | reverse complement strand
TTTGTCGCATAAGCGGTTGCACACATCGGCAATGTCAAACGACTCTGTTTCAGAGGCTATTTTGGCGTAGAAGACTATATGTAGCAGTACGTCTCCGAGTTCTTTGCTTATCTCGGTCATATCCTGCTTGATAATGGCGGCACTCAGTTCGTTGGCTTCCTCTATGGTGTTTTGTCGCAGACTGTCAAAGGTTTGTTTACGGTCCCACGGGCATTTCTCTCGCAGGTCGTTCATTACGGTGAGCAAGCGGTCAAAAGCTTGCAGTTGTTCTTGTCGGGTATGCATAATGTGGATTGATTTAGTAGTGTAGTTGTTTTATTTCTATTTGTCCGTCTTTCATTTGTGCGTAGGTGAACTGCTGGAAGAAGTCGCCGAGAATAACCACATCAGGCAATGTCTCTCGCTGAAGATGAAGGGTCACGTGCCGGTGTCCGAACACGCACAGGTCGTACTGCTTGTGTTCGTTCGCCCATAGCACTAATTCTTCCTTGTCATCGCCCTTGTAGGGAAATGGATGCTTCATTTCTTTTAGTCGGCTTCGTCTTGCCCATTCGTAGCCGAACGCATCTCCGCATGCGGGAGGTAGCAGACGGTAGAGGAATTGCGGCAAGGGGCTGTGAAAGAATGCACGCAGATGCATAAAACGTCTGATTCGTTTCTGTATGTCTTTCGGCAGGCGGGTCATAAAGTCTTGCGGAACCAGGCCGTCCCCATGGGCAAGGAATAGTTGTTTGCCTTGCCGTTCTAATGCTTGCGGTTGTTTGTGCACTGTCACTCCGGTGTTGCGTTCAAGGTCGCCAAAGGTCCAGATGTCGTGGTTGCCGATAAAATAATGGACTTTTATACCTTTTTCGGTAAGATGCTTGAGGGTACGGATAAAGGGCATATACCGGCGTTTGCTGCGTGGCAGGTGCCAGCCGCCTTGTCCGTCCGACCATTGGTGACGCTCGAAAAAGTATTCGTACCAAAAGTCGAACATATCGCCGAGCAGGAATATCTCTTCGGCATCTTGCCCCATCTGCTCAAGGAGTTGCACTAACTTTTGTTGGTGTGCTTCCGGGTTGGGGATGACGCGGGTGCCTAAATGTGCATCGCTTAGGAAGTAAATCATAAGCAGGTGAAAATTAGAGGAATCCTAATTCGAGTTTGGCTTCTTCGGACATGCGGTCTTGTGTCCATTCGGGCTCAAAGACAATCTCTACGTTGACTGTGTTGATGCCTTTTACTGTCCCCACTTTCTGTTTGATATCTTCCACAAGGAAGTCGGCAGCGGGACATCCGGGGGCTGTCAGAGTCATTTCTATATTACATGTATCGCCCTGTATATCTATCTTATAGATAAGTCCGAGGTCATATACATTGACGGGTATTTCGGGGTCGAACACTGTTTTGAGCATTCGCAGGACTTCTTCTTCTGTTTCTAAAAACTCGTTCATAATTGTTGTTAAAAGGCGCGCAAAGGTATATGGTTTATTGATGTTGTGCAAGTCTGAATTGCGGCAGTGTTTTCCATAGGATAACGGCTGCTGTGAGTGCGGAAAGCATATCGCTTAGCGGAAGGCTCCACCATACTCCGGCAAGCGGGTCGGCAAAAACTGCGGGCAGTAGCAGGGTAAGAGGGATAAGGTAGAGCACTTGGCGGGTCAGGCTGAGGAAAATAGCTTTACCGGCCATACCGATAGAGGTGAAGAAGTTGCCCGTCACCATTTGGAATCCTACTAACCACATCGAGCAGCAGAGGATACGCATAGGGATGAGGGTAGCTTCTATGAGTGTCTTGTCGTGGGTGAAGATACGCGTCATCCATACCGGCACACACTCGCCCAATATGAATACCAGTCCCATCACAACCGAGGCGCAGATAGCGGTCAACTCGAACGCACGAAGCATGCGCTTGTATTGTTTTGCGCCGTAGTTGTAGCCTACTATGGGTTGCATTCCTTGGTTCAGACCCATCACTATCATTGCGAACACAAAGGTGAAGCGGTTGATAATACCGTATGCGGCAAGAGCCATATCTCCGCCGAAGCGCACTAACTGGCGGTTGATAATCACTACCACAAGGCAGTGGGCGATGTTCATAAGGAAGGGCGACGTGCCGATGGCAAACGAACGCAGGGTGATGTCGCGGTCAAGACGCCATATACCTCGCTTGAAATGAATAATCTCGTTCGGATTGCAGAAGATGATGAACTGCCAGATGACGGCTATTATTTGTGATATGACGGTCGCGAGTGCGGCACCGCGCACGCCCATATCCAGCACGAATATAAATATCGGGTCTAACGCAATATTGACGGTTACGGCAACTATGGTGGCGGCCATACTCGTCTTCGGGTGTCCCATGGAGCGGAGCATATTGTTCAGTCCGAAGTAGATATGGGTGACCACATTCCCGTAGAGGATAATCTCCATATAGTCTTTGGCGTAGGGCAGTGTATCTGTTCCGCCGCCGAAGGCACGCAGTATAGGTTCTATCCATACCAGTCCCACTATCATCACCACGGCGCTCAGTATGATATTGAGCACTATTACGTTGCCTAATGTCCGTCCGGCGTGTTCGTAGTTCTTCTCTCCGAGGAAGATTGCCACCAGCGTGGATGCTCCTACGCCCACGAAACTGCCGAACGCGGCGCAGATGTCCATCATAGGTTTGGCTACTGTCAGTCCCGACAGGGCTAACGGACCGCAACCGTGACCTATGAAGATGCTGTCCACTATGTTGTATAGCGAACTGGCCGTCATGGCTATGATGGCGGGCATTGCATACTTGAAGAGCAGGTGACGGATGGACTGCGTACCTAATTCAGTGGCTTTGAGTGAGGCGGAGCGTGTCATTGAGTGATTATACGTGCGGCTATTTCTGCAAAGTACATTGCGGCAGGGTGACCGGATTGCAGTGCAATGGGGCTCCCTTCGTCACCGCTCTCGCGGATGGATTGTACCAGCGGTATCTGCCCTAACAGCGGAACACCGAGTTCGGCAGCAAGGTCTTTACCGCCGTCTTTCCCGAATATATAGTATTTGTTAGCAGGTAATTCGGCAGGAGTGAACCAGGCCATGTTTTCGATTATGCCGAGAATAGGTACATTGATCTTTTCGTTTCTGAACATCGATATGCCTTTGCGTGCATCGGTCAGTGCCACGGGTTGCGGGGTGGTCACCACGATAGCCCCTGTCAGAGGCAGTGTTTGAAGCAGGGTCAGGTGAATATCCGCCGTTCCTGGAGGTAGGTCTATGAGAAAATAGTCCAACTGTCCCCAGTGGGCATCGTTAATCAGTTGTTTGATGGCATTGGAAGCCATTCCTCCACGCCAGATGAGTCCCTGATTGCTGTCCGCAAAGAAGCCGATACTCAGCATTTTCACGCCGTATTGTTCTATGGGTTCAATCAGTGTCCGCCCGTTCTCTTCCACCGCGTAGGGACGGCAGTCTTCTGTTTGGAACATCTTGGGCAGACTCGGACCATGTATATCGGCGTCCAATATACCTACTCGCTGTCCTTTTTGAGCTAATGCGATGGCGAGGTTGGCAGCCACTGTGGACTTGCCTACGCCGCCTTTGCCGGAGTGTACGGCTATGATATGTTTGGCTTGGAGTGACCGTTCGGTGGGGTCTTCTGTGTGTTGCACTTGGCGGAACTTGGTATGGATATGCACTACGGCGTTCTTTTCCACGTATGTCTGCACGGCTGTCTCGGCGGCGCGGACCACTGATTTGATGAACGGGTCGGTATCTTTGTCGAATATGAGCGAGAACTGGACTTCAAATCCGCTGATACGCATGTCGTCTTCCAGCATACCGCTCTCTATCAGGTTCTTGCCGGTTCCGGGGTAGCGCACGTGCCGCAGCGCGTCTATGATTTGTTGAGGGTACATATTGGCGAAACTTAATAAATGAATTTGGACCACATCTCCTTGCGGGAAATCTTGTCCTCTGTGCAGTATTTGACAAGGTATATCTGTCCCTGAACCAGTCCTTCGCTGGGAAGTACGCAGATGTTTGTGCCCTTTTCAAGCGGATAGGTATAGAGCAGTGTACCTGTCGTGTTGAAGACGCGGAGTTCGCTGTTGGCTGCCGCCTGTTCGGTCAGGTAGGCGGTCAGTATATGGTTCCGGTTGCTGATTACGAACTGGTTGTTGTTGCCGGACGTTTGGATGGTGCGTACTTGTATGCTGTTACCGGGGCGGGTAACTTGGCGCGTGCAACCTTTCTCTTCGGCGGCACGCAGCGTATAGTGGTACTCTGTACCTGCCTGTAAGTCCTTGACTGCATACTTGTTTGCCGGAGCAAGAACGGTCACTGCTGTATCCGCGAAAACATATATGGGCTGTGCCGAAAGCGTATAGGATAGACCCGTCAGGGTGGCGTAGTGGCTGCCGCTTAACGTGTTGTAGGTCAGGCGGAAGCGGTGGTAGTCCTGCTCGTTGGTGAAGGTATATTCGCGCTGGATGGTCGAACTGAGCGAACGGACGGGTATGCTGTCCACGTTCTTCCACTCTTGCTCGCCTGTCAGAGCGTCTATGAGGACGCAGCCACGGTAATCGTTCTTGTCCGAACCGAATGTCTGTCCGATGCTTACGCTCAGGTTCGACAGAGGCAGAAGTGCATAGTCTGTTTGGTAGGTCGTGCCGGTCTTTGCCATGCGCAGGTTCGGGCGGTAGTTAAGTGTCTTTGGCTCAGGATTGATGCGATAAACGGTCAGCAGGTACTCTTCGGCATCTTCTTGCGGCTCCCATTGCGCGGTGAAGCCGTAGGGGGTTATGCTGTCGGCTTCAATGGCTTGGACGGGCTTGATGATGACGGCTCGGCTGCTCTCGCCTGTTATCTTCACTTGTGCGAACTGATGCTTGTTGGCGGTTTGGGCGTACAGCATGGCGCTGGTGCCCGAGCATATACCTGATGGCTTGTAGCGCACATAGATAGTGGCTTGGCAGGTGCTGTCTGCCGTAGCACGTATAGTTACGCTTGCCGACCAGTTGATGCTGTCCAAACTGATTTCGAACATTGCTACATTGACGGATATGTTCACCACCGAGTCCTGAACGCCCTTGCCCTCTAATTGCACTATATCAACGCCTGTTTCATACCGTCTGCCGTTCAGCAGGGTGCTGTGGATGGTAGGAGGTGCGGCTGGACTGAAGACAAGACCTGCATTGGTAATCTCCCCGTGATGGAAGGCAACCGATGTGCCGAACACTTGTATATTGGACAGTGTATGCTCGCTCAGTAACTCGCCGTCCACGCCCGAGGGTACGAACTGTGTCACGTTGTACTGACCCGGATAGGTATCCGAAGCGGTGGTCGTGGAGGGGTTCTGGTACCATGCCTCGCAGATGTCGAATACGAACGGCTTGGCGTTGTTCGGCGTATTGTTGTCCCAGCGTCTCTTGTTCCAGTAGATATGTGAAATCAGCAGACCTGTACCTGCAAGACAGCCTTTCGGCTCGTCCCAGCCTACCCGTTGGCGGTTCTCCACAAGCCAGTACTCTATCGGATTGGGGCTGCCGGCTGTCAGGTTATGTTCTTTCGAGGCTATCAGGTAGGCTTTGTACGATGTCTCTATCGGTTCAAGTACGCAGTCTTTGGTCTCGAACAGCTGCTCGGGTACAAGCCACCCTAACATGAAACGCTCGAAAGCGGTGAATGACGGAGGGGTTCTGCCGTCGTTATTGTAGTTGCCGTAGCACATGATGTCCCACGCTCCTACCGTGTAGTTCTCGCTGTTCTGGGTATCGTAGTGGTCGTCCAATCCCAATACGTGGCTGAACTCATGGCAGAACGTGCCGATGCCGCATATATTCGTGCCGTATTCACCGCTCAATTCGGACGTGCACGCGTAGTCCCACAGCCAGTATTTCTTGCCGTCTTTGCCCTTGTAGTAATACCGGACGGTATGTTCGTTGTCCTCCGTAAAGACGTAGTAGCGGTGGGGCCATACTGCTTCTTCGGGACCGCCCTCGGCCTCGTTGTGACCCGCAAAGTAGATGAATATGTTCTCCTCTTGTCCGTCCTTGTTCTCGTCGTAGAGGGTCCAGTCTATCTCGTTTTCCAACAGGTCGCAAGCATCTGGCACCAGCTTCACAGCGTCACCGTCTGCACCCCCGTAATAGGCGCGGTTATGAGGCAGAGTAACAGGACCGTAAACGTCAA
>CADAAF010000118.1 GCA_902785805.1 uncultured Bacteroidales bacterium | reverse complement strand
CGCGCATCATCTTTATGAAAGACGGAGGTATCTATGAGGACGGTACGCCCGAGCAGATATTCGAGTTCCCCATCCATAGTGCCACCAAGGCGTTCGTCAACCGAATACAGAAACTGTGGTTTGAGATTGACTCGGACGACTTTGACTTCTATGAGATTCATACCGACATTACCCGCTTCTGTATCAAATACAACATACAAGCCAAA
The DNA here is from genome assembly GCA_902785805.1 of uncultured Bacteroidales bacterium. Taxonomy (GTDB): domain Bacteria; phylum Bacteroidota; class Bacteroidia; order Bacteroidales; family Paludibacteraceae; genus Colicola. The sequence continues at coordinate 11,925 of CADAAF010000118.1, read as the reverse complement.
GCCGAACACGCCTTCACGCTCATTAAGGAAGTGCTGTTTCTTCATACGCGCCATATCCGCCCCATCACGGTACGTCTGACGCATACGGAGATGACCGGTGTGACGGCATTGGACTTTATGGTGGAGAACCTCAATGAGACACCGCTGACCGATGACGACCGCGTCAAGATTCGCCCGCAAGTGAACGACATCATTGAGGAGCGCACCACACGCGGCTTCCGCGTCAAACTGCTGATTTAACGACTCCCTACCGACTATTCTGTCATTCCGATCTGCTTGCAGCAGGCAGATGAACTGATGAAAGTCACCGCAAATTGAATTTACTTTTCCGAAAGTAGATTTTTCTAATTATTTACAGTTGTAAAAGTAAAATTGTATATATATTTTACTTTTGTAACTACGGATTTTTCTTTTCTAAATTCTTGCATATACCGACAAAAAAGCCGTACCTTTGTCGCGCAAAACGTGAAACATAATGATTAAGAACGATATACGAAATCCATTTAGCACGCTATGTTTATTGCTTTGAAGGGGCATTCTCGGTTATAACCATAAAGAGTACGGCGGCGATGCAGATGGCGATTCCGACCAAGATATTGGCAGTGAGAGGTTCGTGGAAGACGAGCGTGCCTACGAGTATGCCCGTTACGGGTTCAAAGACTCCTAATACAGATGTTTTGGCAGGACCTATCATACGCGTGGAAAGGGCGATAGTGAGCATAGCCGTCATCGTGGGAAAAACAGCCAAACCGATGAGGTTAAGCACTTCGGCAGAGGTGTCAATACCCTGCGTAACAGGTGTACCCTGCACTATCATATAGACGAGAAAAGCCACGGCACCAACGGCAAGAGCATAGAGAGTAATCAGCCGTTCGGAGAGATGGCTAATCAGCTTGGAGCGATTGACAATGACCAAATAAGTGGCATAACAGAGCGCGGAGAGGGAAGCGAGGACAGTGCCGATCCAATGAATCTCCACACCTTCGGCAGGCCAACTGAGGATCACTACTCCGCCGATTGTGGCTGCAATGCTAACCCAAACCTGCCACTTGGGATAGACGCGCAGCAAGACCATTATGACCGCCACGAAGACGGGATAGAGATAGACGAAGGTGGTCGCCAAGCCGGAGGGGATGAACTTATAAGACTCGAAGAGAAAGACACTGCTGCCTGCAAACAGTGCCCCGAGAAGAATAAGCAGGGGCAATTCGCGGCGAGTGATGCGGAGCGACTCGCGGCGCAACGCCATCCACGCACCTAACAGAATAACGGAGATGGCATAGCGGAAAAAGAGCATCGAGAGGACAGGGACACCGCCGTCCAAGAGCGGCTTGCCGAAGAGCGGGTTCAGTCCGTAGGATATACCTGCCGCCGTGCCGGCAGCAAAGCCTACAAGTGTGCGTTGGAAATGCGTCATACCCTCAATCGTTGCACCCGAAAAAATCTACTCCATAAGAAAGAGGAAAACGTTTTTACTCTGCCTCTGTTTTTTAACTCTGACTAAGAAAGGATAGCGCGGGTCATAGTGGACCAAGCGTATTTCTTTTTCTGCTCGGCAATACCTGCGGCGAAACGGGTCGGGTCGGGGTTGTTGCAGAAGTCAATCAGCCCCATCGCGATAGCCGCCACGGAGGGTTCGACCACGTAACCGGCTTTGCCGTCCGGCACCATCTCGGGTAGTCCTCCTACCCGCGTAACGAGCATCGGTTTGCTGAAATGGTAGGCAATCTGCGTGATACCGCTTTGCGTAGCCGACTTATAGGGCTGCACCACGAGATCGGCTATAGAGAAATAGGCTGCCACCTCCTCATCGGGGATATAGTGGGTATGGCAGATGACAGACTGCTCAATCCGGAGGTCGCGAATCATATTCTCGTACATCGCTTGGTTGCTGTAGTACTCGCCCGCAATAAGAAGACGGACGTTGGGATTGCGCACCTTGGCGTATGCTTGAAGCAGTTGATCCAACCCTTTGTAATCGCGAATAAGCCCGAAGAAAAGCAGGTAGGTGTAGTCTGGGTCGAGGTTGAGTTTGGCAGCCGCCTCGGCTTTGGTCATCAGTTCGCCATAGGAGTCGTAAATCGGATGCGGAGAAATGACACACGGCAGGTCTTTTCGGAAATAAGCGAGGTTGTGCCGCTCCGCCTCCACCATCACCACGGCTTTGTCAATGCTCTGAACGAAATAGCGGGTGAGTTGCTGTACCATCTTCTTCGTATCGTGCGCCATCACATTATGCATCAGCGCAACGACACGCGTTTTCTTCTTTAAGATTCGGCTGATAGTCCCCAAGCAAGGAGCCATAGCGGGCATCCAGTAGGCTACCACGGCGAGGTCGTACTCGCGCTTGAGCAACATATTCCCTACCCTCTGCCAGTTAATGGGGTTCATCGAATGGATGAGCCGCTCTATGTGCAATCCTTGGGGAGCAGGAGAGTCGGTGTATTGTGTTTTGCCGGGGAAAAGGAAGGACGGATACTGAAGGGTAAAAGTGATAATATCCACTTGATGACCTTCGGCGATGAACTCTTTTGCCAAGCGTTCATTAAAAGCCGCTATACCGCCCCGATAGGGCCAAGCCGTACCTAAAATGGCTATTTTCATATCGATAGTAGTCGTAAAAAAATCGCGCAAAGATAGGCATTTTTTAGCAAAGTAGTAAAATTTTTCGGTCAGTTGCTGATTTTTTGTACTTTTGTGCGCCGTTTACGGCAACAAGATGATACGAATACGAACAAAATAAATACAACAAATACTATGACAACCAACGTTCAATGTTTGATTATAGGTAGCGGTCCTGCGGGTTATACCGCTGCCATCTATGCTTCCCGTGCCAATCTTCACCCTGTACTGATTGACGGTCCGCTACAGGGCGGTCAGCTGACAATGACCACGATGGTGGAGAATTTTCCCGGTTTCCCGGACGGCAGTGAGCCGTTCCAACTCTTAGACGATATGCGCCGTCAGGCTGTGCGTTTCGGTACCGAGATGGTGAGCGGCATCGTGACGAAAGTGGAATTTGACACGAACGCCAAGGGAACAGCCCCGGCTCACCGTATATGGGTGGACGACAAGGACGAGTATGTCTCGCCAACGGTTATTATAGCTACGGGAGCCTCCGCCAAGTGGTTAGGGCTACCGTCCGAGAAAGAGTATATGGGCAAAGGCGTGAGTGCTTGCGCCACGTGCGACGGTTTCTTCTATCGCGGCAAGACAGTGGCGGTAGTGGGCGGCGGCGACACGGCTTGCGAAGAGGCGAGTTACTTGGCAGGACTGTGCCAAAAAGTATATCTGATTGTGCGCAAACCTTACCTTCGTGCCACGGAGATTATGCAGCAACGGGTGCTGAACAACCCGAAGATAGAGGTACTGTTTGAGCATAACACGCTGCGACTGACGGGTGAAGGGAAAGTTGAGGGGGCAGACCTTATATACAAGAAAGACACGGCGGAGGCGGAAGAGCGGCATATTGCCATTAACGGTTTCTTCCTTGCTATCGGTCATCATCCTAATACCGAGTTGTTTAAGGACTACTTGGAGCGCGATGCGGAAGGGTATATCCGCGTGGTTGGGGATAGTCCTTGCACGGGAGTGGCAGGTGTGTTTGCTGCGGGCGACTGCGCCGACCCGCATTACAGGCAGGCTATAGTAGCAGCCGGTTCGGGTTGCAAAGCCGCTATGGAAGCCGACCGATTCCTGCAAAAATTTCAGAACTGATTAGCTGCAAGTTATAGACTTTTTTACAAAAAAAGCGCACTAACATTTGGTCAGGTGTATAAAACGCCGTACCTTTGCAGCCGCTTTTGAGAAAAGAAGATGTTCTTTAACAAGAGGGAATTGCGATGATAGCTCAGTTGGTAGAGCACGACCTTGCCAAGGTCGGGGTCGCGAGTTCGAGTCTCGTTCATCGCTCGAAGCAGGTCAAGTGCCTGCTTTTTTTGACAGACTGGTAACAGGAAGCCCGGATGGCGGAATTGGTAGACGCGTGCGTTTCAGGTGCGCATGCCGCGAGGTGTGCAGGTTCGAGTCCTGTTCCGGGCACAATGGCAAAAATGGTCTTTATTTTGTCGAGCGCAGGTGGTGAAATTGGTATACACGCTACTTTGAGGGGGTAGTGGTCGCAAGATCGTGTGAGTTCGAGTCTCATCCTGCGCACAAGATGAAAAGAGGGTGCGTCAAGCAAAAGTGACGCACCCTCTTTCTTTTTGTGTTTGTCCGAATTAGAGGGAGATAGCTCCGCTGGGGCAAACGCCTGCGCAAGTACCGCACTCGGTGCAGAGATCGGGGTCAATCGAATAGCGTTCGCCTTCAGAGATAGCGCCCATCGGGCATTCGTCTTTACAAGTACCGCAAGCAATGCAGTCTTCAGAAATTTTGTAAGCCATAGTAATTTAAGTTTATGAGTTTTTATGCGTTTATGCGTTCAAAGATGCAACGAATTTTCTTATTTGCTTTGAAAAGACGGGCAAAGGTATAGCGTTTTTGGTAACCGTACAAAAAAAACGTAAAAAATTTGCCTGTTAGAAATAAGATGCATACTTTCGTTCAACCGTAAAGAAGCATCGTAAATTTTGAAAAAAATACTCTCCAGTTTGTGTATCTCCTTTTAGTGCTGTACTTTTGCCGCCGTAATGTTTCACGCGCGGGGAAAGCGGGCGGGATTGTCTTGCCATCCTACCCCAAACGGAACATCGCATGACATAATATACGGCGTTTATTGACGCTTGTTTTGGCAATTTTGAAATCTGGTAAATTTCTTCCCCCAAGACAAGATTGTGCAATAGACGTTCATGGATATGTAAAGAACCACGCTGGTATGGCGTGTTGTACATATCGGCGTGAACGTTATTGTTTATTCTTGGGAAAAGGTTTACCAGAGCCTAAAAATTGGAGAATAAGCGTGGATAACATTCACGCTTTGTTTTATATGCTTGGTTTCAAACCAAAATAACCCAATTACTAACCAAAACACCAAACAACTATGAAGAACAAACTTCTAACCTTCTTCCTCGCTCTTGCCGCAAGCGTAGGAATCCTTTTCGCCCAATCCGGCACCTGCGGCACCAACCTCACATGGACCCTTGAAGACGGCACTCTCACCATCTCCGGCAACGGAGCAATGACGAATTATTCCTTGTCTTCCTTGTCTTCCAGAGCACCGTGGGATTCCTATAAAGAGTCAATTAGAAAAGTCATCATCGAGGATGGCGTGAAAAACATCGGGGACTATGCTTTCTATTATTGCGAAATATTGAAATCCATAACCATTCCCAACAGCGTCACAACCATTGGAGACCATGCTTTCTATTATTGCTACAATTTGAAATCCATTGGGATTCCCAACAGCGTCACCAGCATTGGAGATTATACTTTCTATGATTGCCACAATTTGACCTCCATAACCATTCCCAACAGCGTCACCAGCATTGGACAAAGTGCTTTCCGCGATTGCTACTTTCTATGGTTGCAGCGGTTTGACCTCCGTAACCATTCCCAATGGCGTCACAAGCATCGGAGACTATGCTTTCTGCGAATGCAGCAGTTTGACCTCTGTAACCATAGGCAACAGCGTCACAAGCATCGGGCAAGGTGCTTTCGCTCGTTGCACAATCAGTAAAATATATTTCTCTGGTACGATGGAAGAATGGTGTGCAAAATCATTTAGCCCGAGTTCTATATCATCTTCCTACACTTTGTACATCAATGGTGAAGCAGTTACAAATGCCGTCATTCCCAACAGCGTCACAAGCTACTTTCTATGGTTGCAGCGGTTTGACCTCCGTAACCATTCCCAATGGCGTCACAAGCATCGGAGACTATGCTTTCTGCGAATGCAGCAGTTTGACCTCCATAACCATTCCCAACAGCGTCGCAACCATTGGAAAAGAAGCCTTCCGCGGTTGCAGCAGTATAAAGAATGTAAGTATAGCCTCTTCGGTTAAGGTATTAGAAAGAAGTGCTTTCTATAACTGCTCAAATATTGAGACAATTACTTGCTATGGTATGCGTCCGCCTACAGTAAACACTAATGCTCTGTATGGTTTGTCATACAGCACTATTGTATATGTACCTGCCGATTATTTGGAAACCTATCAAATGCATGAGCAATGGGGATTATACGATGTTCGTGCTTTAGAAAATAGTGGGACAGAGCCGGCGACATACACCATCACATGGCAGGACGAGGACGGCAACGTCATCAAGACCGATGAAGTAGCACAAGGCACTACACCCGTCTTTACTGGCACGACACCGACCAAAGAAGGTTACACCTTCGCAGGATGGCTGCCGAACATCAAGCCCGCAACCAAAAACATCTGCTACACCACCTACTTCATCCCGACCCAACAACAGGAAAGCAAAGTTTATACCGTCAATATCAACGGCGAGAACTGCTCCCTCAACATCAACAACCAATACCCCGAAGGCACTGTCATCACTCTGGAAGCGGTAGCGGACGAGTGCTTCGAGTTCCGGCAGTGGAGTGACGGCAACAAAGACAACCCGCGCACCGTCACCGTCACAAAGGATATGAGCCTCACTGCCGAGTTCAACAAAGTGCGTTACACCGTCACTGGAGAAACATCCACAGGCGGTCAAGTGCAGATTCGCAAACAATAATGTCGGACACAGAAAAAACAACGACTATGAAAAGACTTTCATTTATACTGTTCCTTCTGCTGCCCGCATTGCTCTTTGCACAGTCCGCCCCGCAGTTGGATATAGACTGCGGCGATACCTACGAGGTGCTTGCCGTAGCAGACGACGGCTATACGTTCGTCCGCTGGTCGGACGGAGAGACAGCCAATCCCCGTATCCTGACAGCCACCGAGAACGCCACTTTTACCGCTGTCTTTGAGAAAAAAGAACTGCCTTCCGACATCACCCTCCAAGAGAACGAATCTTCCGACTACTACACGCAGTTCGCCAACGACTACAACGGACAAAGAGTCACTACCGCCACCCTCAACCGTCAGTTCACGCAAGGCAAGTGGGCTACCCTCTGTCTGCCGTTCGATGTGAACAAAGGTATGATGATGGCTCTCGGCTTGTACAACCGCGTCTTCGAGTTCCGTTATGCGGAGCAGGCGGATGACAATACGATGCAGATATACTTTGCTACCGCGCGGTCTATCGAAGCGGGCAAAGGGTATATAGTCAATGCCAATGCCAAACTCGCAACCAAGACCTCTTTCGTCTTCCCGAACGTAACGATAGATGCTGATGCCGACAACGGCGATATAAGCACTCTGACGGGTTATAATGACGGTACGGGACGCGGCAGTCTGTATTTAGTAGGAACACTCCGCACAGGAATGTTGCAAGGCACAACGAGCGGCAACAGCTACCTCGGCTTGAAGGACAACAAGCTCTATTACCCGAACACGGCGACAGGTACATCTATCCGCGCCTACAGAGGCTTCTTCCGCAGCGAAAAGCCGATGACGGCACAGAAAGTGCGCATCATCGTGGATGGCGAAGATAGCGGAGAGTTGGTTATTGAGGACGGCGAACTAATCCGTGATGCGGACGGGGACGGCCGCGCTCCAAGTGTCCGCAAGTACATTGACAACGGCATCCTCTACATCCGCCGCAACGGCAAGACCTATACAGTACAAGGTCAGCGGATTGAGTAAAAGGAAGTGCATTAAAAGAGTGTGTGTCAATATGTTTTTGGCACGCTCTCTTTTGGCATAAAATTGTATCCTTTCATCAGTGCAAAAAAGGAGAAAAGAGAAGAAAAATACGAGAAAAGTTGGAAAAGTTTTGGTAAATAGGAAATAAGATGTAATTTTGCGCGCTTTTTTGCTGCATAATAAACCGCTGTGAGACGTCAATAAGCCGCCCCACAGCAATCAATAACGCCGTGAGGCATAAAAAGAAAAGAAGAGATGAAACGTACATTCCAACCGTCGCAACGCAAGCGTCGCAACAAGCACGGATTTCGTGAGAGAATGGCCAGTGCGAATGGCCGTCGCGTATTAGCCGCCCGCCGTGCTCATGGTCGTAAGAAACTGACCGTATCCGACGAAGGTCGTCCTAAGTATTGATACCTTAAGAAAGTAAAAAAGGACAAGCAGGTGTACTCGTTGAGTGCACCTGTTTTTTTGTGTTTTCCGGCGATGTGAGCGGTTGGCATATAGTAACGGCGAGGTGAACGCGAGAGTATGGTGAGAGTACCGTGAGAGCATAGGCGACCTATGGACTACCTATGGGTGACTTATTGGTGACCTATGGGTGACCTATGGGTGACCTATGGGCGACCTATGGGCGACCTATGGAATAGATAGGGAGATGTCGGCTAAAAATCGGGAGGAGGTGAGGAAGGGGTTGCGGAGGTTTATTCTCGGGTAAGCGATTTTTATTGTTGGCAGTATGAAAAGAAAAGCGTATCTTTGCGGCGTGTTACAGATAACAGAAAGGAAACAGTTATGCAAACGACCAGACAACAGAAGATAGAGCGTCTTATACAGAAAGACCTGAGTGATATTTTTTTGCGCTATGCGCGGGGTATGGGCGGTACGCTGATTTCGGTGAGCGAAGTGAGAATCAGTCCCGACCTGTCGATAGCGCACGTGTATGTGAGCATCTTCCCGCAGGCGAAGGTGGAAGAGACAATGCAACGGATAGAAGACGACACGCATAAACTGCGGGGCGAGTTGGGGAACATCGAACGTCATCAGTTGCGCATTATCCCCGAGTTGCATTTCCATTTGGACGATACGTTAGACCGAATGGAGCATATTGACGAGTTGCTGCGGCGGTAGTTATTTAGTTGAAAGTTGAGAGTTGAGTGTTTAGAGTTGAAAGTCGAGAGTTGAAAGAAGTTGAGAGTTGAGAGTTTTGTATGCAGGTTCAGCCGGCTTGGTATATAGCACGCCGCTACTTGGTATCGAAGAAGAGCCATAATGCCATCAATGTGGTAAGCGGCGTGAGCGCGGCAGCGGTAGGAGTGGTAACCGCTGCTATGCTGTGTGTGATGAGTGTGCTGAACGGTTTTGAGAGTTTGATAGAAGGTATGTTCTCCCGCTTTGATGCGGACATACGCATAGAAGCGGCAGAAGGTAAGAGTTTTGACTGCGGCGGCGAGGCTTTTGAAGCGGTACGCGGGCTGCCGATGGTGGCGGTGTATTCGGAAACGGTGGAAGAAACGGCTTTGGTGGAGTATGCGGGCAAGCAGATCCCTGTTCGTCTGAAGGGCGTGGACGAGGCTTTTGAACAATTGACGGAGATAGATAGTCTGATAGTCGATGGCGAATACAAGGTGTATGACGGAGCGTTTGACCGTGCCGTGCCGGGGCAGGGTTTGGCGAACCAATTGGGTATCGGAGCGCACTTCGTCAAGGGGATGCACGTATATGCGCCGAAACGGGAAGGACGGGTTAATCTGCTGCATCCGGAGCAGAGTTTTGAGCAGGCGACGTGCTATATATCAGGTATTTTTGCGGTCAATCAAACGCAGTACGACGATGAGATGATGTTAGTGTCGTTGGAACTGACGCGCAGGCTGTTTCACTTTGGCGAGCGGGAGGTAACCGCCGTGGAATGTAAGGTGGCGGAAGGTAAGGAAAAAGAGGTTAAGAAGCAGATACAAAACCTATTGGGAGACGGATACAAGGTGATGGACCGCTACGAGCAGCAGGCGGATTTCTTCCGGATAGTCCGCATAGAGAAACTGCTGACTACATTGCTGTTAGCGTTTATACTACTGATTGCTTCCTTCAATTTGTTGGGTTCGCTGACGATGCTGATTATCGACAAGAAGGCGAATATACAGACGTTGCGTCACTTGGGTGCGAGCGAGCAGATGATTCAGAGGATTTTTCTGTATGAGGTCTCGCTGATTTCGGCAGTGGGAGCGGCGGTAGTCATTGTGACAGGGATGATTATCTGTTGGTCGCAAGAGCGATTCGGCTGGCTTCGGATGGGGAACGGGACAGAGTATATCATCAGCAGTTATCCTGTGCGATTGGAGGCGGGGGATGTGCTGGTAGTGTTGGGGATAGTATTGGTTATCGGCTTCGTAGCATCGGCTATACCGGCAATGAAATCCACGCGCGAGCAATGAGTGAGAGCGAGTCGATACGTAAGCAGTACCACAGTTACCTGCGTTTGGAGCGCGGTCTGTCGCCCAATTCGGTAGAAGCCTACGAGCAGGATTTGGACAAACTGTTTGCCTACTGCGAGCGGATGGGTATAGCGGCAGATAAGGCTACGTTTGAGGACTTGCAGGGTTTTGTATATGAGGAGTTTGGAGATGGTGCGAACAGTCGTACACAGTCGCGGATACTGAGTGGTGTCCGCTCTTTTTATCGTTTTTTGCTGTATCATAACCTGCGCGAGGACGATCCGTCGGAATTGTTGGAGTCTCCCCGCAAGGAGCAACACTTGCCGGAGGTGCTGTCGTTGGAGGAGGTGAACCGATTGGTGGAGGCGGTGGACTTGAGCAGTGCGGAGGGTCATCGCAACCGCGCTATGTTGGAGATGCTGTACGGGAGCGGTTTGCGGGTGAGCGAACTGACGGGTCTCAGGTTGTCGGACATATATAGGGAAGAAAGTTATCTGTTGGTCAGGGGTAAGGGCAGCAAGCAGCGGTTGGTGCCTATCTCGCCGGAGGCGGATAAGTGGTTCGGGTACTGGTTGGAGGACCGCAGCCATTTGGACGTGAAGCCGGAAGCGAAAGATATAGCGTTTCTGAACCGCTACGGGCGGCAACTGACGCGGGCGATGGTGTTCACTATCATCAAGCGATTGGCAGAAAAAGCCGGTATTCACAAGGTCATATCGCCGCACACGTTGCGTCATTCGTTTGCCACGCATCTGCTGCAGAACGGAGCCGACCTGAGGGTGATACAGCAGTTGTTGGGACACGAAAAGATAACGACCACAGAGATTTACACGCACTTGGATATACAAGACCTACGTGATGCCATTATGCAGTATCATCCTGCCAATAGGGCTAAATAGTGAAAAGGTACATTTCCATATTGTTGCTACTTGTGAGTATTTCGCTGACGGTACGTGGTCAGGGGTCGGTTGCGGGCTTGACAACGATCGTGGGCGAGGTGACAGATGCGGGAACGGGCGAGCCGATAGAGGGCGTGAGCGTGTATTTCAGGGGAACTTCTTACGGGACGAGTACGACCAAGGAAGGCGTTTTTCTGCTTCGTGCACCTTTGGTAAAGAAGGCAACGATGGTGGTATCGGCGGTGGGGTATAGGCCGCAGCAGTTCAAGGTGGAAGCGGGACGGCAGGCAGGGATAGATGTGCAACTGACGGAGGAATCGGTCGGGTTGGTGGAGGTGTTTGTTGTGCCCGGCAGTAATCCTGCGTTAGCACTGATGGACAGCGTACGCGCCTATGGTGAACGGTGGCGTAGCGGCTTAAGGAACGAGGGCGAGACGGCGGTGCAGGTTTACCTGAGCGACATACGCGCCAAGCATCTTCGCCGCCGGTTGTGGAAACGTATGGAAGGGGCGATGGTACGGACGGTTAGCGCAACAGATACGACTTACTTGCTGCCGCTCTATAACAGCACGAAGGCGGGTCAAACGGCGAGCGACGGGGTGTGGAAAGTGTTTTTGAGCGATGCGGAGCAACGGGCGGATTTCTATCACTCGACGGTATCGTACTGCGGGACGGCTTTTTTAAGTCCGGTGGCGGCAAGCGGGACGCGGTACTATACCTATCTGTTAACGGATTCCACGTATGAGGCAGCGTGGGACGGGTCACTGCGAAAGACGTATGCCGTGGCTTTCCGGACAAAGAACCCCTACTATGCGACATTCAACGGCAGGCTGCTGATAGACTCGGCGACGTATGCATTGCGTGCCGTGGAAGCGGAGGTTCCCCAAGAGACGAATGTTAATTATTTGAGGCACTTACGGATAGAGCAAGTGTATGCTTTGGGTGAGGCGAAGTACG
>CADAAF010000117.1 GCA_902785805.1 uncultured Bacteroidales bacterium | reverse complement strand
GGTGCTACCGGTAGCGATGTTAGGATAGTAAATCTTGTTCTCTTTGAGTCCCATATACGTGTTGCCATCGGTTGTACCTTTCAGCGTACCTTTGCGCAGTGTGCCGACCAGTTCGATGTTGCCCTGTGTGGCACCGCTGCCTGTCAAGTTATCGTAGGCTGTTACCGAATTCAGTTCTGCACCGTTATCTTTAGACAAGTCGATATTCACACCCGGGAAGGTGAACGAGGTACGAGCCGCCAATGCAGCATTCGCGTTCACTATATAACCCTGGCCCGCCTTGATACTCTTGGCGATGGAGAAGTACAGATTGACACCCGTATCGGCATTACCCTCAGCATACCTGAACTCATAGATACGCGAGCCGAAATTCAATGAGCTGAACATGGCTTTGTTGACATCAAACGGCAGGCAGAGTGTTGACCAGCGACCAGACTCGAACTTACGGAAGAGTTTGGCGGTTAGGGTTTGTTTGTCATACTCCCTGAAAGCGTTATAATGACCGTTGTCGCAATTTTCACAAAGCGTGGTAAAGCGGGTGAAATTAGCGCGAATGGTCATATCTGCGGTTACCATTGTGGGCAGAGCTTTGCCATCGCCATCCGTCCAGTTGACAAACTCGTAATCAATGATACCGTCCGCAGATTTGTCGGCAGCTGTGGCGGTGACGGTCGTGCTGCCGATAGTCAGCCTGTTGCCACTAATAGAGATTCCTGCATTATCTTCCACACCAGTTATCTCTGCAATCACATTATCCTTGCTGTCAGTCAATGTGCCGTAAGCATCATTGTTCTTCGCCAATGTTACCGTGTAACCATTCTGCGTCCAGTTGGCGGTGATGGTCTTGTCGCCGGTAGAACCGACTGCTATTTGCGTAATGGGGCTGCCGCCGCAGGTCCAACCTGTAAAGGTGTAACCCTCGCGTACACTCGGATCAGTGAGAGTGATGGTTGCCGTCTCAACGGTGTAGGTCGCAGGATTGGAGTGTGTCGCACCTTCCAGACCATTGTACGTCAAGTCGTAGGTGATAGCCTGGAACGTGGCTTGCACGTTGTAGGTGGTGTTGTGCGTGCCGTTGGTCGGGAACGTGAAGACGTTGCCGCTCATCTTGGCCGCATCATCGCCTGCCCAAGCGAGGAAGTTATATCCTGTTGCCGCCGTGGGTGTGAGGGTGACGGTGTTGCCCGCGCGTTTCACGGTCAGGTTGTTGCCGTTGTCGCTGCGCGTCACGCTTGCTCCGCCTGCGCCATAGGTGGCGTTGAGGAAGTAGTCGTTCTGTGCGAAGGTGGCACCGATGGTCTTGTCACCGTTCACGGTCACGGAAGCCGCACCATTGCCTGTCCATGCACCGAAGTGGTAGTCGGCAACGGGAGTAGTGGTAACAGTCAGAACGGTGTTCTCCGCGATGTCGCGGCTGCCCGAGGTGAATGACTGTGCGCTGCCGTCATTGTAAGAAACGGTGATTGTGCCGTTGGTCGGGGCTGTGATACTGACATTGTGGGTAACGACTGCCGCAGCAGGCTCGCCGACTGTAATCTCAAAGAATTGTTTTGTCCCATTTCCTTGCCCTGTAATCACTTCGATATACGGATATCCATTTGCTCCTTGGGAAATGGTTATTGTTCCCGTACGGAAAGGTTTGTAACTATTGTTAGCATCCCAATAGCGAGACATATAAGAACTGTTTTCCGTACCTCCTAAAGCATAAAACTCCACAAAATCATCATAAACGCTATTTAGCATATTATACACGCCTTCAGGAGGAGCCGTTATGGATCCATAATCTTTCAATTTAGACTTATCATAAAGCAACTGAAGATCCAATGACGGATAATTGATACCACCGTCCGTAAAATATAAACGATATACATACAAGCCGTCACCTGAACCATATTCAGCATCAGTTCCTCCTTCGGCAAGATTAGCCCAATAGAATGTATGATGGATGATGAGTTTTTTGAATGTTGCTGTGTAAGTTGCATTACCATCAACTGTTATTGTACGCGTTGCGTCTGTGTTACCATCTTCTAACCATTGGTCAAATACGTAGTCGCCGGTACCTTGCGCAGATATGGTGACATAGGTGCCTCCGGTATATCCTTGTGAAAATGTTGTTGATTGCCAAGAACCGCTACCAACTTTGATTTCCCCGTTTGCCCCCGGAACAACTTGAATCGTACCGTCTTCACCTGATGCCGGTGCAGGCGAACCTACCGTTACGTCTATTGTGACATAATCACCGGAAGTAACTGTATTGTTGGAAGAGTTCTTGTTAGATGTGGAGTGAATCACAATATATGGTCCGTCAACACCCTCTCTTACTGTAACTGTAGAACCGCTGGTAAAACGATAATACTTTGAACTATTGATATCTACACCTGAACGATAATAACGTGATCCGTCATTGTCTGTTACAGCAGAGTTCATCATTGTGTATGGATCTGCAGAATTCCGAATGGTGTAATCCCCGTATGCAGGACACGTCTTGCCATTCCACGTTACGGCACTTGCCTTTGGGAATATCATATACAATCGCAGATAGGGATAAGACCCCGTCCAGTTATAATTATATACAGCGTTATAGGTCCCTTCGACCTTCTTTGTGACACTTGACACATTCGACCATGAGAACGAAAGAGATGCCATCGTTGCGGCTGGGGCGTTGTTTCTGCCTGCCATTTGATAATCGTGTTGAGCGATATTCTCTGTCGCCATCTCTGTAAGAATTGCGACCTCTTGCTGCTGCACATCAATCCTTTCAAGCAGGCTCATAGGTCTGTCTTTTGGCACAAGTACCACCTGCGCCAATACGCTCATGCCCGCTCCGAGCACAAGGAGGCATAAAAACGAGAATAGTTTTTTCATGATTGTTTAGTTTATAATGGTTAATTTATTGTTAGTTTAATTGTTTTGTCTGGTTCGAGCAATGATATTGCCCGATGTATATTGACGCTCGCGGCGGGTGGGTGCGTTTGTTTTGTTATCGCCGATTGCATCAGCGGGGGTATATAAACGGATGCCGTATCCTTCTACGGCTTGCGGGGACTGCTGTGTACCCGCTGTTCAGGTTCATTCGTTGTTCGTTGTCAGGTTCATTCGTTGTTCATTGTCCGGTTCAACAATAGCGGAAGTGAAACAACAAAAAAGCGGCAATATCGTTTACCTGATATTACCGCTTTAGGTGGAACAGACTATGCTGTTATATTATCATCCTCGGTTTGGAGAACAACTCCGTGTGGCTGCCTGTGTTGGTTAATGTAAGGATAAGGTTGTTGTCATCCTGTCGCCATACCAACAGCCAGTCGTCCTCCAAATGACATTCCCAATAATCAGCCAGCCTTCCGGTCAGTCTATGAGGACTGTATTCCTGCGGGAGGATTCCGTTTTCTTTCAGCAACTCTGCCGCTTCACGGAAAATCCGGATATCCCGTCCCTGCCGGATACAACGTCTGAGGCTGACCTCAAATTCGCGAGTGGTACGCAAGTTGTACATCAGAGGATAGCGTTTATCATTTCATCTACAGAACTGTAGGAGTTCACGCGTCCCGCTTCGATGTCTTCCAAAGCCCTGTCCATCGAGCTTTTGGTTTCAATTTCCACTCCCAGTGTTTTAGTTACGGAGCGGAAGCGTCTTATCGCCCCCTTCGGAACATAAACAGTCATTTTGCTGTAATTCTTTGGGATAGTCATTGTCTGCATAAGTGCCTCCTTTCTTGTTTTTCGGGTGCAAAAGTAGTGCTTTTGTCTGAAAGCACAAACATTCAGGCAAAAATAATTCGTTTTTGCGGTAATATCAGTATGCCAAAGGTCGATTAGTGCCTGTCGGCAGAGAGGTGCGCGTTTTTGCGTGTGCGCGTCACGGTGTCTTATACCGCTGATTCTGCCTTTTCAGAGATAATTCTCTATAGGCGGGATGGCACGCCAGTGCCAAAGTTGCGGTAAGATGAAACCAAGTGGGGAGTCTTTTTTCCGCAGACAGAACGCCTGCGTAAAGAGTGCGTGTGCTGACCGTCAGCCACATCGCGTGAGTGAAAATGATGCGAATGGATTTTTCATTGTTGTTAGGGTTTTTTAAGGGTTAATATTTATTTTTATCAGTGTCGGTTACTTTGTATCAGTTTATGTTGCATCAGTTTATACTGTATGCTTTGTTATATGGTTTGTTATGTGCAGTTTACCAGTTTATGGAATGTGGAGGGATAGTGCGAAACACTTCCTCCAAATAAACAGCCTTTTATCCGGAACTGCGCGGCAAAGATAAGGTAAGTTTTTCATTCTGCAAAATATTGTGTCGTTTTTTGAAACTTTTTGCACGGTTTGCCAACATTTTAATCCTTTTTGTGCACCAAGATTGCTCATTTTACGGCATATTCCGAGCCTTATTCAAGTACGCATATTCGTGGCGGCAGCGCGGAAGGTTGAATATGAACAGCCCGCCCGGCAGGTGTTGTCCGGCAACCGATAGTGCTGTATGATGCTACTTAATAAACGACCGTATAGAAGGAACTGCTTTGTGTGTGTGTTTCCTGCCGATTTGAGTGTTGTGAGGGTGTTGTGAGAGTATTGTGAGAGTATTGTGAGAGTTGCCTTGACCTATGGGTGACCTATGGGTGACTTATGGGTGACTTATGGGTGACCTATGGGCGACCTATGGGTGACCTATGGGTGACCTTTGGGTGACCTATGGAATTGCTCCGATGGAAGTCCGGTAATTCAGGGGGTGTTTTCGGGCAGGGGGCGGGAGTGGATAGGACAAGGGTGGGGCAGAAATCGGGTGTGGATAGGACAAGGGTGGGGCAGGGATTGGACAAATTTTTGCAAAATGTACGGAAAAGTTTGCCAATTGGTCAAAAAACGTTACTTTTGCCGCCCGAAACGAATAACGGGTTGTGCTGACTATTTCGGTCTGCAAGACAGGTCAGCGGGCATCAAACCTGCTTATTTGAAAGGAAGAAACATCGGCTTGAAAGGAAGAAACATCGGCTTGAATGGGAAAAACACCGGCAGATAGTGCGCTATGGGACACGGTCATCACTCCGAAAGCTAACGTATTAGCGGTAGGTTGGAAGGAGCTGTGGCGGTATCGTGATATGTTCTTGCTGTATGTGTTACGCGCATTCCGCGTGGCATACAAGCAGACTATATTAGGTCCGCTGTGGTTTCTGATTACGCCCGTTTTGTCGGTGATAGTGTATGTGGCGGTGTTCGGCGGCATAGCCAATATCCCGACCGATGGTATCCCTCCCGTGCTCTTCTACCTGTTAGGCATATCATTATGGGGCTACTTCGCCTCGTGCCTCAGTTCAACAAGCAACTCGTTCGTAACCAATGCGGAGATTTACGGCAAAGTGTATTTCCCGCGTATCATTATGCCGCTTGTCGCCGTTACAGTCAATATGCTGAGTCTTGCCATTCAGTTGGGAATCTTCCTCGCGTTCTATATATATTATATAGCTACGGGTTCGGAAGTGACGATTCACTGGCAGATAGTGCTGTTCCCGTTGCTGATACTGATATTGGCATTGTTCGCAGTGGGCGTGGGTATGATAGTGTCATCTTTCACGACCAAATACCGCGACCTGCAAATAGTATTCGGGAAAGTCATATCGTTGTGGGTGTATATCACACCGGTCATCTATCCCATGTCGATGGTGACGAACCCGAACCTGCACCTTGCCATGTCCCTCAATCCGGTGACCCCTATCATAGAAGCCGCCAAATACTCGCTGTTAGGCGCAGGCGAGTTCTCCTGGGCATGGTTGGGCTATAGCCTTGTGATGACCCTGATAACACTGTTCATCGGTATGATCATATTCAACAAGGTACAGAAGTCGTTTATGGATACGGTGTAAATAACTGCCTGTGAAAGAGGAAAACAATACATATTGGACCACTACGATAGCCCCTCACGAGAGTGCTTTCCGTTTGGGTTTGCGCGAAGTGTGGAGCAAGCGTTACCTGCTATGGCTGTTCGTGAAGCGGGATATAACGGTGCAGTTCAAGCAGACCGTATTCGGAATGGGCTGGTACTTTATGGCTCCGATCTTCTCGACGATAATGTATATGGTCGTGTTCGGACGTATAGCCAACATTCCGACCGACGATATCCCCCAGCCGGTGTTCTACCTGAGCAGTATCTGTCTGTGGGAGTATTTCTCGACGTGCCTGACAGCCATATCGACTACTTTCCAGACCAATAACGCCCTGTACGGCAAGGTG
>CADAAF010000116.1 GCA_902785805.1 uncultured Bacteroidales bacterium | reverse complement strand
ATGGCAGCCAACCTGACCATCTCCAAAGACGACATCAAGGAGGTGACGAAGTTTATGGACGAGTGCAAGGCTCTGCATATTAAAGTATTAGAACCCGATGTGAACGAATCGGAAATGAACTTCACGGTCAATAAGCAAGGGGATATACGTTTCGGTTTGGGCGGCATCAAGGGTGTCGGCGAAGGAGCCGTGGAGGCTATTCTTGAGGAACGGAAGAAGAACGGCAAGTATCAGTCGGTATATGATTTCGTAGAGCGCGTCAATCTGCAATCGTGCAACCGCAAGACATTGGAATGGCTCGTTACAGGCGGTGCTTTC
Organism: uncultured Bacteroidales bacterium; assembly: GCA_902785805.1. Classification (GTDB taxonomy): domain Bacteria; phylum Bacteroidota; class Bacteroidia; order Bacteroidales; family Paludibacteraceae; genus Colicola. The sequence continues at coordinate 6,635 of CADAAF010000116.1, read as the reverse complement.
GACTGCTTTACAGATGTTTATCGTGAGCAACTATTGGGTATTAACGATCGTGGCGAATACGTGTTGGATGCCCTGATCCGTTACGGCAATATGTACCAACAGGATCGTCAGATGCAGCGCAATTCGCTATTCGGCGATATGGCAGGCAGCGAGGTAACGATAGCCAAACCGGAAATGCCGCTTTCTATTCCGCGTATGTCGCCTATTGAGCGGCTGAACAAGGAGAAGGACCTGATTGGTATCTACCTGTCGGCGCATCCGTTGGACGAATACGAATTTGAGATGCAGCACCTGACTACGCTCACTTGCGAGGATATGCAACGTTTTGACGGTTGGCGTAGTCCCGAGTCTCGCGCTGCTGCCGCTCGCGCCGCCGAGACCTCTTCCGCAGAAGATACTTCGCAATCCATTAACCCTAACGAATGGATATTACAACACTCCAAAGAACCCATTCGCATAGGCGGAATCATTACGAGTGAAGAACAAGCCATCTCCAAAAACGGCAATCCGTACGGGCGTTATACGATAGAAGACTATAACGGCAGTTACAAGTTTGCGCTGTTCGGCAATACCTATCAGCAGTTTGCACCGATGCTCAAAAAGAACGTTTATGTGATGCTTTCGGGTACTATCCGGCAACGGGGAGAAGGGCGAAAGTATTTCGTACCGGAACCAATAGACAAAGCCGAATACGAGTTCAATCTCACACAGGTGGAACTGCTGCAAAACGCACAGAAGAAATATATCCACACCCTGTTATTACAAGTTCCCGTGGAGAATGCCACTACCGAATTAGGCGAATTGCTATTGGATCATTTCGGACAAAAAAGCACGCATAAAAAAGACAATGACGATACCGAGCGGGATGCAGTAAACATTCCATTAAAGGTTCAACTGATTGATACCCGTTACAACGACAGCGTTACCACCCTGTCCAACCAGTTGACAGTGAACATTACGCGCGATGTCTATATTTTCCTTCGTGACTTACAGAACGAAGGCAGACTGACCTACTCCGTCGTATAAACAATAGTACCGAGCATAAAGAAGGCTCCTAATTAGATTGATTAGCAGCCTTCTTTATTATATCACACAGTGTTATCTATGCGATTGAAAGCACTTACAACGACAGATAGACTTGACTGAAGATGTATCCCCTAAGAGTCTTGTAACGGGTGTTTCCGCTTTTTATGTAGTTGCGCCAAGCCGTTTTATACGGTTCCACCCTGTCAATGTCCGCCATAATATTGTGCGTCTGTTGCGCCGCCTGACGGAATTTGGTGTTCTGTACCAATTGTGCAGCTGTCGGGTTATACTTGTATCTACTACGGTCATGCCCATATAGATACGGTTGACTGAATACCATTTTAAATACGGTATCACATTCTTTCATAGGTTTTCCAGAAATCCGATTGAAGGGATATTCCATTCCGATTTTAGACATAATTACCTCCTTTTTTAAATAGTTATTGTTGGATAGAGTTTTGAGAATACGTAGGTGCGGAGTGTTTTGCATTTCCGCTGTTTTTTGAACTTAGCCAACCATTCTGCATGCTTGGAAGTATCAGCAAGTTCGGTGTCGGTCTGCAACCAACATGCTTTGAACTTGTTTTTGACAGCGATTTGCGCAGCCGTGTCTGCACCTTTGTAAGGATTGTCCACCCGTACGCCCACCGTGTGGTTGTACATTTGTTTGTAGTACGTTGAATCCGATTTGTTGAACTTGCCCTTCATATACTTGACAGCAGGTTCCAGTGTTTTAATGAATGCCATAGTTTTAAAAATTTAGTTAGTTTAATAATAGTAGTTGGTTCGGCCCAATGCTATGTACACTCGCATGTTCCTATTGAAATAATCCGATATGAGTCTTCGATACAAAAGAAGCACCCGAAACCGTGATTGATTTCGGGTGCAAAAGTACTATACGGGGGATCGATTTGTGGTAAACGTTGTAATTATTAGCGGTTTACCTATTTTTGCGGAAGGTTTACCTTTTCGTTCGTTTCAAGAGAGCGGCGGTTTACCTTATGGTGCCAAGAAGGTTTACCTTCATGTTTGTAAGATGCTGATATTATGCCAACAGATATTCTTGTGCGTAGTCCTGAAGCTGCCGGATGACTTTGTCGTCTTTAGCTTTGTCGCGCAAATCTGCAAAGATATTCATGTAGGTATTCATGTTTTTTGCCTTCGAATTATATTGCAGATATTGCGAGAAATTTTCTCCGAAGAAGGAACCGACCGCTTCCATAAAGTCTTTGTCCTTCCGTATCGGCTGCCCATCGGCTTCAGTGAAGAGTCCTAATTTCAGCATAAAGAAAAAGAGTTTAATCACATCCGTTTTGCGTTTAGTGGCAATGATGTATTTGGATGTCATTGTCTTTTCGGCCGGGGATTCCTTTTCCTTAACCGATGATTCCGTTGGAGTGTCCGTCTCGTTTTTAGGCGTTTGTTTTTTCCGTTCTTCAAGGAGCCGGTTTATGAAGTTTCGGAACTCCGCAAACAAATAGATAGACGGGTTATCGTGTTTACAATCCTCTTCCAAAATGCGGAGCAGTTGCTTGTTCGGGTTGTCTTCCAAGGAATATATCGCCCACAGCAGTGAAAGGATAAGCGCCTGCTGCTTCCAATCCGTAACATAGAAATTGTATGTTTCTTTGTCGGGTTGATACGGTATGGGGACAGCTATTTTGCCATTGTTAAGGTTGTTTTTATCCAATCCGGCGAAGAGCGTGTCCGCCTCGATTTCCGGCAGTTTAAGTGTCGCCAGTTGTTCGTAAAGTGTACGTGCCGCATTGAAACATAAGAGTTTAGGCATGGCACTTTGGTTTATCTTGCCGATGTTTTTCACTTCCTCGATGTAAAAGCGATTGACCTGCTTAATCAGTTCGATGTTAAGTTTGTCCCAGTCGAGCAATGCGTTGGAAACTTTGAAGAAATTTGTAACAGTAAACATATATCATTCGCGAGCAAAATTAGTTTGCTCACGGGTACAAAAGTACTGCGATGATACGGATTGGCAAAATAATTTGCAGATAAGTTTTCTACAAAAAATGCAGGAATAAGATTCCTTGTTAACGAACGAAAAAAACAACGAAACAGAGCAGGAAAACGGCTGCGTTCTCGTTCATTCGTCGTTCATTTCCCGTTCAGTTGCCGTTCAAAAAGTGCCTTCAGCGCCGTATAATACTGATACGAGGGCGCTTTTTTGTGTCTGATTAGAAACGATAGCGTACAGCCAGTCCCACCTTCCAATCAAAGAAATGCGCCAAAAGATTTGCATCACGGAATCCTAATCCGTAGCCCGGACGAAAATCAAGAGCCAATACCACCAGCGGCAAATCATAAGCCAAGCCTAACACTCCGTTGATGCCAAACTTGCCCATAATCAAATCGGGGTTGGTATTGTGCAGGTCGCTCATCAAACCAAGGTTGACACCCGCACCTCCGTAGAATTGTAAGTTCGGAATAATAGAGAGGTGCCCCAACAAATTGGGGTTGAGAGTGAAATCATACAAGGATTTGGTGCCGGATATCATTTGTTTTCCGTACGCATAAATCCCCATCGGTGCCGCCGTCAGCCCCACAGCCAAATCGGTCTGAATGGCGACCTTTTCAGAGAACCAGTGTTTGTAACTCAAGCCGTTAATTCCACCGGCAATAATACCGATTTCATCATGAGCCTTCATTCCTGTAGTGATAACCACCGCTGCCAAAATAATGAATAAGCGTTTCATGTTTTAATGTTATTAGTTATAAAGTTCTTGTGCTCTTGGAGGACGAGAAGTCAAGAGTTCTTGTTCAGAATAATCAATGCACCTATTACTCCGGGCACCCACCCGAGCAGAGTAAGTAGAAGGACAATGGTGACCGATCCGCATCCACGGTCAATGACCGCTAACGGCGGAAAGATAATCGCTAAAAGGACTTGTAAACAGGACATTGTATAGTTGTTTATTGGTTGTTTTTCTTTAGTGATGGCTTGTTATTGTTATTCAGCGTTTTGTTTCTCTTCCGGTTGGTCGTTTTCGGACATGTTTTTGAGGAAGAGATTGACCACATGCTTGGTAACAAGCGTTTTGCGAACCGCTTTACGAACTTTGTCCGCAGAGGAAGGTTCGTTGGCAGCCTTATCCGATATTTCGGCTGCTGCTTTCTCCGCTTCTGCCACCTGCTGTTCGCGGGCATCTATTTTGGCTTTGAGACGCGGCGAAGCATGGTTATAGAGGAAATTGTAGCACGGAATAGTTGCTTTCATAATATACGGTGTCAAGAACGTAGTGAGTACCGAGGCAGCCACGATGATGGGATAGATAGCAGGGTCCGTTACGTTCAGTTTGCTGCCAAGTGCGGCAATGATGAATGAGAACTCACCAATCTGAACAAACGAGAAACCAGTCTGCATGGCATCCTTGAACGTCTCACCACCCCACCAGCAACCGAGTGTGCCGAAGACAATCATGCCGACGATGATAACTACAGCGACAAAGAGTATCGAATCCCAATATGTGACTAACGAAGCAGGGTTAATCATCATACCGACAGAAACAAAGAAGATGGCTGCAAAGACGTTCTTGAGCGGTGCCATAAGATGCTCTATACGATGCGCCTCTTTGGTTTCGGCAAGAATCATACCCATAACGAATGCACCAAGAGCGGAACTGAATCCTGCTTCTTCAGCAGTAAGCACCATACCAAGGCATAGACCGAGCGCAAGAATAATAAGTATCTCGTCATTCAAATGCGGACGTACCCAGCGCAGGAAAGTAGGGATAATAAGGATACCCACCACGAACCACACGGCGAGTGTAATGGCGAGAATGGCTACTTTTTCCAGCAATTCACCCCCTTCGAAGCTGTTTTTGACGGCGATGGACGAAAGCAAGACCAACAATACCACAGCAATGATGTCCTCAAAAATAAGAATCGAAGTGGCTCCTTTTACAAACCGTGCCTTGCCCAATCCTGCCTCATCAATGGCTTTCATGACGATGGTTGTGGAGGACATACAGAGCATGGCAGCAAGGAAAATGGAGTTCATATTGTCTAACAACGCAAAACGTCCTACTCCATATCCTAAAAGGAGCATACCGACAACAATCGTCGAGACCCCTATGAGTGCCACTTTGCCGCTCTCGAAGAGGTTCTTCATACGGAACTCCAAACCGATGCAGAAGAGCACAAAGAGGACACCAATGTTGCCCCAAGTCTCGACATTCTCCATCTCCACAAGTTTCTCGCCGAAGAGATGAGGACCGACCAAGATACCGGCTACGATGTAGCCCAACACAACAGGCTGTTTGAGCAGTTTGAACAGCAGAGCCACCACGCCCGCTGTAATCATCAAAATGTAAAGATCGTGTACCATAGTTGATTGGTTTAGGTGTTTAGGTGTTTAGGCGTTTATTTGCAGTGCTTCGCCGACTATGTAGTTGCTTCCTCCTATAAAAAGAATGTCGTCCGGACGGCAGTCTGTTCGGGCTGCATCCAGTGCCTCTGACAAGTGTTCATAGCAGGTAACTTTTGTGTCCGGTTTAGCCGTTTTCCATATCGCCAGAATCTTCTCGGCGGGTATGGCTCTGTGGGTGTCAGGTTGGGTCAAATAGTAGATTGCGTTGTCCGGCATCAGTTCTACTACGGTGTCCACGTCCTTGTCATCCACCATTCCGAAAACAATGCGAAGCACATTATCTGCCGACCGCAAAAGCCGTTCGCGCAAAATCTGTTGCAACTGCTGACTGACATAGCGTAGTCCGTGGGAATTGTGACCCGTGTCGCAAATGGTCAGAGGACAGGTGTTCAAGACCTCCCATCGACCACGTAATCCGGTAAGAGTGCAGACCTCCGAAAAGCCTTTTTGTACAGCTTTGCCAAACGACATCAAGGAGCCCAATCCGACGTTACGGGTATGTATTACGGATTCCGTCAAAGGATTCCAGACTGCCCGAAGAGAGACGAAAGCAGTTTGCAGGTTCTTTTCCTGATAGTCGCCTTTGAGTTGGCATTCGGGAGCAGTACGTTTGCGTTCGCGACGTAGGTATTCGCAGCGGTCGGCAAACCAGATACGGCAGCGGTCGGTTTCCAAACCGTCACCTAATATATGGTTGGCTTCGGCGGTATGAAGGAAAACAGGGGCTGTCTGCTCGTCCGTCTCGCCAATGACACACGGCACACCGTGTTTGATGATACCGGCTTTTTCTTTGGCTATCTGCGGAAGGGTATTGCCGAGGAACATAGTATGGTCAAGACCAATATTGGTAATGACGGATAACATCACGCCGTAAGGCTCTTTCGCATCGGCTACAAACGGCGGAAGGATATTGGTGCTGTCAAGCCGTCCGCCTAACCCTACTTCTATTACCGCCACGTCCACGTGCTGTTCGGCAAAGCATGTGAACGCCATAGCCATCGTGGTCTCAAAGAAAGACGGTTTGAGTGCTTCAAGGAAATCCTTGTTGTCCTCCACAAAACGTATGACCTGTTCCTCGTCTATCATCTTCATCGGGAGATCGGATGCCTCTGACACGCGTATGCGTTCGCGGAAATCCACCAAGTGCGGGGACGTATAGAGTCCCACTTTCAGTCCTGCGGCATGAAGAGCAGCAGCTATCAAGTGGGATGTGGAGCCCTTGCCGTTG